>JAUWXQ010000012.1 GCA_030616305.1 Hadesarchaea archaeon
GGACTTTGTTTTGCTGGGAGATTGTGTGGAGGGAATCTTTCATCCTTTTTTGGCTACCCATTATTAATAAAGAGAAAACTAACTTTGATTCGATGGACCAAAACTCCGAGAAAAAAGAAAAAGGGAGGGCGAAGTAGTGGCCCATAAATTTCTAACATGCCCCCGTTGCAGATGGCGAGGAAGAATAAACACAGATACTTGCCCCAAGTGTGGACATCCATTAAGACATTCGATTAAAAGTAGCAAGAAAGGCAGGACCGATGGCTTCAAAAGATAGATGAATCCAAATTTCCAAGGGCTCCCGTATCTCGGAATTTAAGCAACATTAAATGGTGGTTGGCTGGCCGCTTGGCCGATGAGATCAAGAAGCTTCAGCGACGCTTTTTCTTTTTCGGCTTTTTCTTCTTTCGCATCATAGATTTCACCCCTTTAGAACATGTTCTGAGAAGATAAAAAACTTTACCATAAGTTCATCACCTTGGCTTCGCAATCTCATCAATTTTGGGCGCCGTGGCAGAGTCTTGCCGAGAGTTTTAAAACTGATCGGTTCTCCAGATATGTAAAATTCTTCAAGCAAGGCCCAACGCCTCCACCCACAACTCACATTTTCGGGCTTAAAACCGTGGGTACGATGGGGGCGACCTTCAGTTGGTACCATGCGCAAGAAAGGAAATTTGGGCGTTGATGATCACAAAACCAGCGTTGTTGGAGTTGCGTGCCAAGAACGGTTGTGCTAACACGGAGTTTAACCTTAAAAGTCTTGAAGAAATTTTATGAAAAATGAGAAGCTGAAATTCACCTCGGAAGCACCGATTTTTATTTACGGAAAGGGTATATACAGTCAGATGCGTTTAGGAAGATGGCGATAAAACTCAAAGGTGGTGATATTGATGGAGAAAATAGAGAAAAAAGAAGGCTTTGCTGAAACTTTTGCGCAAGTGTTGGAGAAGCTCGCTGGAAAAGAGTCTGACCTTGAACTTAGATTTAAAGACTTCGTGATAGAAACTGCAGGGTTAAAAACAAAGCTGACAGGGGCAATTTTATTGAACATCGCGTACTACCCTAGAAGAAAGCCCCTAGAGGAAGGTAAGTAGCCCCCATGCCGTTTTCATTGGGCGAACTTATGGAAATGCTAACTGGGCCCATGCATACTCTTAGATCGGGGGAAATCAGCGTCCTTCGAGGCGGGAGAGAAATCCTTCATTTAGACATAGAGGACAAAAGAATCGGCATCGACCTGCAAGACATACAACCAATCAGGGATTTATTAAATCTATTAAATTTAAAAAAGCTTACGCAACTGAAGGGGATAGCCGAAAAATTAAGGAAAGATGGACTTACAATAACTGTTTCCCACAAAGGTGACCTTGCACTCAAGTTGGGCGCAGAAGCCAACCCTAGATTCGCACGATTAATAACGTTAAGCGGCGCAATAGAAATTAGCAGCATGGGCAAACTCATACAGATCATCAAAGAGGCGAAGTAGTCAAAAATTCGTCTGATTGCCCGAAAATAGGGGATTATAATGAAAATTCGATTAAAATATGAGATAAAAATTGCCGAAAAATGACGATTAATCGATTAAAAAACAAACCACTCGGATTTTCAAGCTTAAAACCGTGGGCGCAACTTGGGCAAGAGAGAGCCATCAAAGGTAAAAAAGAAAGCGGGAAACTAAGGAAATCTTAAAGCTTCTTATCCTAAACTAAACTCATCTGAGGGCCACGTATGCGCGTCGCCATGTACTACAACAACCGAGACGTTCGTTTAGAGGAGCTACCCAAGCCAAAGGTAGGGGCGGACGAATTTTTAATGAAAGTGATGGCCTGTGGAATATGCGGCAGCGACGTGCTTGAATGGTACCGGGTTAAGAAAGCCCCCAGGGTGCTGGGTCACGAAGCCACGGGGGAGATAGTCGAGGTCGGAGAGGGCACGATGCGCTATAAAGTTGGTGACCGAGTTTTCGTTTCCCACCACGTTCCGTGCGGCAACTGTCGGTATTGTGAACGCGGTAATGAAACCGCCTGCGAGACCCTACACACGACCAACTACGACCCTGGAGGGTTTGCCGAATACATCCGCGTGCCAGCGCTAAATGTGAAACGCGGTGTCTGTATCCTGCCCGACAACATGTCTTTCGAGGAGGGAACGTTCATCGAGCCGCTGGGGTGCGTGGTGCGAGGGCAGAGGCTGGCAAATGTCAAGCATGGAGATACGGTTCTGGTCCTCGGCAGCGGTATTTCCGGGCTGCTTCACGTACAGCTTGGCCGTGCCAAAGGGGCAAAAAGGGTGATCGCGACGGACATAAACGAATACCGTTTGAATGCTGCAAAAAGATTCGGCGCAGACGCTGCAATCCATGCCAAAGAGGATGTACCGGAGAGATTGCGCCAAATCAACGAGGGTAGGCTTGCTGACCGCGTGATAGTCTGTACGGGGGCACCACAGGCGAGCCAACAAGCATCGAAATGCGTGGAGCGCGGGGGCACCATCTTATTCTTCGCTGTTCCGTCCCCAGGCGTCGATGTCCCGATCCCCCTTATCGATTACTGGCGTGATGAGATAACGATAAAGACCTCATACGCTGCGGCGCCCGGGGACCTCAAAGATTCGATGAGATTAATCAGCGAGGGGAAGGTGAACGTGCGCGATATGATCACGCATCGGTTGAGTTTGAAAGAGGCAGGCCTGGGTTTCAAGCTCGTCGCCGAGGCTGGAGAATCAATAAAAGTGATCATCGAGCCGCAGAGGTAATTTCGTTCCTCAAAGGCCCCAGGTAGATTTCTTTACTGGCTTTACCTTGAGAATCGGGGACTCTCCCTCTTCCCACGGGTCTTTTCTCGCCCATTCGAATTTCTTGTAAAACAACCCGCTGACGCGCCTGAACTCCTCGCCCCGCTCCAAGACCTCTGCTTCTCCCTCGACCGCGACCGCCTTGTGGGGCTTGTAGACGTCAACGACCAAGGCAACTTTCGGGTTCTCGAGCACGTTCTTGTATTTTTTAGTCTCGTAGTCGGTGGTGATGTAGAAGTGGCCCTTGTGGAAGAGGTAGCAGACGGGCGTGACATGGGGGCTTGTATCGTGCGAGACGGTCGCCAGCCTGCAGACCTCGTTTCGCTTCAGGAATGCCGTCTCTTTGGATGTGAACTTCATCATTTTTCGTTTAAGCATGAGGACTAAAAAATGATAACGTCGCAAGATATTTAAGAGACTTATTAAACTAAGATTGATGATACTGCACCCAAAAAGCAGTCGAAGATGCTTGGTCGCAGGATTCATGTTAGTGTTCTTGCTTGCATTTACCATGTTGATCTCTAGCTCTCCGCCCGCTTCCGCTTATTCTGGTTCGGGCAGTGGGACACCGGGAGATCCCTACATCATCACCAACGTGGACCAATTGCAGGAGATGAAAGACAACCTATCTGCCCACTACGCCCTCGGCAACGACATAGACGCATCCGCTACAATAGGATGGGATAACGGTGCTGGGTTCTTGCCTGTTGGGACACCTTATGCGGCATTCACGGGTAGCCTCGACGGGCAGGGGTACAAGATCACCAACTTGTACATAAACAGGCCCACCACAGACTTTGTCGGTCTTTTCGGTTGTTCCCAAGGTGTTGTGAAGAACGTGGGGCTGGAGAACGTGAACGTGACTGGTCGGGTTCATACAGGCGGGCTCGTCGGATTTAGTGGATACTGGGCTACCCCTGCGAAGGTGGACAACTGCTATTCCACCGGTTCCGTGAGCGGCGATGATAGGGTGGGTGGTCTCGTCGGGTCGAATCAAGGACCGGGAAAAATATACAACTCCTACTCGACGGGTTCCGTGACTGGTGATTGGCACGTGGGTGGTCTCGTCGGGCATAATTATCATTCTGGTGGTACGGTGGACAACTGCTATTCCACCGGTTCCGTGAGCGGTAGCGGTGAACAGGTGGGCGGGCTGGTCGGGCGGAATGAGGCAACGGTGAAAAACTGCTATTCGAGGGGTTCTGCGCACGCTGATGGATGGTGGGCTGGCGGGCTCGTCGGGTTTAATTTCACTACTGGAATCGTGTCCAACTCGTATTCCACCGGTGTCCCGAGCGTCGGAGGTAGTGGCGTTGGCGGGCTCGTCGGGGGTAATCAGGGAACGGTGTCCAACTCATTCTGGGACACGGAGACATCTGGGCGATCGACGAGCGATGGAGGGACGGGAAAGGCCACGGAAAACATGAAGAACGTTAGGACTTTCACCGATACAAGCTGGAGCACTGGCTTGACCACCCCATGGGACTTTGTGGGGAATCCGTACGACGATGTGGGGGACGAGGACATCTGGAACATGGATGCTAGTGAAAACATAAACGACGGTTACCCGTTTTTGGTGGCAATAGAAGGAATAGAAGAACCGTTATACACATTACTTATGGAAGGCTCAGGGACACTCGAAGACCCCTGGATAATAACGAACGTCAATCAACTTCAAGCGATGAAGGACAATCTGACGGCATACTACGCGCTCGGGAACGACATCGACGCCTCCGCCACGAAAAACTGGAACGAAAATGCCGAAAACACGGAACAAAAATTCGGGTTCGTGCCCGTCGGGAGATCTGCTGCCAGGTTTTCTGGGAGCCTCGACGGACGGGGATACGTGATTGAAAACCTGTACATAAACAGGCCCGGCACGAGCTACGTCGGTCTTTTCGGTTGGGTAAGTTCCAGTGGGTGGGTTAAAAATGTAGGGCTTATAGGTGTAGATATAGTTGCACGGAGGCACGTAGGTGGGCTTGCTGGGTTGATGCAGGGCGCAGTAGAAAACTGTTATTCAACGGGTTCTGTAAGCGGAACTGACCCAGCCGCGGGGGGGCTTGTCGGATACAACCGCCCAGGAGGTATAATAAAAGACAGTTACTCAACCGCAAATGTCAGTTCGCACGGCGAAGTGGGGGGGCTCGTCGGATGGAACAGGAGAGGGTGGATACTTGATTCTTACGCGATGGGGGACGCGACGGGAATAGGATGGTACGTCGGCGGATTCGTCGGACACAACGAGGGGACGATAACCCGTTCTTACGCGACGGGGGCCGCAAGCGCTGAGGCTTTTGTGGGTGGATTTGCGGGGTACAACGAGGGGACGATAACCCGTTCTTACGCGACGGGGAGCGCAACTGGTGTGGAAACTGGTGGTGAGTACGAAGGAAGCAGAATAGGCGGGTTCGTCGGGCTGAACGAAAAGACGGGATTGATAACAGATTCCTACTCGCGGGGAGCAAGCAAGGGCGTTGACCCCGTCGGCGGGTTCGTCGGGGCAAACGCGGCCTGGGAAAATGAACATGGGACGATAATTAACTCTTATTCAACCGGTCTTGTGACTGGTACAGGCGGTTATGTAGGTGGGTTCGTCGGATGGTACTGTGGAACAATATCCAACTCATTCTGGGACAACGAAAACTCTAGTCAGTCGACAAGCGATGGAGGGACTGGAAAGACGACGGCTGAGATGAAGAACGTGAGGACTTACACGGATAATACTTGGAGCGAGGGGCTGGACACTCCTTGGGACTTTGTGGGTAATCCTTACTATGATGTGGAGAATGGAGATATTTGGGATAACGACGGCGAGACAAACGACGGATACCCGTTCCTGACTTCTTTCGTCACGACCAAACTGGTCCCTCTGAACCAATCCCCCTTCGAGGTCGCCCCGGGTGAGAACTTCAAGCTTGGGGCCTTCCTCACCGATTGGGACGCTCCGGCCGTGGGGATCGAGAACATGCCCATCAGGTGGGAGAACGTATTCGGGGAGAATTACGAGAACTACACCTTATACAAGGGACATCCAAGGCCCCCGGAGGCCGATGCCGACGCGCAGGTCTGGGGAATCGCGTGGTGTGAGGTCCAAGCCCCGGAGGAGGTCGGGGAGTGGTCGGTCACGGTCTACTTCGACGGCGAGGGCATTTACAGTTCAAGCGAGAACACGTTCACCATCCGCGTGACCGTCGTGGAATCGGCCGAGGCCACGGAAAGCGTGGTCGATCGGAGCGTGAGCTCCCTCTGGTCGGAGCCCTCTGTTCAGGACCTGCTGCAGGGGCGCGCCCTCCCGAAGGAGAACACGCGGATAGGGGTGACGGTGAAGCTGGTCGGGCCGTGGGAGAACGTGACCGCAGAGGACGTTAGCATATGGGTGAGGGACATGACGGACAACGAGCACGAGCTCCAGGTGGACGAGAACGAGAACATCGGGGAGAGCCTGCGGTTCTGGGCAACCTACGACCCGGCCGACAACCTCCTCGACAACGCCCTCGGGTACTTCGACGTGAGGGTCGTGGTCGAGGGCGCCGGGGAGAGCGATAACAGGCTCTTCGAGCGCGTCTTCCAAGTTGGGGATCTCGATGCGGTCGGCTCCCACGACAACTACGTGCAGGCCTTCGAGAACCAATCGCTCAGAGGGATGGCGGTCGGGGTCGGGCGGTGGGAACTCCTCGAGTTCGCCTGCGTGCTGGACAACCTGAAGGAGAACGCGCTCCAAGTCTGGACGGAGAACGTGTTTTACGAGAATAACTACGAGATTACCCCGGACGACATCTTCGCTAGGCTTCCCCCGGGAGGCGACGGGGAGGTCACGATTCTCCTACTCAGTGACAATCTAGAGGGATCGTGGACCGGCTCCTACCACGCGGTTCCGTTCGTCCTCGATAACGAGGGGGTGGACCCAGGTCAGGGGGTCCTTGAAGAGAACCCTCCCTTCACTTACACGGTGACCGCCATCATACCCAAAAACTCAGTGCTAGAAGATGTGTTCGTGTACATCAACGGTGAACCATACAAGATGGAGAACGGGGCCCCAGAGAATGGGCCGTGGCCAGAAACTGACAACGTGGTTTACTCCTACACCTGGTACCCATACCAAGAGGTGGGCAACAAGGAGAACATAGGGGACCACACGTACTACTTCACGGCCACCGATGGAACGGACAACTTCAGGTACCCTTCCTCCGGGGCGTTCTCGGATCCCAGCATCAGTTCCGAAGACTTCTGGAGCCAGTACGCGGGGTTCTTCCTCGAGAATGTGGACATTTACGATAATTATTATTTCAATTCTTCTGGCATCTCTCCTGAAGTGTATAGAGTTAATTTCAAGATGACAGACACGGAGAACACCCTGAACACGGAGAATAAGGATGGTGAGAACATTGGTGATAACGTCTGGAGGGCAGAGTTCAACATGGGGAAGTTCGGGACGAATCCGGAGTTAGTGGTAAGATGGTATGATGAGAATAATAATCTAAGAGGGAGTTTTTCCTTCCACCCCATGGTCATTCAAACCCCCGATTGGCTTGAAAACATGATCGAGGGAGTGGATGTGGTGTATCATACGAATGAGACGGATGAAAATTACTGGGAGATAACTGTGGAGTACCCACTGCCCAGTGGTCTGATCTCCGCCGCAAAAACTCTCTCGGACCTCGGGATCTGGGGAAGCATAGGGGACGGGGACTACAGCCTGGACATCGAGGACCTCAACATAGGGTTCACGCTCCGCTCCACGCAGTACGATGAGTGGGTGGATGTGGCGCAAGTTGGATTCAGCGCGAAGGTGGAAGTCAGTGGATGGGAATTCACCGCGGGGATCGACCTCGGGGGCGGCTTCTGGGTACTCCCAGGAGGGGAGGAACGGATATCCGACATCGGCCTCAGGGTCAGGTTATCCGGCGAGATGAGTGCGGACATCTGGCTTGGCACGTATCCGGCGGGCCCGATCCCCATCTCAATTTATGCTACACCATCCGTCTTCGCCGACCTCGAGATAATCTTGGGCCCCCCCGATAGCCCCGTCGAGGTGAAGAGCGTGAGCGGGAGCATCGGGGGCGGACTGGGGATACGCGGAGGGGTGGACGTGTTGATTGCCGAGGGAGGGGTCTACGGTGAGGTGTCTGTGAGGGTGTACTTCGTGATCGTAGAGCAGTTCGAGGTCGAGAAAATCGGGCTCAGGGGCGAGTTCGGGGTCTATGTCAGGTTCATCTTCTGGACGTGGAGGCAGGCGTTGTGGGCGGATGAGTGGTGGTTCTAGGTATGGGGTTGGGGAAGCTTACCATTGCTCTCGCTCTGTCTCTTTTGCTGATCGGGTTGGAAGCGGGGTTCGCCTCGGGCGAGACAGAGAGATTGGAGGAGTTGTCGTCCTTCGACTTTGATTACAGGGGTATGGACCTCGCTTGGGATGGAGAGCACTTATGGGCCACAAATCCCAACGAGGACAAGATTTACAAGATCGACACCAGTGGGAACATCATCTCCTCGTTCGACTCTCCCGCCATAGTTTCTTATGGTCTGACGTGGGATGGGGAATATCTTTGGGTCACCTCTGTTACTCGCAATAGAGTTTATAAGATCGACACAAGCGGTAGATTGATATCCTCTTTCGGCTTGCCTAGCGATATTCCTTATGGTTTGACATGGGATGGGGAACACTTGTGGGTTAATGAGTGTAAAGTGGGCCTTACCAAAATCATTGAACTCGATACTAGTGGAAACGTAATTTCTTCGTTCAATTTTGGGTGGACCGAAGGTTTAGCATGGGACGGGGAGCACCTCTGGGCCGTTGATGGAGACACTAGAAAAATCTACAAGCTTGACACTAGCGGCAACGTGATCTCCTCTTTCGATCCCCCTAGCTCCAGACCACAAGGTCTAGCATGGGAGGGGGAGCACCTCTGGGTATCAGACGTTGCTGAGGGCAGGATATACCAGCTCCGGGTCACGACCGACGATGAGGCCCCGTCCTACACCTTGAACGTTTTTCTCGACCCCACTGAGGGCGGCTCCGTGACGCTCGACCCGTCCGGTGGCACCTACCCCGAGGGGACCGTCGTGACCCTCACCGCCGACCCCGCCGAGAACTACCAGTTTGCGGGCTGGTCCGGGGACGCATCCGGCACTTCCGCCACCGTGTCGGTGACCATGGACTCGGACAAGCAGGCCACCGCCAATTTCTCAAAGGTTGGGGAGGGCGGAGAGGAGGAAGGACTACCCGTGGTCTGGATCTGCGTCGGAATCGTTGTCCTTGCCGCGATAGTCGCGGGGATCCTCGTGTTCAAGAGGGGTTAGGAGTGATAGCCGAGGGAGGGGTTTACGGAGAGGTGTTCGGGAGGGTGTACTTCACGGTCGTGCCTGAGTTGGTGGTCGATAAGGTCGGACTCAGGGGAGAGTTCGGTGTCTATGTTAGATTTATCTTCTGGACGTGGGAGCACGCGCTATGGAGCGATGAGGTATGGCTCTAGGCGTGAGGTTAAGAAAGGGAACGCTTCTGATCGCGCTGCTCCTACTGGTCGGGTTGGAGGCGGGATCAGCATCGGGCGCGACAGAAAGATTGGAGGAGGTCTCCTCCTTCGGTTTTGATTACAGGGGAGGGGATTTAGCTTGGGATGGAGAACACCTCTGGGCCACCGATCCCAACGAGGACAAGATTTACAAGCTCGACACCAGTGGCAATATCATCTCCTCGTTTGATTCTCCTGGTAGAATTCCTTACGGCCTGACATGGGACGGGGAGCACCTCTGGGTCACCTCTACCACTCGCAATAGGGTTTACAAGGTCGACACAAGCGGTAACTTGATATCCTCTTTTGGCTTGCTTAGCGATCTTCCCTTCGGTCTGACGTGGGATGGGGAGCATCTCTGGGTTAATGATGGTAAGAGTCCAGCAAAGATCCTTGAATACGATACGAGCGGCAACCTGGTCTCCTCGTTCGATTTTGGGTGGACCAGGGGAATGACTTGGGACGGAGAGCATCTATGGGCTGTTGATGGGGATACTAAAAAAATTTACAAGCTCGACACCAGCAGCAACGTGATCACCTCTTTCGACCCACCCAGCTCCAGCCCCGCAGGTCTGACGTGGGACGGCGAGCACCTCTGGGTATCAGATGGGGCTGAGAATAAGATCTACCAAGTCAGAGTCACGAGCTACCCCGAACTCCTGGTATCTAGTGTTCCCTCGGATGGGGGCACAGTCAGCCTCTCCCCATCCGGTGGCGTCTACAGCCCGGGCACTCAAGTGGTCATGACCGCGGAGCCAGTGGGGGGTTACATGTTCCAAGGCTGGTCGGGGGACGTTCCTTCTGGCCATGAGAACGACGTCTTGATCACCGTTTTGATGGACTCGGACAAGACGCTCACGGCACACTTCTCGAAGATTGGGGAGCCTGAGGGAGAGGAGGGAGTGTCCCTACCCTGGATTGGCGCTGGGCTCGCGGCGGTCGTGCTTGTGATCGCGTTGATTCTCGTGCTCAGGAGGCGCTAAAATCGTGGAGAGCCGCCGAGACGGTTGTCATCAGGGGAGAGTTCGGGGTCTACTTCAGGTTCATCTTCTGGACATGGGAGTACGCGCTGTGGGAGGGTGAGCAGTGCATTTACGTGTGAACCCTCAATGGGGTCGCTAGGTCACAGCTGGTGGGTCTAGAAGTCCTCTAGGGGGTTGGTTTGAGGAAGCCGATTTCTTGTAGAACAATTCACTTATGCGCTTGAACTCTTCGCCTCTTTCTAAAATCTCCGCTTTACTCTCAATTGTGACAGCCTTGTGGGGTTTGTAAACGTCAACTACTAGGGCAACTTTCGGGTTCTCGAGCACGTTCTTGTATTTTTTAGTTTCATAGTCGGTCACGATGTAGAAGTGTCCCTCGTGGAAGAGATAACAAACAGGAACAACATGGGGCATTGCATCGCGTGAAACGGTCGCCAGCCTGCAGACCTCGTTTCGCTTCAGGAATGCCGTTTCCTTGGATGTGAACCTCATCATTTTCCGTTTAGGCGGTGGGCTAAAAAACGATGACGCTACACCACAGTAGGGTAGAGAATGAAACCTGCGATAGAAACGCGCGACCTGACCAAGGAGTTCAACGGTCTGGTTGCGGTCGACCACGTGGACCTCCAGATAGAAAAGGGAGAACTCTTCGGTTTACTCGGTCCGAACGGCGCGGGCAAGACCACGCTCATCCACATGCTCTGCACGATCCTCCCACCAACCGAAGGTACTGCGAAGGTTGCTGGCTTCGATATCCACCGCACGCCAGATTCGGTCCGGAAAGCTATCGGCATAGTTTTTCAGGACCCCTCCCTCGACGGCCGCCTCACGAGCAGGGAGAACCTCGACTTTCACGGGCGGGTCTACGGGATGGACAAGGCCCAGCGGGAGAAGCGAATCGCCGATGTCCTGAAGCTGGTGGACCTGGAGGACCGTGCTAAAGCTTTGGTTCAGACCTACTCAAGCGGGATGCGGCGGAGGCTCGAGATAGCGAGGGGACTCATGCACCACCCGAAGATAATGTTCATGGACGAGCCCACTCTGGGACTGGACCCCCAGACGCGCAGGAGCATATGGGACCACATCCAGATGCTCAACAAACAGGAGAAGATCACGATATTGTTGACGACGCACTACATGGACGAGGCCGACTACCTCTGCG
Organism: Hadesarchaea archaeon; assembly: GCA_030616305.1. Classification (GTDB taxonomy): domain Archaea; phylum Hadarchaeota; class Hadarchaeia; order Hadarchaeales; family Hadarchaeaceae; genus B75-G9. Next base: position 11,451 of record JAUWXQ010000012.1, read on the forward strand.
ACCGCGTGGGCATTATTGACCACGGCAAGATCATATCGCTTGGAAAACCGGAGAAGCTCAAGGACGAACTCAAAGGCGACATAGTCTCACTCGAGGTCGCTCAGCCGAAAAAGTACGTTGAAATTTTCCAGAGGGCAAAGTATGTGAAGGAGGTAACGGTGGTAAAAGATCAATTACATCTCACGGTCACGGGTGGTGAGAGGACTATCCCCAAGCTTATGGAAATCGTTACGAGGCGCGGGGGCAAGGTGCGCTCGGTTGGATTGAGGAGCCCGACGCTGGAGGACGTTTTCATCCGTTACACGGGCAGAGGCATCCGCGAGGAAGAGGCTGGGGCGAAGGAGCAAATGCGCATGATGGTGAGGGCCCACTCGAGGTGATCGGATGAGCGCTCAAGCTGTCTACGTGCTCTGGCTTCGAGACATGAAGTGGTTCCTGCGGGCCAAGGGTAGGCTAATCTCAACTTTCGTGATGCCATTTTTATGGCTCGCGATATTGGGGATGGGCCTAGGGGCAGTCATCCAGATGCCAGGAGGCGGAAGTTTCATCGATTTTTTGACCCCAGGAATAGTCGGAATGGCCATTCTATTCAGCGCGACGATGTCGGGCGTCTCGGTGTTGTGGGACAAGCAGTTCGGGTTCATGAAAGAAATCCTAGTTGCACCGGTCTCGCGGATATCCATCATGATCGGCAAAGCACTTGGAGGCGCGACGACCTCGATCATTCAAGGCGTGATGCTACTTTTCGTCGCCGCATTAATTGGGGCAAGGATGCCGGGAATAGCAGGTTTTCTCATCGCTTTCCTCTTCATGATCATTTTGGCGCTTGGGTTCGTCAGTCTGGGATTGGCGATAGCTTCGAGGATAGGGGACCCGGTGGCATTCCCGATTGTGATAAACTTCCTCATCATGCCCCTCTTTTTCCTATCTGGGGCTATTTTCCCGATCAGCACCGCGCCCGGGTGGCTGCAAACTCTGGCATACATCAACCCGGTGACCTACGGGGTCGATGGGCTGAGGGGGGCCATCCTCGGAACCTCCCAGTTCCCGCTATGGCTGGACTTCGCGGTTCTGGGGTTATTCTCCTTGGCCATGATTTTGCTGGGCGCGTATCTGTTCAAGAAAATGAAGGCGTAGTTGGTCTTTATGAAAATTAGCGCGGATTTGGGAGAGCGCTTTCCGGGGTTACAAGTTTTAGTTGCACATGTCAATGGTGTAAAAGTCGAAAAAGAAAAAGGGGAGTTACGGCGGTTCAAGGAAAAAGTAATCGAGAAGATAAAGCGCACGTACAACCTTGAGACTGTGAAAGACGTTCCGATTTTCAGGGCGTACCGGAACTTCTTCTGGCGCATCGGCATCGACCCCACGAAGAACAGGCCTGCGGCCGAAGCGCTCATCCGAAGGGTTCTCGCTGAAAAGCCGCTGCCTAAAATAAACACACTCGTCGACGCCTACAACCTAGCCTCGATCAAAACATGCATCTCGATAGGAGCTTTCGGCGCGGACAAACTTCAAGGAGATTTGGTGTTGAGATTGGCACAAAAGGGCGAGGAATTTACAGGGATAGGGATGGAGAAACCGATGGTGCTCGAGGGCAACGAAGCAGTTGTGTCGGATTCGGAGAAGTTGATAGCAATTTATCCGTACCGAGACGCGGACGACACGAAGATAACACTGGGGACAAGGAACGTCCTTTTGCTCATATGTGGGGCCCCCGGAATAGATGAGGAAGTCTTGAAACGCGCAGCACTGACCACGGTCGAGTACATAGTCGGGTTCTGTGGCGGCGAAGGTAGGGTTGAGAGATGATGCGCGGCGTCAAAGCTGTTCTTTTCGACCTAGACGAGACGCTCATAGACTCACCTATGGGTCTCGACGCGGCCCACTGCGCGTTGGCGAAGCGATTGAGAGGTTACCTCCGTGAACGCGGGATCGATATGGATGAAGCCGCCTTGAGTTCGAAATTAGATGATTTCGACGATCGGATGAACATGAAAACCAGATATAACAGGGGCGAGTGGTGGCCGATACTGTTCGCTGAGCTCGGTTTGAAGGGAGATGTACCCCAACAGATTGTGGAGGAACTGACGAAGTTATATTGGGACACGTATTCTGCCAAGAGCCCCCCGTACCCAGACGTGAGGGCAACTCTGGAGTATCTCAAGGAGAGAGGATACAAGCTGGGCATCGTTTCAGACACGGACGGCAAGCCGGGGATGAAGGGAGAGAGGCTGAAAAACCTAGATTTCATGGTGTTCTTCGAGGTGGTCGCCGCTGGTGGTGATGACACCCCAAAGACTAAACCGAACCCGGAGTCGTTTTTGCTCGCAGCTTCAAGGCTAGGGGTTCGTCCGGCCGAGTGCGTAGTGGTAGGGGATAAGCCGTTCACCGATATCAAGGGGGGCAAAGCGGCGGGCATGCGGACGATATGGGTCAGGCGGAGAGACTGGGGGGTTGAGGAGAGCGCGGATTTTATAATAAATTCGTTATCTGAGTTAAAACGGATTTTGTGACTTAATGGTGCGGGGAACGGGACTTGAACCCGCGACATCCAGATGTCTGCTGTTGGGAACTTCAGTTTTGCTCTCCGCAAGAAGCTCTTAACGGAGCCTGGCACTCTCCCAACTGAGTTATCCCCGCACCGCATAAACCTCCAAGTCCTTATTTATTAGTTTTTTACTGCAATCAGGAACACCGATTTAAGCTTGAATGCATTATCGTAAGCTGATAGCGATGGCCGGATACAAGGGTAGGGCTCAACAACTTTTGAAGGCGGCCTCCGTGAACGTTGGGGATCGAATAAAAGTCGAGGACGCTGGCCGAACGTATGAAGGCGTGCTGATGCCTCGCACCGAACTTGGAGATTCAAATCACCTAGTTCTCAAACTCAAGAGTGGATATAATCTCGGCGCCAGGATAGGAACGGGGACGAAAATCAGTCTTCTAGAGAAAGGGAAACCACCTAAGCTCGAAGTCCCAAAACTCGAAATCAAACCAGACCCATCCAAACCCAATGTGACCATCATAGGCACGGGCGGGACGATAGCGAGCAGGGTCGACTACCGGACGGGTGCTGTCTTCCCTGCCTTCACGCCCGAGGAGATTTACAGCGCAGTCCCTGAGCTCGCGGAAATCGCGAACATCAAGGTCGTGGAGGCCTGCAACGTCTTCAGCGAGCACATGACCCCTGAACTCTGGGCCAAGATTGGCGGGGTGATTGCGAAGGAGATAAACGAAGGGGCCTCCGGCGTGGTGGTCGCCCACGGAACGGACACCATGGCTTACACTGCAACAGCGCTCAGCTTCACGCTCAAGGGACTTCACCGGCCCGTCGTGCTCGTGGGGTCCCAGCGCTCGTCGGACCGGCCAAGCAGCGACGCGGCCCTGAACCTGATCAGCGCGGTAACGGTGGCGGGGAAGTCCGACATCGCGGAGGTCTGCGTGGTGATGCACGGCTCAACGGAAGACGATTTCTGCCTGATCCACCGGGGGACAAGGGTACGCAAGTGCCACACGAGCCGCCGCGACACATTCATGAGCATCAACGACATCCCAATCGGAATGGTCAAGGGGCGCGAGCTGAAGTACTTCCGTGAGGGCTACAAACGTACAAAACCCAAGAGCAAGGTAACGGTGGACGGGAAGTTCGAGTCTAAGGTTGCGCTCCTGAAGGTCACGCCGGGAATGTCTTCTAGCGTCATCAATGGCATCCTAAAGGCGGGGGACAAGGGCATCGTGCTCGAGGGAACCGGGCTGGGACATGTACCGGAATCCTTGTTCGCAGGGATAAAGCGCGCCGTAGCAAAGCGAGTGCCGGTGGTGATGACCTCTCAGTGCCTCTGGGGGAGGGTCGACATGAAGGTCTACTCCACAGGGAGGGACTTGCTCAAGCTGGGCGTGATACCTGGGGAGGACATGCTCCCAGAAGTTGCTTGGCTGAAATTGATGTGGGCGCTTGCCCAGACCAAGGATCCGAAAGAGGTCTCCAAACTCATGAAGAGCAACCTAGCTGGTGAGATTACACCTCGAACTAGGCCCGATGTGTTCCTGAAGCCCGCTTTTGCCCCTACTCCGTGAGAGGTTTCAGCGTAGGGCATGCAGAAATCAGGAGGGTTTAGATAATTATGAAAGTCCAACTTTTGTATATTCTAGACTGTCCTTGGTGTGTAAAAACTAAAAAACTAATCAAAGAAAGTTTAGAAGAGCTCGGAGTAAATGCCGAGGTAGAAGAAATTCTAATTGACACAGATGAAAAGGCAAGGAAATATAACTTCGTGGGCTCGCCAACCGTCAGAATAAATGGAAAAGATATACAGGAAGAAGTTAGCAAGGGACAATGTTTGCCTTGTGAGGAACTCGCTGAATATTCTAAAGAAACAACTGAATTTGTCAGACAAGAATGCAGATGTGGTTGCAGAATCTATTTCTATAAAGGCGAACAGTATCCCTATCCGCCAAAAGAGATGATAAAAGAGGCTATTGAATAATTGATTTAATTCATCAAATCAGGGCGAAAAACCGGAGCGCGAAGACGGCAACTAGACTCAACAGCGTGGGCAGGAAGATGCTCTGAGATGTCGCTTTAACATCCAGACCGAACCTCGACGCTATAATCAAATTAGTGAAGCCAGGTGGCATGAGAGACATTATAATGATGGTGTTTTTTGCTATCCCCACCGGGTTTAGAACGGCTATCAAAATTAGCGCAATTATGGGTGATATCAACAGTCGGTTCAGTGTAATGATGCCAGCGACACGATTGCGGAACACCAGCAGCGAGTCCTTTGAGAGGGGAATGGCCAAACCAACGAATATCAAGCTCAAGTAGAGTGCCGACAGACCCAAGCTACTCAACATGCCGAATGCAGAGCTTGAGACAAATCCGGCGAGCATCGGCCTCGCCAACACCCCGACGAAAAATCCTATGAGTGGAGGGAATGTGACTGCACGAATCAGGGCCTTCCTCCCGACCTTGCCGTGCCCCCAATATGATGCTAGAAATATCCCGATGGTATTGTGCACAATAATTACTGGAATACTAAAAAGGAGGGCAATGGACAAATCGCCGTAGAACGCGTAAATCAGTGGGAACGGTAGAAACATCGAGTTAAAGAATGTTGAGTTGAAGACGATTGTGCCCCTTGCTTTGCTTGTGAATTGTCTCGACAACCCATAGCTCACGGCAAAGCAGAGCGTTAGGTAGGCCAAGGAAATCCCAGCAATGCCGCCGAGAGAAAAGCTGTCCAGTTCTATTTTCAGCGCCTCGGTGAACAACAGTATGGGGGCGGTGAAGTAGAGAATCAAGAGCTCTAGATGTCGCGCTCTCAGACCTACTTTGGCCTGCCTCAGCGCAATGCCCAAAAACATCAGGGCCGGGATCAGTGCGATTTTAATGATGTCGCTCAAGTTCGTCCCTCATCACACACGACTATTCTCTACTAATAAAAGTTGGAGTATTGGAGGAACATGGGTCACCTATTTACTGAAATACTTCATCATCAAAAATTGACTAGGTGGTGATATGGGGCTAGACTACGAAAAACTCGGCCTTCGCGTCGGGTTCGAGATACACCAAGAACTCAACACCCACAAGCTGTTCTGCAACTGCCCGTCGAAACTGCGCGACGAGGAAGCGCCGCTGAAGGTGAAGCGGAGACTGCGCCCGACCCAGAGCGAGATGGGTGAAGTGGACCGCGCGGCGCTGGCGGAGGCGCTGAAGGACAAGGGTTTCGCATACCAGCTTTATCCTGAGTCCATTTGCCTTGTCGAGCTGGATGAGGAGCCTCCACATCCAATCAACGAGGAGGCGCTCGACATCGCGCTTGAGGTCGCATTGTTGCTCAATGCCAAGCCGGTCGACGAGGTGCACACGATGCGCAAGATAGTGATAGACGGGAGCAACACCTGCGGTTTCCAGCGGACTGCCCTGGTAGCTCTCGATGGCAGGATCGATACAGACGGCAAGAGTTTCGGGATGCCAACTATCTGCTTGGAGGAAGACGCTGCCAGGAAGATGGGTGAGGGTACTGAATACGTGAACTACCGGCTTGATCGGCTGGGCATTCCGCTGGTCGAGATCGCCACTGGGCCGGACTTCTCAGACCCCGAAACTCCGGCGAAGGCAGCCCTTTATATCGGGCAGATACTGCGGGCCACTGGGAAGGTCAAGCGGGGCATTGGGACTATTCGCCAGGACATAAACGTCTCGATTGCAGGTGGAGCTCGTCAAGAAATCAAGGGGGTCCAAGAACTCTCGCTGATCTCGGAGGTCATCACACGAGAGGTGAGAAGACAAATCGCCCTGCTGGAAATTCGCGATGAATTGAGACGAAGGAGAGCGGAGAGAGCAGAGAAGAAAATCATCAATGTCACCGATGTTTTTTCAGGCACAAAGTCCGGCGTCATCCGCAGGATGCGCGGAGATGGTGGGGAAGTACTCGCCGTGAGATTACCAAAGTTTGCAGGTCTTCTCGGCAAAGAGCTACAACCGGGACGTAGATTAGGTACGGAATTCGCGGCCCACGCAAGAATTTACGGGAAGGTCGGAGGCATTTTCCACACGGACGAACTTCCAGGATATGGGATCTCGGAGGAAGAAACTGCGAGGTTGAAACGCACGGCTGGGGCCGCCGATGAGGATTCGGTCGTGTTCGTGGCAGGTGACAAAGAGAGAGCAAGAGCTGCATTGAAAGCTGTTGTGGGTAGGGCGAACCAAGCGCTTCAGGGCGTACCGGAGGAAACGCGTCGAGCCCTAACCGATGGGAACACCGAGTTCATGCGTCCGCTGCCGGGTGCCGAGCGTATGTATCCAGAAACGGACATTCCGCCAATCCCAATCACACCCGCCCGATTAAGAAAAATCAAGTTGCCCGAACTGCCTGAGAAGCAGCGCGCTCGTTTGATGGAAAGGTATAAGCTAAGCCGAGAACTCGCTGAGCGCTTGGTCCTTTCTGATAAATTAGAGATTTTCGAGAAGCTGATCGCGAGGACCAAAGCAGACCCTACCCTGATCGCTACAACCCTCGAGGAAACTTTGGTGAGCCTACGGAGAGAGGGTGTGAAGGTTGAAAACATACAAAAGAACGCGTTGGCGGAACTCTTCACGCGAGTGGCAAAAGGTAAGCTGGCTAAAGAGGCCGTGCCGGAGGTGCTTAGGCTGGTCGCGCAGAGAATCGGCGTTCAAGAAGCGGTGGATAAACTTGGGCTAACTACGTTCACGAGGCCCGATCTGAAAAAGCTCGTGACGGAAGTCGTGGCAAGCAACCGAGCACTCGTCAACGAAAGAGGCATGGAGGCCATGGGACCGCTGATGGGAATCCTGATGGAAAAAGTACGGGGAAGAGCGGACGGCAAGCTAGTACATGAGCTACTCCAACGTGAGCTTCGGAAAGTCAAAAAATGAACTTTTTTATTTAAACACGTAGCTGTAACGCAAAACCGCCGCGACCGCCCCGTACAGACCTACCTCTTCCAGAAGAGGGGTAACCGATATTCGCGGAATCCTGTTCCTCGTGTAGTCCCCCACATGCTCTTCGATCGGTTTCATTATGAGCTCCCGGTTCTTCAAGACCACGCTGCCACCCATCGTGATCAGCGAAGGGTCGTAGACGTTCACCACATTCGCGATGCCGATGGCGTTGAAAACTCCAATCTCTTCTACGAGTTTAAGCGAGAGTTCATCTCCGGCCCTATCTGCCTCAAACAAGTGTTGAGACCGCAGCGCTGCGAGCTTTCCCTTCACATGCTTGAACAAGAGGCTTTTCTTCACCTTTCTTTTATCCATCTTCGCCAGCCTCATTCGCACAAAATTCGGGATATTCTTGCCCGAACAGTACGCCTCCCAATGCCCTCGCTTCCCACATCCGCACTTCAGCCGTCCGGAAGGGTCGACCACCATATGTCCTATCTCAACGGCGTTCCCGTCCTTGCCCAGCAACAGGTGCCCGTCCACGATGGCTCCTCCTCCTATCCCCGTCCCAATTGTGACGTAGACTAGGTCATCCACTCCCTTCCCAGCGCCAAATTCTCTCTCACCGATCACCGCTGCCGTGCAGTCGTTGAGTAAATATACGGGGACTCCTAGCTCTTGCCCGACCGGCCTCGTTAGCGGAACCTTGGGGAAAGGAATGTTTGTGGGGTTGACGAGCATTCCTTTATGCATGTCCAGCGGGCCGGTAGAAGCTATTCCAACTCCCTCAAGTGCCGAGACCTCAACCTCCTTGGAATTGCAAAGCGAGCAAATCATCTTAACTATCTGTTCGACTATCGCGCGTTCGCTCCCCAGGTCTATTTTTTCCTTGCTCCTTGCCAAGAAGTTGCCACGCTCGTTGGAAAGAACACCTCTTAGATTAGTCCCTCCGAGATCTATACCTGCAGCGAGCTTTTCCATCGCGCCACCAAAATAGCCTTTTCAGACTTTCCGCTTAAACCTGTTTCTTTAGCGTTTGGTTTAAGAAGATGAAATTCCCAGCTTAACGAGGTAATCGCTGATGTCGGTTAAAGTCCTCATTACGAAGAGCTATGATGAACTAAGCAAGAAGGCGGCAGAGATTGTCGCGAGTACCATAAGAAACAAGCCGAACTTGGTCCTTGGGTTGGCAACTGGAGGCACTCCCATGGGCTGTTACCGCGAACTCATCCGCATGCACAGGGAGGAAGGACTTGACTTCTCAGAGGTTGTGACTTTCAATCTCGACGAGTACATCGGGTTGTCGCCGGATCATCCTCAGAGCTACCGATATTTTATGGATGAAAATCTCTTTCGCCACGTGAACATCAGGATGGAAAACACGCACGTTCCAGATGGCATGTCAAAAGATCCCCGAAAAACTTGTGAAGAATATGAAGATGCTATTAGAAAGGTAGGAAGAATTGACCTTCAACTGCTTGGTATCGGGAGCAATGGGCACATAGCTTTTAACGAACCAAGTTCACCATTTGACTCTAGAACTAGGGTTGTGAGTCTTTCAGAGCGGACGATAAAAGACAACGCGCGATTCTTCAAATCCATCGATGAAGTGCCCCGCCAAGCGCTCTCCATGGGGATGGGGACAACCACTGAAGCGAGGAAGATCATACTCTTGGCGAGTGGAGCGGGAAAGGCGGAAGCCGTTGCCAAGTCCGTTGAAGGTAAGATAACTACCGATGTGCCGGCCTCTGTCCTTCAGAAGCATCCCGATTGTACATTTATCCTCGATGAAGAAGCTGCATCCAAGCTAAGTGGAAAAGTAACTAAATTTTAAGCCGTCCTCGTTCCATTATCGTCTTTCCATCTAATTTTACCGTCGGCTTTAGAAATATTCCATCCACATGAATCCCCGCCCGAACTCTCCCACCAAAACTCGTATTGTCCCCCAGCGCTATGTGGCAGGTCCCTAGCACCTTCTCATCCTCAAGAACGTTTCCTATCAGACGCGCTTTTGGGTTTGTGCCTATTCCAAATTCGGCAACGTTCCTAGATTTAGGCCCGGCTTCTTTCAACATTTTGATGAGCCGCCGAGCAGACTTGGAAATTTTCTTTGCAATTCCTTTTTCGATCGAGATCTCAATCTTTCCATGCACCTTGTTGACCATCGACCCATCCACTACCACGCGCCCTTCCGCAGTTCCCTCCACAGGGGCGACGGCGACCTCACCTGCTGGAAGATTGCCGAAGTCGCCGGGCTTGTGGTATATCCCGGTGTCCAAGTAGGCTTTTCGTCCCGCCATGTTGAACACGAAATCTGTGCCGGCCGGCGTTGTGACCTCGACCTCCGCCGCACGGGTGAGCCTAGCAGCTATCTTTTTAGTCAATTTGCTAACCTCACGATAATCTGCAAGTATCGCACCACGCTGCATCATGCCTTCAGTTATCATCGGCATGGTCGCGATACGGACCCTGGCCTGAGTCGCACGGAGTCGGGCTTGGGTGTGGGTGAGCGAATAGGTGGTAGGAGCGAGCACAACATCGGCAGTGCGCATCGCTTGTCCCACGATCTTCGGCGGTTCCCCACCGTGTCGCTTCCCAACTGGCATGCACAACAAAGTCGTCCTGGCACCGAGTTCACGCGCGGCCTCGATAATGGTCCGAGCAATTTCAAGTCTCGGCGGGTCGGTGACGACGAGGACTTTCTCCCCTCGCTTCACCCCCATACACGTTTTAACCGCTATCCGTGCACCCTTCAAAGGTTCACGCATGGAAACCCTATTCATAACAGCCCGTTCTTGAATAGCTCGTCTCTGAATGCAAGCAAAACCTCGCGTGCACTTCCCTCATCCTGCGCGTGGATCTCGACGTAGTTGGTCGGGAAAAGCAGGAGGTAGCTGCCGCGCTTGAGTTCGAATTTCACCACAGTCTTGTTCGACGTTCTCACTTTGCTTACCCTTGGAAGACGATTCAAAATTTCCCTAAAATCGATTTTGGAGCGGAGGGTTGTGGTTGCCCGAATAGACGTTATTTTGGGTACATCGAAAACATTGTAGAGACGTGGCATCTCGCTTACGCGCGGTTCAGCCTCGTTCACTTTGACCCCGAACTAATTGGGGAGAACAGAATTTAAATTATACTCGCTTTGCGGCAAGTCTAACGTCAACGTCCCGCACCGTTCGCCTTCCAGCATGCTCTGCGAGTTTCGCTGCTTCGCTCGCGATTGCCAGCGCTCGCTCCTCCAAAACCTCAGCGAGAGCAACCGCAGCACCCTCACTAACTCGCTTTGCACCTGATTTCCGTATGACACGATCTATAGCCGCAACGGGCAATTCAACCATTTATTCGCCTCCTCATTTGTTTCAAGCCAATTATTAGGCAAATTTTCCTTTATTTAGACGGTATTTA
>JAUWXQ010000031.1 GCA_030616305.1 Hadesarchaea archaeon
GACTAAGGCGGCCATCTCCTGTTCGGGCAAGTAAAAGTTTGTGATGATCGCCCCACCCAGCTTCGAGTTCGGAATCACGATTATGTTGTTTGGTAACTCCCGAATCCTCGTGCTGCGCCAGCCGATGCTTACCACATATCCCTTGTGTCCCGACTCCAGTTCAATGTAATCCCCCACCCTTACTGGCCTATCTGTCATGATGTACATCCCAGCGAAAAGCTGTGATAGAGTTTCCTGGAGGGCGAATGCTATAGCGATTCCACCGATTCCCAGACCGGCAACGAGCGCTGTTACGTTTATCCCAAGTGCATTGAGTATGAGTATGAAAGCTACGAAGTATACAATAACGTTAGTGAGTTTGGAAAAAATTGGCATGAGGGTTTTTAAGCTTGGGCGGGTGGAGCCATAGTATTTTAATATCCCGGTTACTATTTTGGCAGCTACTATCGTTACTACCAGGATAATTATTACGGAGCTTATAGTTGGAAGATATTGCAAGATCTGAGCAGGGACAAACGGAGCGTGTGCTAGTGCGAAATTGATGCCGACGATTAAAAATACCACTACTATTGGTGTCTTAATTGCGTCGAGTATTATGTCGTCAATCTTTGTCTTTGTTTTTCGTGTGAGCCTAGTGATGTAAACGTTTAACACAAATCTCAGCGTATACCCAGCCGCGATGAATCCGATAAATATTAAAATGGGCACAATAAACTGCCAGATCTCTTCAATGGTCATCCGCGCACCATTCTCGGTAGCTGATAAAGATATTTAAAACATCGGGGCAACCGTTTCCTTGATTTTGATGGTGTCCACGAAGGATGTGCAGACGCTCGTGAAATCGAAGCTGAAGGGATGCAAATTCATCATTGTTTCTAACCGCGAGCCCTACATCCACATGCACACGCCAGATGGAGTGAAGGTCAAGACCCCTACTGGGGGCCTGACGGCGGCCTTGGATCCTCTGATGCAGGCCACCGGTGGCACGTGGGTAGCGGGCGGTAGCGGTGATGCAGATCGGGAGCATGTTGATAAACGCAACCGGTGTCCGGTCCCCATAGACAATCCAAAATATATACTCAAGCGGGTGTGGATGTCGAAAGAAGAGGTAGACAAATTTTACTTCGGATTTTCAAATCAGACGCTTTGGCCCCTTTGCCATAACGTGTTTCGGGAGCCTAGTTTCAAAAAATCATATTGGGAAGGGTACAAGCACTCCAATGGGTTATACGCAAAGGCAGTCAGGGATGAGACAAGAGGAGCTGATAAAGCCTTCATTTGGTTTCATGATTATCATTTGGCGCTGACCCCTAAGATGATCAGGAGTGAAGCCCCAAAAAAACAAAAGCTTGTGCTTGCTCACTTTTGGCACATCCCTTGGCCCACTTGGAATACCTTTGCGCTCTTGCCGTGGGCGAAGGAGGTGCTCAATGGCATGCTCGCGAACGACCTCATCGGTTTTCATCTCCAGATTTACTGCATTAACTTCCTAGCTAGCGTCGAAAAGGTGCTCGGAGCCAAGGTTGACTATCGGACACTCAACGTGAAGTACGGAGGACGTACCATTCAAGTAAGACCATTTCCGATAAGTGTGGATTTTGGCACGATTGATAAGCTCGCTAAGAGACCAGGGGTAAGGCGAGAGATAAAACGTGTTCGGGCGCCCCAATACATCCCATACAAATACATAGGTGTCGGTGTCGATCGGGTCGACTACACCAAAGGGATAATTGAGAGATTCCGGGCCATAGATCGATTTTTGGAGAAGTACCCAGAGTTCCAGAACAAGTTCGTATTTGTCGAGGCAGGAGCACCAAGCCGCACCCGCGTGCCGGCCTACATGAACTTGAACGAAGAGATCCCCAAGGTCGCCGATGAAATCAACTGGAAATACATGCGGGGCTATTGGAAGCCGATAATTTACATCGAGGGGAAGCTGGGCCCTGATAGGCTTTTCGCGCTCTACAGGACAGCGGACGTGTGTATAGTAAGCCCGCTTCAAGATGGGATGAACTTGGTGGCTAAGGAGTTCATCGCCGCTAATGTTGATTGTACAGGTACGCTGATATTGAGCAAGTTCGCAGGGGCCACAGAGGAATTAAAGGAAGCAATAGTTGTTAATCCCTACGATGTAGAAGGGTTTGCCGACGCGATAAAAGATGCTTTAGAAATAACTTCAAAGGAAAAACGCAGAAGAATGAAGAGTTTGAGGGCAATCGTCAAGAGAAACGACGTCTTCAAATGGTTGGAAGACTTCATTTGCGTGGCCACGAAGCTTCTCTCGTGATTGAATGGAGTATATTTTCGACTGCTGGGATGAGGTTAAACGGGCCCTAACACCTGGTCCATTTCTTTTGTTCGACTATGATGGTACCCTCACCCCTATCGTAGAGAGACCTGAACTCGCAATTCTCCCACCCGGCACAAAGGAACTGCTCAAACGCATTGCTCAACGCTACACGTTGGGGATAATAAGCGGCAGATCGCTCGTCAATCTCAAGGAGTTAGTTGGGCTCGAAGGAATTTATTATGTTGGGAACCACGGGTTTGAGATAAGTGGCCCTGGGGTGGAACTTGTAAAGCCAGAAGGCAAGCGCGCGCGTCCGACATTGGTCAAGCTTTGTGGAGAGCTGCAAAAGGAACTAAATCATATCAAAGGCGTGATTGTTGAAGACAAGGGACCAACAGCAAGTGTTCATTATCGGTTGCTCGCGCGAAAGGAATCTGAAAGCGTGGAAAAAATTTTTGAAAAAACAGTTGAGCCTTACGTAGATTCAGGTACGGTTAGGATTATCCACGGTAAGAAAGTTTTCGAAATAAGACCAAATGTTGAGTGGGATAAAGGGAGGGCAGTACTCTGGATAATGGGTGTCGTTGACTCGAAGGGGGAGCTTACGCCAGTTTACATTGGTGATGATCGGACCGACGAAGACGCGTTCCTAGCGCTGAAAAATAAGGGAGTTACCATTCTGGTTTCGGAGGAACTGAAAAAGTCTCACGCGAAGTTCTATCTGAAAAATGTTGATGAGGTTAAGACATTTTTGAGGAGACTAGTTGGAGAAAAAAGTTAGGATTTTGGTTTTATCAAGCCGAAGTGTGCTAGCATGGCCTCAAGCTGAATTCGTTCATTTGCCCCTTGCACCAACCTAAATGAAAACTCTCCGAGCTTGTCCACAAGCTCGACTTTTGTGCGCTCCGGTAGTTTGAGATTAAAAATTTCCCGGTGAACCTGCTCCAATACATCTTCACCTGCGAGCCCTTTATCGATGAGTAGCTCATGAAGTTTGTTTCGGGCATCGTCGAACTTTCCAGCCACGGCAAGTTCTAACATCCGCCTGACTTCCTCGGGCTTCGCGATCGCGTTCACGTCATAAATTGATTTCTCGTCCACCTTTTTCTCCAGAGCAGCAGCTGTTTGAAGCACGTTTATCGCCCGGCGCATGTCACCATCGCTGACGTAAATTATCGCCTTGATTGCGTCCGGAGTCAAGGTGAGTTTTTCCCCGTGTGCTATGCGCTTTAACATGTGCTCGATCTCTTTGGCAGAGAGGCGTCTGAACCTGAAGATAGCGCAACGGGATTGGATTGGTTCGATAATACGACTACTAAAGTTGCAATCTAAAATAAATCGCGTGCTATGCGCAAACATTTCCATTGTCCGACGCAACGCATGCTGGGCATCCGAGGTTAAGGCATCGCTTTCATCAAGCAGGATTATCTTGTATGGTACGTCTCTTATTGGTTTTGTTCTCGCGTAGTCCTTTACCTTGGTCCTAATTGTATCAATGCCCCTTTCATCACTGGCATTAAGCTCTAGCAGGTTTTGTCGCCATCCCTCGTCGAATAGCTCACGTACAATACAGAGCGCGGCCGTAGTTTTCCCAGTCCCAGCAGGGCCAGCGAACAAAAGGTGAGGCAGGGTTTTTTTAGTGACGAAGGCCTGAAGTCTGCTCACGATTTCCTGCTGTCCGACGATTTCACTGAGCTTTTGAGGCCTGTACTTCTCAACCCATATTTCTTCAGCCTCGACCATCTATGTACGCTCCAGCTTCTCCCGCATCAATTTCTTCGATGTCTTTTCAAAAGATTCGAGAAGGCTATCGAGCACCTTGCCCACCACTTCCTGCTCGAACTTCCCTCGGCAAATTTTAACTTTATAAATGTACTTAAGGCCACCTCGTCCCTTGCTCACGATTGATGTCAAAAGACCACGTTTTCGAAGCGATCCCATGACAACATTGATGGTTGAGCGGTTGACGCTGTGCTTGCTTTTCAGGCAGATATAAACGGTGCGTGCGGTTGCGCGTTTCTCCCGCCACATGATCTCCATTATCTCCGATTCGAGGGGGCTCAAGACGGTTTGGGCTTCCTTCCTATGTGGTTTGTACTCGGTCCATTTGAACAGATTTATCACCAAAAACCAATTAGAATTGCCTTATGAGTAATAAAACTTTTATCCTGCGGGATTTTTAGGCACAAATTCAAATTAGGTTCGGGTTCATCCGATGATTCAACCAGCCGCAAAAGTTTACGATCACAAGAAAATTGAGAGCGAGGTCCAAGAGTGGTGGCGGATCAGCGGCGCCTATGAAAAGGTGAAGCAGATGCGTTCAGGCGCTGACCCTTGGTACTTTCTCGATGGCCCCCCATACGCTAGCGGTGCCATTCACCTGGGGACAGCTTGGAATAAGATAATTAAGGACGCCATTCTCCGGTACAAGACCATGCGCGGATTCAACGTCCTCCGTCAGCCCGGGTGGGACTGTCATGGACTGCCGATCGAGGTGAAAGTTGAGGAAAAGCTTGGCGTCCAGACGAAAAAGGACATTGAGCAAAAAATCGGCGTCGAGAACTTTATCCAGAGCTGCAAGCAGTGGGCCCTTGATCACGTGGCGCTGATGACCGAGCAATTCAAGCGGCTAGGTGTCTGGATGGACTGGGATAATTCCTATGTCACTTTTACAAACGATTACATCGAGTCTGCGTGGTGGACGCTCAAACGGGCCTACGAGCGTGGGCTGCTCCAAAAGGATATGCGTGTAATCCACTGGTGCCCTCGTTGTGAAACGGCCTTGGCAGAACACGAGGTTCGGGGTGAGTATCATGATGTCCGCGACCCATCACTTTTCGCTCGTTTCAAGCTTCGAGATCGCCCAAACGAGTACCTCTTAATATGGACGACCACGCCCTGGACTCTGCCCGCGGATGTCGCAGTTTGTATACATCCCGAGTACGAATACGCTAGGGTTGCGGTTGATAATGATACTTATATCCTGGCCAGGTTCCTTGTTGAGAAAGTCATGGGTGAACTTGGTGTCGGCGAATACCGCGTGCTGGACTCGGTGAAGGGAAAAGTTCTTGAGGGGCTTCAGTATGAACATCCGCTTCTCGATGAAGTTCCAAAACAGCGCGAATACATGAATCATCATCGCGTCATCTGCGGCGAGCACGTCACACTGGAGGAGGGCACCGGATGCGTCCACACTGCCCCAGGGCATGGTGAGGAAGACTTCGCCGTGGGCGCGCGCTATGGACTACCAGTATTCAGCCCGGTTGGCCCTGGTGGGAGGTTCACTGAGGAGGCTGGGAAATATTCTGGCATGTTGGTGAAGGAGGCCGATTCCGTGATTCTAGATGACCTGCAGCGAAAAGGCGCGCTGGTGAAGCGCGATTCCATCACACATTCTTATCCCCACTGTTGGCGCTGCCAGACGCCTCTGCTCTTCCGGGCGACTGACCAGTGGTTCCTTAGGGTGGAGGAGATCAAGCCGAGCATCCTAGAGAAGAACGCCGAACGGGTTCGGTGGGTGCCAGAGTGGGTCGCGACTCGCTATGTGAATGGTGTGGAGTCTGTGGGAGATTGGTGTATTTCACGCCAGCGCTACTGGGGGATTCCGCTCCCCATCTGGGTCTGTGTGCAATGTAAAAGTGTGATGGTGGTTGGTGATTTGGGAGAGTTGAAAAGCCTATCAGTAGGGCAAGTTGATGACATAGACCTGCATCGTCCCCACGTCGATCAGGTGGTGCTTCGATGCGCAAAGTGTGGCGGGGAATCTAAACGTGTACCAGATGTGCTGGATGTTTGGTTTGACTCAGGCATAGCGTCTTGGGCCAGCCTTGGGTACCCAAAACGGAGTGAATTATTTGAGAAGCTTTGGCCGAGCGAGTTCATAACTGAGGGTGAGGACCAGGTGACGAAATGGTTCTATAGCCAGCAGGTCGTCTCGGTTGTTGTGTTCAACGAAGTTCCATACAAGCAAGTTCTGATGCATGGGTTCGCCCTCGATGAACACGGGAGGAAGATGTCGAAGTCTCTTGGAAACGTGGTTGAACCACGAGAAGTCATCGATAAGTATGGGGCAGATGTATTGCGTTTCTACATGCTTTCGGCAAACCCTCCTTGGGAAGATCTCAAGTTCAACTGGAAGGGTATAGAAACCGTTAACAGGATGTTGAACGTCCTCTGGAACGTGCACGTGTTCGCCACCACATACATGTTTCTCGACGATTTCGACCCAAACAAGATTAATTTGGATTTAGTGCGTGCAAATTTCCTACCTGAAGACCTTTGGATGATTTCACGGACCAACAGCGTCACACGCGAGGTCACAAAAGCCTTTGAGGAATTCGACCTTCACCACGCCTCTCGGGCCATCGCGAACTTTGTGCTGGAGGACCTGAGCCGTTGGTATGTCCGCCTGGTGCGAGAGAGAGTTTGGATTGAAAAGAATGACCCGCGAAAGTTGGCTGCCTACGTGGCACTTTACCAAGCATTACATATTTTGGTCAGGTTGCTAGCTCCGTTCATGCCCCACGTGAACGAGGTGATCTATCGAGAGCTCGCCAAGGCCGTCTCCCCTAAAGCGCCGGAGAGCGTACACATGTTGCCTTGGCCCTCAGTGGAAGAAGGGGCGATCGATATCACGCTGGAACAAGGAATGAGCGTTGTTCGCGGGTTTGTAGAAGCCGGTGCCGCTGCGAGACAACAGGCAAAGCTCAAGCTCAGGTGGCCTGTGCACAAAGCAATAGTTCAAACTTCCACACATGAGGCAAGGACACACCTAAAACCTTTGAAGGAACTTCTCCGAGTCCAGCTGAATTGCAAGGAACTAGTTTTGATCGGACCGGGTGAGGATTTTGAAAAGGAAATGCCAGAAGGCTTTGCCCTGATGCAGACCGAGTTTGGCAAGGTAGCTATCGACACAAAGATCACTCCGGAGCTTAAAGCTGAGTGTTTAGCGCGTGAGCTTGTCAGAAGGCTACAAACGATGCGCAAGGAGATGGACTTAGGGATGGAGGAGCACGTTGATGTCGACGTCGGCGTTGGGACTGAAGAGACCCTAAGACTTCTAGCCACCCAACAAAACTATATCTCGCGTGAGGTCCGAGTTAGGAACCTTCGTATTTGTCGCGCTGGAGAGGTAGCGGGAGAGGGGTGCCTAAAGGACTGGAACATAGATGGAAACAGTTTCAGACTGCTGGTCAAGCGTCTATCCGCTTAGCAGGGTTTGCATCGGGATTTTTTCTTTCTCGCACGTTTTGCCATAAACCTACCCCTCTGTTATCATTTTCTCAACTCGCTTGAGAATCGCCCTTTCATATTCAGTCAGCAGACCGTGTCGGAGGCGTTCGAGGTATCTTATTTTACGAACAAATTTGCGGATCATGATGACCGTTATTATCACGGGAGCGGCAAGGGCGATTATGAGCAGGGGAATCCAGATATTAAATGTCTGCGTCAAAAGTTGGGCATTTATTACGATAATGGCGAAGAAAAACGTGGCCAAGCCGAGTATCCAAGCTACCATCCCCAACTTCAACATGCGCTTTGAGTACATCCACTGGAGTTTATAAAGATGACTCAGCTCACGGCTGGTGGCCTGAAGTTGCCGCTTTATCCCAAGGGCTTTTGAGGGTCCAGCTTTTTTCTTGGGCATGATATCCATTTTTTATGTAGATTCTAACGGATTTATAATTAATCCACGGCCTAAATTAGAAGTGAAGTCTATGAGCAGGACATCAGAGTTCCCAGGTCTCTACAAGCTGAGTGTCGAGAAAAGGCTGAAATTTGTGCAGGAGTTTGCTGGGCTTAGCGGTGAGGAGGTGGATCTTCTGCGCAAGACTGGCGCGCTTCAGCTTGAGCAAGCGAACCGCATGATTGAGAATGTAATCGGCACCACAGAGCTGCCCATCGGGATAGCCACAAATTTTCTCATCAATGGAAAGGACTATCTCATCCCCATGGCTATAGAGGAGCCATCAGTAGTGGCAGCTGCATCTAACGCCGCCAAGATGGCCCGTCCCCGCGGAGGTTTCTACACTGAGAGTACCCTACCGATAATGATAGGGCAAATTCAGCTCGTCGATGTCAAAAGTTTTTCAGCGGCAAGAGGAAAAATCCTCGCTAAAAAGGATCAAATTTTGGCCAAGGCGAACGAGCAGGATCCAGTTCTAGTGAAACTGGGTGGCGGGGCTGTAGACTTAGAGGCGCGAGTTATAGAGACCTCCCGCGGCTCCATGATAGTCATCCACCTTCTCGTCGACGTGCGTGATGCGATGGGAGCAAACGTGATAAATACCATGTGTGAATCCATCGCGCCCATGCTTGAGCAGTTGACTGGGGGAAGAGTTTTCCTTAGAATAGTCTCAAACCTAGCCACTCACCGACTGGCTCGCGCAAAAGCTACATTCTCAAAAGAGGCGCTAGGGGGCGAGGAGGTGGTCGACGGGGTTCTGCAGGCTTACGCTTTTGCAGCAGCTGACCCTTACCGTTGCGCCACGCACAACAAGGGAGTAATGAACGGAGTCATCGCCGTGGCTTTAGCGACAGCAAACGATACCCGCGCGCTGGAGGCAGGGGCTCACGCCTATGCCGCGATGGATGGTGCATACAAGCCACTGACTCACTGGGAGCGGGCTGACAATGGTGATTTGTTGGGTAGCATTGAACTTCCTGCGGCCGTCGGAGTTATCGGGGGGGCGACGGCGGTGCACCCCGTGGCAAAGGTCTGCAGGAAGATACTGGGCGTAAAGTCGGCGCGCGAGCTTGGGGAGATTATGGCGGCAGCCGGGCTGGCGCAAAACTTGGCAGCGATGCGGGCACTGGCGACCGAGGGCATCCAGCGGGGTCACCTCAAATTACATGCAAGAAATGTTGCGGTGACGGCTGGTGCTACAGGAGAACTCATCGACATCGTGGCCAAGCGGATGGTAGCGGAAGGGAAAGTGAATTATGACAGGGCCACCGCCCTACTGAAGGAACTTAAGAAATAGTAAGCATAACTACTATTTGGTGGTTTTCATCTTTTCTTGAAGGATGAGGACTTCCGCTAAAGCTAAAAGGAGAAACCATACTGATAAGAGGGGGATTAAACTGAGCAAGAAAGTCGCGATTTTTGATATCGAAAGCGTGTTGTTGGACGCGGAGTTCTTGCCCTCGCTAGCCGTGCGCGTCGGTAAGGAAAAAATGGTTCATGATATAACTCTTCAGGGCCTCCGCGGCGAGATAAAATGGGAGGAGGGGCTCCGTCAGCGGATAGCGGTCCTTAAAGGTATCAAAAAGGAAATGGCAGAAGAAGTCGCCGATTCGATGCCCTACATGAAAGGGGCACATGAACTCTGCAGCGAACTAAAACGAAAGGGCTATACGCTCATCGGGATCACAGGGGGTTTCGGAATATTTGCAGATAGAGTCAAGAAAGAGCTCGGATTTGATTACCTTTTTTCCAACCAACTCGTCTTCAACGATGGCGAGCTTGTTGGCGTCGAACCGCTGAAAGTGAAAAGCAATCGTGTTGAAGGTCTTGTGGAGTTACTAGTGAAGATAGAAGCAAAAAAGGAGAATGTAGTAGCGGTCGTTGATGGAGCCAACGATATGAAAGTTTTCAGGCACGCGAGTGTAATGATAGCGTTCAACGCCCAGCCGATTGTGAAAGAAGTCGCTAATGTGGTCGTGGAAACAAAAGATTTGATGAAAACTCTTGAATATTTTTGAAGTTTTACCAATCAATCGTAATCGACTCAAAATCTCTTTAAGCACGAAGCTAACAATTGTTCCAGGGGCTGGACGTGGAGCTGAATTTTGAGCAGATGGTGGAGAAGATTTTAGCGGGTTCAAACCTCAACCACGACGAGCTAATGGCCCGCATCCACAGCAAACAGAAAGAGCTAGGCGGTTTTATAACCACGGAAGGGGCTGCGAATATCGTCGCGCGTGAGCTGGGGATAGTTTTTGAGCACAAGGAACCACAGGTTCGAGCTTTGCGCGTTGAAGACTTGATTCCAGGGATGTCGAAGGTCGATATAGTGGCCCGCGTCGCACGGATTCACGAACCTCGTGAGTTTCAGCGCTCCAGCGGAACTCCAGGCTGGGTTGGGAGCTTGTTATTGCAGGATGGAACAGGCCGAGTCAGACTTACGCTGTGGAATGATAAGACTTCGCTGATCAAAGAGGGGAAGATACAGAAGGGAGACATCGTTCGGGTCCAAAATGCGTACGTACGCCAAGGTTTCGACAAGCAACCCGAGCTGAGTCTCGGGACGCGAGGCACGATTGCGGTAGGCCCGGAGGACCCACGTGCTGCAGAGCTACCCCTGCTAGCTGAGGTCAGTGTAAAAATAGCTGACTTGGAACGGGAAATGGCCGAGGTGGATATTTTAGGCAGGGTGGCGGCAGTGAGCGACTGCAGAGTTTTTGAGCGCCCCGATAAAACGACGGGTAAAGTTTCAACCCTAATACTCACGGACTCGACAGGAC
This sequence comes from Hadesarchaea archaeon, assembly GCA_030616305.1. GTDB lineage: Archaea > Hadarchaeota > Hadarchaeia > Hadarchaeales > Hadarchaeaceae > B75-G9. The sequence continues at coordinate 10,757 of JAUWXQ010000031.1, forward strand.
AGGTGCGGGTATCGCTCTGGGATGGGTGGGCAGAGTTCGCGAAGGGCCTGAAACGTGGCGATACGGTAAAGCTGGAGAATGCTATGGTTCGGACCGGGCTCGGAGGCCGCATTGAGCTGAGCCTCGACTCCCGTGGACGTCTGGTTTCGTGCCCTAAGGGAGTGGCTGAGTTACCCGAGCTCGCTGAGCGCCCACTGAGGCTGGATGAGATCGAAGCCGACATGCTTGCTTTAGATATAGCGGCAAGAATCAAACGCAAACTTCCGCCGCACGAGTTCAGACGAGACGATGGGTCGACAGGTAAAGTTGCCAGCGTGATATTGGAGGACGAGACAGGTACTATTCGAGCCTCGTTCTGGGGGGCTGCTGCAGACTTGGTCCAAAAAATTCAGCCAAACGATGTGGTGTTCCTGCGAAATGCCTACTCGCGCGTTGGCCTCGGCGGGAGAACAGAGGTGCACGTTGGCGGGGCCACTCGCGTAGAGGTCAACCCACCCGGAGTGAGTGTCGGAGAGCCTAGGCCCAGTCGCATGAAAATAGGAGAACTCGAACCGAACATGGACGCCCTCGAAGTTGTCGGCAGGGTGATGGAGACCACAAAACCCCGCGAGTTCACCCGCTCGGACGGTAAAAAAGGAAAAGTCGCGTCCATCATCATTGGCGACCAGACCGACACCACAAGGGTCTCGCTTTGGCATGAACAGGCCGACAAGGTTGAGGGGATAAAGGTCGGTGATGTTTTGAAATTAATAGACTGCTACAGCACGCTTGGGTTATTCGGGCAACCCGAACTACATCTGGGTAGTCATGGGCGTATTGAGCTTAATCCCGTGGGTGAGGAACTGCCTCTGGTGGACGCGATCAAGGCGGCAGCGCCAGAGGTGGAGCAGCTCAAGATAGCCGAAATAGAAAAGGAAGGGATACGTGTGCAGGTGCGGGGGACGGTGGTACAAGTCTTTCACCGCCGCCCGATATTTGACACGTGCCCAAACTGTGGCAGAAGCCTAGGAAGTGTGGATACGAGTTTGCTTTGCGAGGAGTGTGGGAAGGTTGTGACGCCAGA
>JAUWXQ010000050.1 GCA_030616305.1 Hadesarchaea archaeon
AATCGTCAAGCGCAACGAGAAGGATGCGTGGTCTCCGACTGGCACGGACGGCCTCTCGGATGCGGTCAAGGTGATCGTGTTTCCACTTTTTTATGATGGCGAGTGTAAATCCTGGCTCTAAACTGAGGGAGTGGTGTTTGCCCATGTCCGGCCCTTCAATAATAGTTCCAAGTATGCGGAGGCGGTTCGTATGTTTGTGGAACTCCACGCTTTCAACCCAGATGGAGAGGGTTACGCGCCGTTTTTCGCGCCGCTCAGGGCGGAGCTTGTCGTCAGCTTCTCGTTCGCGTCTCCAAGTCTGAGATACAACTATGTCGCTAGGCTCCACGAGATGGTGAATGTGCCAGAGGTCATCAAGCGTCTCAACTGCCAGCTTGATTTTCCCGTGCCTGAGGTCCTTATAGACGATTCGCATACATTAACTCCCTGATGTTAAACGTTTGAGATATTACCTGCCGCGGAACTCCCGAAAGGAGCGGCTTATGCTGTCGTTCCAGAAGTAAGGTAGTTTGTAACGTACAAGTCCTTCAAATTCATCGGAATAAACGTAGAAGTGACTTGCTCGATCGTCCAGTTTTTTGAAAGTTTTGTCAACGGTGTTGAAAATGTCTCGTAAGGCTTTTCGCTCGAACCTCGCCTGTAGTATTGATGGTTTTTTGAGTAGCAGCACATCAGCCAAACGAAGCACGTTGATATCAATCAGGGCCGAGCTTTGGGATATGAGTATCATTGACAGGTTCTTGTGGCGCGCGATCGCCATGAGCTTTGTAAGCATTTTGTTCATCGGGGTCATCGCCTCTCGTGAGAAAAATAGAATCGCGGCCTCGTCGACTAGCACGATGGAGTCGTTTGGGATATCCTCAATACGGTTTGCTTTATGGATCCATCGCGGCAACTTTGCAGCGCCGTAGCCAATCCCATAGCACCTCCGTCGAGCTACGTGGTTGAACCAAGCTAGGAACTGCATTCCGAGCGCAGTTTTCCCCGACCCCCTTTTTCCGACGATGAGCATGATTAGGCCATACTTCCGAAGCGCCTGCTCGAAGTCGGCGTAGGAGCCCCTCTTCTCTTCAACCAGCTCAAATGGCTCAAATCTTGGCAGGGGTTTCGGCGGCCCCCTCCCAAGAGCCTCGCGTATTCGGCTTAACAGTCCCATTTTCTCATGCCTCCTCCAAATGATTTTATCCTCGCCCGCTTAAATTATAGTTGAGGCCTTTTCATGGTAGCTCAACGGCTCGTGCGCATAAGGGACGTGACGCAAAAGGACATGCAGGCAATTCTGAGCATAGAGTACAAGTGCTTCAAGGACCCGTACCCACTCGCCCTGCTCAACCGTCTACGCGCGATGCATCCGGACGGTTTTCTTGCAGCGGAGGCTGACGGCAAGGTTGTGGGTTACGTGATAGGGATAATCCGCTGGGGAGCCACAGGCCACATTTTAGCCATTGGCATCGACCCGCCATATAAGAGGCAACAGATCGGCTCGGCGCTTATGAAGCATATAATAGACCGCCTCCGGGAAAACGGGGCTAAACTTGTGCGACTTGAGGCCCGGAAGAGCAACCTCGAGGCGCAACGGTTTTACCTCAAGCTGGGTTTTAGGAGGCGGGAGGAAATTCCCTACTACTACGAAGATGGTGAGACGGCGGTGGCGATGGAGCGCTCGTTTGAGGGTTAATTCATTTTTTGTACTTCAACCTTCGGAGTTCGTCTAGAGTTAGGATTCGCACGTTTTGCGGCGTCAGCTTGACTCGTGAGCGCATTCCGACGACGGAGCTAACACCCTTTTCGGCCGCAAGATCCGCTAGCTCTTGGGTCACCACACCGTCGAAGACCACCGCCTTCACACCTGTGGCATTTGAGAGCCTATCTTTGAGGTCCCTGACCTGTGTTTCCTCGATTGGGTCGAGCCGTTCGTCGAGGAGCAGAGCCTTTAGTGTTCCACGGAGCCTGCTTATAGTGTTCTCCAGCCGCCCAATTTCGTTGGTTTTCTCGTTAGTCGTAGCTGGCTTTCTCCGGGCTTCTGCGATCGCCTGTTCGAGGGACACTTTATTCCGTAGTGTTTTGATTATCTCCTTCCGCGTGAGGTCCTCTACGCTGCGGTTCAGCGGGGGGCGGGCCACGAAGTCCACCTCTGCCACTTGCAGTAACTCCTTGAGGATCAAGTCACCGCCGCGGTCGCTGTCGAGGAACGCAGTCACGGTTTTGTGTTTGCTCAGTTCGGTTACTGCGGGGGGCACGCTGGTTCCCTCAATGGCGATGACGTTTTTAATGCCTGCTCGGAGCAGATTCAGGACATCTGCGCGACCCTCCACAATGACGACGGCGTCCGAGTCACGCACCCCAGGTCCAGCTGGTAGCCCTTCGTACTCGCTGATTTCCTCCAAACGCGTCGATTCTTTCACTTTTCCGGTGATTTCTTGGGATTCAAGCGCGGTTTCCCCAAATTTTTCCAGCAGTTCTCTAGCTCTATCGACGACGAATTTCCGCTTCTCCTCCCGCACATCCTCAATTCGTTCCACTTTTATTTTCGCCTCGCAGGGTCCGACACGTTCGATAGTTTCAAGCGCTGCACCTATAATCGAGGTTTCGATTCGGTCGAGGCTAGAGGGAATAGTTATGGTACCAGAGGATTTTCCCTGGGTCGATTTGATGTCCACTTTAATACGTCCTATTCGCCCTGTTTTCAACAATTCCCGGAGGTCAAGCTCATCTCCGAGCAATCCTTCCGTCTGTCCAAAAATCGCACCCACGACATCGGGGCGCTCCACCACGCCGTTTGCTTCTATTTTGGCGTGGATAAGATACTTGGTCGTACCAATATCCTCTCGCATAGGTAATACCTCCTTTTTGCTAAGCCTTTCGGCTACTATTTGTTGCATCCTTTTTCCTTCCAAGGGCAACACGCCCTCGAAAAGCCAGAATGAGTTTGATGGTGATTCTGGCTTGATTCGATGATCAATTTAATTTTTTCGCGTTCCATCCTAAAAAGATGTTGTTGTGGGCTTTATTTATAACAATTAAATCGAGCTTCAGCATCCCCTATTACGTCGACGCGCCTGCATGTTTTTAAGCCAAGAAAATCTGAGTAGTTTACCGAGGTTAAACATGTCTGGACAAGAACCTCATAGTTTGCTTCGCACAGCAAGATTCACTCTTGGAGGGCTACTTATCCTTTTAGTTCTCCTAGCGATTTGGACGAGCACGTTTTGGCCCTCAGCCCCAACAAGTTTTTCCTATTTCATGGTTGCGACTGGCTTGCTGGCGGGGGGCTGGTTCATCCTAGCTTTCTTGGTGAAAAGGAAACTCGGGAAGTTTGGGGTCAGAGCTAGCCTGCCTCGCACTATCGTCATGGTATTTAGGCGCCAAGCCGGTTTTGCTGAAGTTGAGTGGGAATAACTTTCGGGGCACTGTTACGAACTATGCGCGTTGGCAGCATTACTTTATGACCTACTGAAGTTTAAGGCGGCGATAGCCCTTGAATGAAAATTATTCCAAGGGTCGCTAACACCCAGATTAGCACGCCCGCGACGACGACACCTGTTGCGATCGCCAGAGCCGCGCGTTTTCTATTCAGCCTCGCGATGTAGGCTATGAGCGAGCCCGTGTACGCGCCGGTGACTGGCAGGGGAACGCTGACGAATAGGGCAAGTCCTACCAAGCTCAGATTTCTATGTTTCTGCGCGCGCCCTACCGCCCACATGAATATCCTTTCGACGAGCTTCACCCTCCGGCGGATTGGTGGGAGGATGAAATCCAGCAGGAAAAACGCAATAGGGATCGCTAGAAAGTTCAGAGCCACACATATTGCGAACACGGTGACGGAGGAAAGGTCAGGGTTGTACCATAGGGCGAGCGGGATGGCGATACGTAGCTCGAGGAAGGGCACCACGGAGACGAGAAAAACTAACCACTCGATCAACTCATGCACCTCTAAGCGATGTTAGCGGAGAGATAAATCAACTTGTTGGGATTAATAGTGTCTAGTTCAGACCGCTCGAAAATTTAAAGGATTGAGGACCCCAGTAAAATTGTGTATCGATGAAGTCACCTAAAAGACCAGAGAAGTATGAGGTGCCGAGCTGGGACTACATCTATGGTCTATGTATTCAAGTCACGGACCAGATAAGGCGCAGCAAGTATAAGCCAGATCTGATTGTTGCGGTCTCCCGTGGGGGGTGGATTCCTGGAAGAGTCTTATCCGATATCCTCGAAATGCCGAAAGTCGCCACCATCAAGGTCGAGTACTATGAGGATATCTACAAGACGCGTTCCAAGCCCGAGATAACACAACCCTTGCCCATCGACATAAGCGGAAAACGAGTCCTGCTGGTAGACGACATAGCTGACTCCGGGCGCAGCCTCGAGCTCGTGAAGAACCACCTGCTTGGGCGGGGCGCGGCGGACGTCAAGACTTGCACGTTATATCACAAGCCTTGGTCCGTAGTGATTCCCGATTTCACTGGACGCAAGACGGACGCATGGGTCTGTTTCCCCCATGAAATTTTTGAAACAATGAGAAAGATACACATGAAGTTAAAAAAGCAGGAAAAGACCCGGAAGGAGATCGAGCGGAAACTTTTGTCAATGGGCATAAAACCTCCTCTGGTTCGTAAGTTTCTGTCGCAGGTGCAACGAAGCACCAAAAACTAGCTTCTTAACACAGCGCGCTGATTTCGTAGAAATTTTGCTAGCCCCTCAATGTCCTTGACATCTTTACGGACCCGCGATTTTAGCTTATCTCTTATTTCGGTAACTGGTTCGACGCCGAGTCGTTTAAGATGGCTGGCGCAGAATTTCGCGAGCTCGTCTCCAGTCCGGTCAAAATCAGTAAGGATGATGACTTCTTTCGAGCCGGAGAAGCTTTCAATAAAGTTCAGCAAGGATTTTCCTCCCGAGATCTTGTGAAATCTCCCCTTCACCCCAAGGTTCTTAAGTGCCCCGATATCGTCGGTTCCTTCCACGATAATCGGGATATCATTTGAGGCATGTTCTCTCAATTCAGCGAGCAACTCATCAAGCTCTTCAAGTGTTTCCTTCGTCAACAAAGGCATCGCCGTGGGGTTTTTAGCAGGGTCACGCGGGCCCGCGGTCGCTTACCCAAAGTCCTTTCCGCAGACATCTCTTACAGACGTTGATGTCATGCATGAAGCAACGAGAGCAAGCGGTAGCCCCGCACACGCCGCATCTGTAGACATCGGTGCTCGTCCGTCCGCATATAGCACAAACGCCAGCGACCTTGCCCATTTCATACCCGTTTAATAATTTAGAACGTTCAGTGATTAAAAGTTGTGCCTGAGATTTTGGAAGCAATAATTAATTAATTTTGTTTGTATAGTGTTGCGCCAAATTTTTCTATGACCTTTGCTGCGAGTCTGGCACCTTGGTGTCCCGCCGATTCGGCTGATTGTCCGCGGCTCAAGCTGAACAGGACTCCAGCCGCATAGAAGTCGCCGCCCCCCGTAGTATCGACGACTTTTGCAGGATAGGCAGGAATTGAGAATCGTCCCCCCTGTGAAAAGATGACCGAACCGTTTTTGCCTTTCTTTAAACAAACTATGGCGATGTCCTCCGCGAGCCTCTGCGCTTCCTTTTCTTCTTCTGGGCCAACGAGAGCTTCTAGCTCTTCCTCGTTTGCGAATAATACGTCCGACTCTGAGATGATTTTGCGTAGGTTATTTTTGTTTGCGTTTATCATGGGTGGGTCCTCAAGCGAAATCGAGATGTGCGTGCCGTTTTCTTTTGCAAACTCTATTGCATCGTGTACGCTTTCAGAAATCTTACCTTTTTTAAGAAGAGTTATCGATGTGAGGTGCAGAAAATTTGAGTCTTTTATCCCTTCAGCGGGTAATGCATCATATTCAACACTATTTCCAAGATCTGCCGCAAACGTGCGCTGAAAGTCGGGCGTGATGAAGGCGATGATTTTCCCAGTGCTGCCTGGCTTTTTTTCCAGAAAGGAGTGGATGAGCTGAGCACGTAAGCTGTGTTCGAAGATTTCGCCCTCTTTATCTTCAGCTATGCGGCTTGCGTAGGCCGATTTTCCCCCGAGAAAACAGACACCTTCACACACGTTGCGTGCGTTGTCTCCAGAAAAGCACGCTAAAATAGAGTCAGAAAGTTCAGCGTGCAATTCGTCGAGTTTTTTACGGGAAATGAAATTTGTGGCTCCTTTCACCAAACCATTTTTTTTCAGGAAATCATTATTCGACGTAACGAAATAGTCCACGAGCGCAGTCCCGATACCGAACACATCGTATTTCCTACCCAAAATTTCACCTACAACTAGTAGGGATTGTTCTTCAAACCAAGCTTATAGGCGCCAAAGTTTGTGGCGAGGTGGATAATTGGGGTGAGAATGAGAATGGTTAAAATAACCTCCCAGCTTGGCAACATCAGTGGGCTCGCGAATAGCAGAGCAAAAACGACAAAGCCGAGTTGGTCTAGCCCGGGAGCTGCCCCTCCACGGGAGATGTTTAGGCGACGTTTGACGAAACTTCCTAGGAGATCGCCTACCAAGGCCCCAAGCGCGAGCAAGAGCCCGAGCGCGATATAAATACATTGTCCTGTTACAGCCCACTGCAACATGCCCACACTAGAACCGGCTATTAGACCAGCCCCAAATCCACGAACGGTTTTTCCGGCTCCAAAAATCGGGCGACCATCTCTAAACCGTTTTCCTCCATCTATGGGTATCCCACCACCCAGTATCACTGGCGCCCCATTCGCCACGTAAGCCGGCAGGATGAACCAAATCGCTGAAACTATTAAGTCAAGCACTTCTTTGCACAATTTCCCTACCTCTTTCACAAGAACTTGCGCTGCTAAGATTTATACCGATGATTTAAAATATTCCTCCTTTTAGTGGGAATGGTTGTATGGGTGGAAAATTACTCAAAAAGACCAAGAGTCTCTGTCCCGAGTGCATGAAGGTTATCGAGGCCGAGGTGGTTGAGGAGGATGGCAAGGCTTTAATCAGAAAGGAGTGCCATGAGCACGGAAAATTCCAGGATATTTACTATTCGGATGTTGAGGTATACAAACGGTTCGAGAAGTTTGCCGAGATAGGAGACGGAGTGGAGAATCCACGCACGAAGGAACAGCATGGATGTCCTTTTGATTGCGGGATATGTCCCAATCACAAAACCCACACGGTTCTCGGCATAATAGATGTCACAAATCGTTGCAATCTCAAGTGTCCCATATGTTTTGCGAATGCTGCCTCGGCCGGGTATGTGTACGAGCCGACATTTGACCAGATAAAAGAGATGATGAGAAACTTGCGCGCCAATAAGCCGACGCCTTCCCCAGCGATTCAGCTGTCAGGAGGAGAGCCAACCATCCGAGACGATTTACCCGACATCGTCCGCGCGGCGAAGGAAGCCGGGTTTTGGCATATCGAAGTGAACACCAACGGAATAAGGCTCGCCAAGGATTTAGATTTCGTTAAGCGACTGCGCGAGGCAGGGGTCAGCACCATCTATCTGCAGTTTGACG
>JAUWXQ010000041.1 GCA_030616305.1 Hadesarchaea archaeon
CTTCGAGCTACCTGTGCCTCGCGAACACTTGAAAATTACGTTTCAACCTACGATGCTGAGGTCGTAAAGCGAATCCGGGCCGAGGGCGGCATCGTGGTGGGTATGAACAACATGGACGAGTTCGCGTGTGGCTCGAGCGGCGAGACCAGCGCATTCGGCCCAACCGACAACCCCTCTGCTCCAGGCCGCATCCCGGGTGGGTCAAGCAGCGGTGGGGCAGCGACGATCGCGGCGGGGCTATGCGACCTCTGTCTAGGCACGGACACGGGGGGCTCAATCCGAAACCCGGCCAGCCATTGCGGCGTGGTGGGGGTCAAACCTACCTACGGGCTGGTCCCGCGGCAAGGGTTGATCGACCTCGGGATGAGCCTCGACCAAATCGGCCCATTAGCTCCAGACGTCCAAGGTGCCGCCCTCCTACTCGAAACAATTGCAGGCAGGACTTCCAACGAGTGCGTAATGCTGGATGTGGATCAAGCCAACTACCTAGACCAGTTGAACAGTGGTGGGATCAAGGGTATGCGAATCGGTGTCAGTTCTAAGTTCGCGAAACTCACGGACCCAGCGGTGACGAAAATCATCGAAGGTGCGGTCGAAAAGCTACGAGATCTGGGGGCTGAAGTCGTGGAGGTCAAACTACCAAATCTCGAGCGCGGTCTGTCAGCCTATTATCTCATCGTCTCAGTTGAATTTTTCTCCGCCACTCGAAAGTTCGACGGGCGGAAGTATGGAAAGCGCATCGAGGAAGTCTGTGGCGAGGAGGTGCTCCGCCGAATCCTGCGTGGGCGGTACATCAGCCGGAAGGAATACCGCGGGAAGTACTACCAGCGGGCGCTTCAAGTTAGAACCCTAATTCGACAGGAGTTGATGTCGGCACTTAACAAAGTGGATGCCATCGTGGGCCCAACAGTGCCGAAGCTTCCACACAAACTTGGGACGAAGATAACACCAATGGAGATGTACGCTTACGACTATCTCACCATCCCAGCAAACCTCGCGGGGATATGTGGGGGGGTGGTCAAGGCTGGAGAAGTTAACGGCATCCCTGTAGGGCTCCAAGTCCAAGGCAAGGTTCTGGGAGAGCCAGAGGTGCTCAAGGTGATGCGGGCGTTGGAGGCGATAACATAAAAGTGAAAATCGGGTTCGAAGTCCACCAGCAGATGGCGACCGAGCGGAAGATGTACTGTGACTGCCCTACCAACTACCAAGATGCCTCTCCAAACACAAACATCTGCCCGATTTGTACAGGAATGCCCGGAGCGAAGCCTCTGCCCCCTAACGAGCGAGCAGTCAATGCGGCGATAGAGATTGCGCTAATGTTGGGGTGCAAGATCATCACCAACCAAACGATCTACATCCAGCGCAAGCACTACGACTACCCTGACCTCCCTTCAGGCTACCAGCGCACAAGCCTGCCGAGCGCCAAGGACGGAAAACTCGATGGCGTACGGATTCGGGAAGTGCACCTGGAGGAGGACCCAGGACAGTACAACCCGATAGCAGGGGCTGTCGATTACAACCGCTCCGGGGTGCCGCTGGTCGAAATCGTCACTGAGCCAGATATCAAATCGCCGGAGGAGGCTCGGAGATTTCTGCGCACCCTAACTCGCGTGCTCGAGTACACTGGGAAAGTCAGACCGGAGGCTGGGGGTGCGATGCGGACGGACGTGAACATCTCGCTCGAGGGTGGGAGAAGGGTGGAAGTCAAGAACATCAACTCAGTCAAGGGGGCCTACCGTGCCCTCAAGTACGAGATCATCCGCCAGCGGGAGCGGCTCAAACGTGGAGAGGCTGTCGTGCGGGAGACGCGCGCTTACCTAGAGAGCCAGATGGTAACGGTGGCCATGCGCGGCAAGGAACTCGAGGAGGACTACCGCTACATCCCTGACCCTGACATCTTCCCGCTCATCCTAGACCAGGCACGGGTCAAAGCAGTGGGAGCTAAAATGACTGAGGCCCCACACCTCCGCGAAGCGCGCTTGGTCAAACAGTATCGAATCCCCCGGGCGACAGCAAGCGTAATAGTAAGTGAGCGCGAGCTGGCAGACCTGTATGAGGCGGTGGCTCGCGAGGTAGACCCAAAACTAGCCGCGACTTGGTTTATGACGAAACTGAAAAAAGTGTTAAACTATATGAAGTTGCGCGCCGCTGACATCGAGTTCACGCCGACCCAGCTGGCCAGCCTGCTTAACATGGTGAAGCGTAAGCAGGTGACGCCGGAGCAAGGAGAACTTGTGCTTCGTGAATTGGTGAAAGAGCCAGCAGACCCAGAAAAGCTGTTGCTGAGGCTAGGGTTGGTTCCGCTGAAAAAATCCGAGCTTCGCGCCGCCGTGGCCAAGGCGATCAAGGAGAACCCAAATGCAGTTAAGGACTACCGAGCCGGGCGGAAGGAGGTTCTGAATTTTCTGGCAGGCAAAGTCATGAAGCTTACTCAAGGACGGGCGAACCCAAGGGAAGTCTCCAAGCTATTACGAACAAGACTCAAACGAAAATGAAAACTCGTGAAACCGGGACTCTAGCCGTACATCTTTTCGGGCTTCAGCGTGAACTCAGGGACTTCTAGCATCCTGCTTGAGGGTAGAACCTTCGCCACCGCCCGGTCGAAGTCCAGTTGCTCCACCTGCTCGCGCCTGTCCCGAATGGCAAACATACCTGCCTCGGTGCAAATAGCCTTTATGTCAGCTCCTGTGGCCTTCTCGGTTGCGCGAGCAAGAGCCTTCAGGTTCACATTATTGGACAGGTTCATCTGCTTCGTGTGAATCTTGACTATAGCGAGCCGCACCTTCTGGTCCGGCAGCGGGAAGTAAATCAGCCTGTCAAAACGTCCGGGGCGGAGGAGCGCAGGGTCGAGGATATCAGGCCGATTCGTCGCAGCGAGGATTCGGACATCACCTCGGGGGTCGAACCCATCGATCTCGGCCAGCAGCTGCATGAGGGTGCGATGGACCTCCCGATCACCGCTTGTGGATGTGTCCATGCGACGGGCCCCGATTGCGTCCAACTCGTCGATAAACACGATTGAGGGCACCTTCTCGCGCGCCAGCTCGAACATCTCGCGTACCATCCGAGCCCCCTCCCCGATATACTTCTGCACGAGCTCGGACCCGATGACTCGGATAAAACTCGCCTTGGTCTCGTGAGCTACTGCCCTAGCCAATAACGTTTTCCCTGTCCCGGATGCGCCGTATAGTAGTACCCCTTTGGGGGGCTCGATTCCCACCTTCTTAAAAAGGTCGGGCTTGATCAGCGGAAGCTCGACGGTCTCCCGAATCTCTCGGATCTGATCCTCCAGCCCACCCACACCCGAATAGCTGACGTTTGGGGCCTCTTCGATCTCCATCCCCAGCACCAGCGGGTCCTTCTTTGACGGCAGGACCTCGAGGATACTGAGAGTGCGTTGGTTGAGAGCAACCCGCACACCTGGCTTCAAGTCCTCGGGCTTGATGAACTGTGAGGTGTTGACTACAAAGTGGGGGCCTGTGCTGCTTCGAACAATAGCGCGACCGTTTTCTAACATATCTAGCAAGGTCGCCGCAATTAGGGGGGGCGCTCGGACACGATCGAACTCGGCGCGCAGACTCGCAAGTTCTCGATCCAGCTTCAGGTATCGGCCTTCCAACGCGCGCTTTTCGTGCTCGAGATCACGGACGCGGCGCTCCAAACTTTGAATGTAGTCCGTGACGTAGTTCTCATCAAATGTCTGTTCTTTCGAGCTAGCAGAATTTGTCAACTTATCCTCCCCACGACTATTCTCAGCGAACACCTAATAAACTTTCATCGAAAATCGAGCTTACTACCTCCTTCGCAAAATCGCGTAAACGCCCAACGCTATCGCCGTGACCACGCCTACCACCACAAGGAACAGAAGCAACTTCTCGAAATCTACCGAAACCGTTTCTTGGGTTGGTTCATTTCCGAGTGCCCTGATGACCTCGTTCGCGTTTTGGAGGGAGATTTTAGAATAGAGAATTATTTGGTTTTCATCGCTTGCGGCCTGAGCTTGATAAAGGGCGTTCTCAGCTAGAGTCAGTTTGGCTTCGAGAGTTTCATCAGGAGACGCAGCCAAGAGTGTGTCCGCGAGGTTGACCGCGTACTGGGCAGCATTGACGAATTCCTGGGCAGCAACCGACCTAGTGAGTATCACCACATTTTCATTTTCGTGAAAGGAGGGCGCCGTGCCGTAGTAAGTGAATGTGAAGCCGGACTCCCCTGAGCTGAGCCCCCTAACGTTCCGTGTCAGATGAATGGGGTCGATCCTACAGAAGTAATCACCCCAGGTCTCAGCCCAAGTAGGGTCAGCTGGCTGCCAACCCACGTTTGGGAGGTAAAATTCGAGCCAAGCGTGACCGGCCATGTTATCCTCCGAGTATCCCCACCCGTACATCGCACGAGCCGGAATTCCTGCTGCCCGGGCTAGAGCTATCGATAAGTCCGTGTACTCGCTGCAGTCCCCGACGCCGTTTTGGAGCGCCCACACCGCGCCATGCCTCGCGGTCTGAACCTGATAGTCCAAGCTCACGACCACGGATTCCAAGATTTGTTTGGCTGCGAGGTACACGTTGGGTTGCCCGGCGACGACTTCCATGGCCCTCTGTTGAATCATGAAATTGTCCGACTCCCATTTATCGTCAGGTTGTAAGTAGGGTTCAAGCCAGGAAGGCACCTCGGAAATCAGGCCGACATTCTGTGAGGTTAGGTTGGGATCGTAAATTCCCACCTCATAGAGTAGCTCCAACCGAACGACCTTTGTTTCACTTGGGGCCACCTCGCTGATCTCGAAGACACCATGCCAATTGTTCTCTGAGTCGACGTACATCGTCTTTATCGGGTAGTTCGATGACGCGAGCGCCGAAAACTGCCAGCTGGTCTCTTCATTGAAAAGCATCGTATCTAGCATCAGGTCCGTGGTCGAGCTCGCTGCATGATTTGTGATACACTTCTCTAGTGTCAGTTTGTAATAAGCAGGATATTTGTAAAACTTCACGCGAACACCTTCGAAATTCTCGTGCGCGCCAATCGAGGTGCTATACGTTACGGTTGGAGGGTCGTTCTCCACTAGCTCCGATTGAGGGTCTGACAAAAACAGGTACGATCCTGCTGGCCCTTGAATCCTCACGATATAGTTATCATAGCGCAGGTCGCCAGCGGTGATTCCTCCTAAGCCAGTTTTGTACTCGACTCCACTGCCCGATACCATCCCGCCAGCGGTGTATGACACGTAGAAGGTGAGTTTGCTGTGGGGCCTTATCCCAAGCCCCCTGAAATTTATCTTAAGTCTGGTGCTGGAGTCTATCGAAGTCGTGGTGTGGCTCAGGGGACCGACATCATCCCAGACTTGCACTTGGCTTAGGTCGGTGCTAGGTATCGTCCAGGTCACGCTAGTGATGCGCGTGGAGGAGCTAGAGTTGACCAGCGTGACGTTTTCGTACACGTCCAAAAGCCGGTCATCCCTTATGGTGAAGGTTCGGTCGTAAACCTCGTAGTAACTGGAGTCAGGCGCGGCGGCAGCTGCTGGCGGTAAGCAAAGAAGCAGCATGGCGATGAGTGGCAGACCGAGCGATCGCATGCAATCCCTACCTTTTTGATTTTGGGCGAGTATTAATTATTGGTACTATGCGCATCGTATTGGTCGAACGCCGGTCCCCCGGAGAGCAGTCCCGACTGGAGGAACTCGCGGCCTTGGCCAGAACGCTTGACTACAAGGTTGCTGCGACACTCGGGCAAGTCCGAAAGCCAGACCCTGCATATCACATAGGCAAGGGAAAGGCGGGGGAACTGGCCGACCTAGTGAAATCGAGCGGGGCCGAGCGCGTGATTTTCAGCAACCAACTGACACCATCGCAGACCTATAAGCTATCCCGCCTCGTGGGAGTCGAAGTGGTGGACCGGTTCCAACTCATCCTTGAGATTTTCGCGATGCGTGCCGGCTCCCCAGAGGCCAAACTTCAGGTTGAGTACGCCAGACTGAGTTATGAACTGCCGCGAATCAGGGAGCAAGTCCGCGCCCTCATGTCAGTAGAACAGCCAGGTCTGATGGGTGGCGGCGAGTACGAAGTTGACGTCCGCTACGACATGGTCAAGCGGAAGTTGGCGAACCTTAGGCGGAAGCTCAAGTCTATCGCGAAAACCCGAGAGCAGCGGCGCAAACTCAGGCACCGACGGGGTTTCAAGCTTGTGGCGCTTGCTGGGTACACCAACTCCGGCAAGTCGACTCTACTCAACGCCCTGACCGCCGCGAACGCCGAGGTCGACGACATGTACTTCACAACCTTGATGCCCCGAACCCGTGCTATCCGTGCCAGCCGTAAGGTCCTGCTCACGGACACCGTCGGGTTCATCGATGGTCTGCCCCCGTGGCTGGTTGAGGCTTTCAAGGCGACGCTCGAGGAAATCTATCTGGCGGATCTGGTCGTGCTAATCATCGATGCCTCCGATCCAATCCCCGAACTCCTCCGGAAATTTAGGACCTCGCGGGAAGTGCTCGCGGAGTACCCTGTGAGGGTTGTCACGGCGCTCAACAAGATAGATCTGATTTCTCAGGAAGACCTCGAACGGAAACTAAATGTGCTAACAATCTCTCCTCCAGCCTCGTGCCAATTTCGGCTGCAAAAGGCACTAATTTAGGCGTGCTCTTGGATGTGACAAGGGCAAACGTTTGACTCGGTTAAATAGGTTACTCTGTTTTTAAATCGCCTCTTGGTTGGCAGATCTGAAAAAAGAGTTAGAAAATGAAAAATTAATGATAATTAAGAGTTTTAATGGCACAAAAGTCTAAAAAACGGGTTAATAAGCCACAATTTATGTCTTTTAAGCCCATAATTTTATTAACAAGTTTTTACAAAATATTGTGGTCCTTAAGGTGGTGCATTGGTCAAGAAAAAAACGTTGGAGAGGACCCACCCGAAGCTACCTGATAATCCCGTTTTAATGGAAATCCTCAATCAGATAGCCGGCGAACACGGGTTACAGGTAGTCAAGACTATCTCCGGGAAAGAACTCTCAGACGATGAAGTGGCAAAGCGGACGGGAATGCGCATCAATCTCGTCCGGAGAATCCTCTACGAATTGTACGACAACCGGATCGTGAACTATCGCAGGACCCGAGATGAGAACAGCGGGTGGTACATCTACTACTGGGAACTTGACCCCGAGCGAGCGTTGGGATACGTCAACATGAATCGACGTCTCCTCCTCCAGAAGCTTGAAGAGCAACTCGAACGGGAGAAGAACAATATGTACTTCAGCTGCGACAACGGTTGCCCGAAGCTGCCCTTTGAGCAAGCGGCGGAAAATGACTTCAAGTGCCCGAAATGTAGGGGAAAGCTCGAATCCTATAACAACTCCAACGTGGTCACCTCTCTCGAGCACAAGGTCCAATCGCTCCGACAGCAAATGCTAGGGAACTAGATCATCAAAGGCTCGGCGAATCTACTAGAGATAGTTGCTATATTTTAATAAAACCACGAGGAACGCCAGCCCGCCAAGCGTCATGAACCCTTTATTTGCAACCCAGTTTGACGATTTAAAAAGTCCCAGTTTGACTTCGCGATGTGAGAAAGGTTCGAGGGGTTTCATTGGCTCATAAGTGAAAACGTCGCCTAATATGTGTAGCAGGGTGCCCCCAAACCCGCTGACAAAGCCGAGGGACCAATCGAAGCCAGCGTAATGGAATATGAACCCAAAAATCGTGCCGAAAATGACGCCGAACAACAAGGTGTGCGTTGGGCCGCGGTGTCTCACAAAAGGCCGCCAGTATAAGTCAATGTCCGGCAGGGATGAAAAAACTGCAATTACCGAGCAAGCTACGATAGAATTTTCACCAACCCACCCAAAAGCCAACATGAACAACGAAAGTATCAGTAGAGAAAAACCGGCGTGCCCCTCAAAATGCATCTACATACCTAACTCTGGTTCTCAGCGGGTCTAAAAATCATTTTGAAGGTACTCATGGAAGAAAGAAATAAGTGGTGGCGCTGTTCTGACATATTGGGGAGCTGTTGACCAAGAGAGAGAAAGCGCTCCGCGCCCTTCGCGAGGCAGGGTGTTCTGAAAAAGTCATCCAGCACTGCGTGACGGTGGAGCGGGCGGCCCTCGAAATCGGCAGGCGAATTCGTGCGAATGGGCACAGAATAGATCTTAAGCTCGTTAGTCTAGGGGCACTATTACACGACATCGGGCGGGCGCGAACGCACGGCATCAGGCACGGGATCGAGGGTGCTAGGATCCTGCACAAGTTGGGCTTGGGTAAGTTTGCGAGATTCGCTGAGCGTCACTTGGGTGCGGGAATCCCTGCAAACGAAGCCAGAGAACTCGGGCTCGCTGCGCGGGATTTCGTCCCCCGAACAATCGAGGAGAAAGTAGTGACCTATGCCGACAAGCTCGCGATGGGGGGCCATAAGACTTCATACAAGCGGGCTTTGGAATGGTTCAGGTCGGAGCTCGGGCCTGAGCACCCTGGGGTTGAACGTTTCAAGCTGCTTCACGCGGAAATCCAGAAACTTTTAGAGAAACGATAGTGGTGGGCCCGCCGAGACTCGAACTCGGGATCTCCACCTTTCTCACCGAGATGGATGTAAGGGTGGCATCTTAACCACTAGACCACGGGCCCAAGTTGACTTTTGCCCCCACAGATAAAAGAGTAGCCAACTACAGCCCCTGAACAATCATGATGACTTCGAGCACGACTATTGCCACGATGAGCAACATCATCAAGAATTCAAGGGTGGTCGCGCGGTGCACGTCTACGCGCTCCATCGCCATGGCATAGAGCTCCTGCAACTGGTCGAGCTTCTTGTCCACCAATCTCAGCCAATCTGCGATGCGGAAACGCTCGCTCGCGACGCGGTAGAGCTTCCCTAGATACCAGTCGCCGGTGTATTTGAGGATGTTGCGGAGATCCCCCACGTAATCCATTACCTCGATACGCAGCTCCGCCAGCTCACTTGCGGTCCGGGAGAGCTCCCTATACGGGCGGCTTCGCCAAGTCACGCCCATGCGCGGCCCAGTAAAGGCCACGCGGAGGGACCCGTAAGCTCGCTCAATGCGGAGATCAAGCAAGCGATCGTAGGTCTTGAGCTCAAGCAGCTGGATTCGAGCGAGCTCAATCATGCGCACGAGTTCGTCGGTGTACTCAACAGCACCGCTGATCAGGGCCGAGTACCAGTCGACGATGACTATGTCCTCGTTAGAGTAACT
>JAUWXQ010000008.1 GCA_030616305.1 Hadesarchaea archaeon
CCGGGTTGCGAAAGCATGAGTTAATTTCCATTTCGCTAAAGGAAATTGACCTCGAAAGGCGCATGATCCTGCCGAAGACCGATGGCAGCCGAACCAAGCGGACATGGGCGACATTTTTCAACGAGGAGGCCGAGCGAGCGCTGCGCGAATATCTTGGCAGGTGCAAGGGATTAACGCCGGATTCCAAACTTTTTGCGGAGATGGCGGTCCGAAAGACGTTCAAGA
Source organism: Hadesarchaea archaeon (assembly GCA_030616305.1). Classification (GTDB taxonomy): domain Archaea; phylum Hadarchaeota; class Hadarchaeia; order Hadarchaeales; family Hadarchaeaceae; genus B75-G9. The sequence continues at coordinate 226 of JAUWXQ010000008.1, forward strand.
GAGGGCAAGAGCGGACAGGAATTCACATCACGCCCCAAATTTTGCGCGACTGGTTCTGCTCAGAGATGGGCGAGTTGGGAGTCGCGGACAGATACGTCGATGCATTCTGTGGAAGGATACCAAGGTCGGTGCTGGCGAGGCATTACACGGACTTCTCCCCGGAGCGGTTGAAGCGGGTTTACGATAAGGCGGGATTGAAGGCTCTCGTGTAAAGGCGCCGAAAATTAATGAGATTGTGAATCCAAGGTGATGAACTTAAGGTAAAGTCTTTTATCTTCTCAGAACATGTTCTACAAGTGGAATTATGATGCGAAAGAAGAAAAAGCCGAAAAAGAAAAAGCGTTGCTAATCTGCTTGGTTTTTGGCGCGTTTTTGCCGTCGAGTTCCGAGGTCAGTCTTGGCAAGGCATTATACTGACTTTAGTCCCGAACGGTTGAAGCGGATATGCGATGGTGCGAGACTGAAGGCGCTGGAATAAAAACGCATGGAGTTATTGTTGGAACCAAAATATACACTGTCCACCCGCAGAGAATAAAGTAGTGTAAAGTCTCATCTCATCGTATACCTTTAGAAATCATCTTAGAAGAGGAATTTTGGAATGCTCCCTACAGACCTAATTACAAAACAATTTTCTTTCTTTCTTGAGATAATTGAATTGGCTAATAATGCTCTTGAAAAAACATCACGCTCAACTTCTACTCCTTGTTTTTTTGCGGCCTCTTTCACTTTTTTCATAAGTTCTCTATATCTTTTTCCCATAATATCCTGGCTCCCAGTCAAGTCTCCATTTAATGGGGGCCCTGAATAATTGAGAGATAAGTAAGCGCTTGGAACCTCTTCGCCCGCTGGTTTTTGAAAAACTACCTTATATAAAATAGGCGCGGGTTCGACATGTCGTCTTATATTAAGCCATATCTCACTTTTTTTAGATTGTAACTTTACTGATTCTTTAAATGATTTTTCCAAACTGTACTTTAATTGAACAGCAATATCTTTAAGTTTCTCCTTTTTACACACCATCACCAGTTTTTCGCATACCACATCACGATACGAAATCATTCGCCTGCCTCTTAACGCCCATATCCTATATGCAGACAAAATGGACCTTTTTTTTACCAACGAATTTCCGAAGATATTCGGGAACAATCGCTTCAGATATTCCAAATTTTCCTTTTTAGTACTAATGCACGATATTTTCTTTTTAGTTGTTTCTCTATGTAGCCAAAGTGGAGGGAACCAAGTGGTTTTTGGTGGAGAAAAAGGTTCACGTAAGAGTCCGTTAGAAATTTTATCCCACGCGAGTTCTATATCTGTGGGTGTCTTGCACAATACTGTAAGATCGTATGCTACAAAAAAACCTTCAGCAAGTCCAAGAATAAATGTTATCGCAACTATAACGATAAGATAACCGATTATCTTTACAACGGCACTTAGTCCGGGAAAAATTTCGATGAATATCGCTGTTAGTACGACACCTGTTGCAACCGTTATAAACAATCGTAAAAAACTTCTGTCGCCAGATCTTTCCAATTTATCGAAATTGTTCATCTTGTATCTCCTTTTTGATCAGTTATTTCATACCCCCTAATTATTCTAATCAATTTTCCTATATCTTATTGTTCGCCGACATACTTCAAAGCGCCGCGCGCGTCTGGTCGCCGAAAGTAATCACCCGATTTAAACGACATCCACTTTCTCACCTACCCCATCCCATGGTTAAATTACCCATATTAAAGTTGGGCAGAGTAGGGTTGGGGAAGAAGGTGATTTTATCTTATGATAGTCACTTAAGTACCCCCGCCTTCGTGGAGGCACGCCCACTTTGGCCCACTCTTTGGGCATCACGAGGGCGGACATATGTCAGAATTGGGGGTACTCACATTCTAGTATCTTATCCAAGGCTTACATGGGTCAAGTTAATTTTACCGATTCCGCGAACTTTCTCTCTCTTTGTAATACAGTGCATTCTGGGCAAGAATGCATCGCCTTCTTCTAACATTTTCTGGACTTCGCTATTCCAAGGTAGCACGATTTCATTTTGACGTGCTAATGCTTGGTAACGTGCTGCTCGATTAACTGGTTGGCCCAATACGGTTAGCGAGCCCGGCGTGGGCTCGCCAGTTATCCGACCCATCCAAACTTTTCCCCAGTCCACTCCCGCATGCATGCTGGGCTTAATTTTACGTTTAGCCTTCAATTTTCGAATTTGATCCAAGATTAAACAGCCGGCACTCACGGCGGACCAAACAGGCTTATCAAAGTCTTCTTCAGGGAAGGCCGCCATTATTCCATCTCCCATGATATTGACGATACTACCACCCCAACCTTTGATGGTTAAAATCGTGGTTTTGTGAATTTTTCTCACTATATCTCGGATAGCAAGTAGGTCCGAGGATTCGCAGAAACGGGTATATCCAACCAAATCAGCCATCAAAATCCCAGCAGACACAATTTTACCTCTGCGCATCACATCAAACCCGATTAACTCTAAAGTGATTTCTTTCTTAAGACGTGCGCCTTCGCTTTTTGAGTACGAACGTGATCTTCTTAAATAATTTGATTGCGTGAGTTCTAATGGTGACGACATGGCGAGGGATTTCAGCAAAGATGTTAAGATAAAGGCCCTTCTTTGGTGTGATCGTCACTGTTGCCTTTGCGGAAAGGCTTGCGGCAGTAACATCGAAGTCCATCACATTGTTCCTGTTGAGCAAGGTGGATCGGACGACATTGATAACGCCATCCTTCTTTGTTTTGATTGCCACAAGGATGTCATGAGTTACAACGATAGACATCCTCTCGGGAGCAAGTATCGCGATGAGGAACTTAAGGCTCGCCGAGAACAAATCTACGAAGAACAAACTAGGCACCTTGTTCCCCCAGTCTCCTATGGGGTTACTCAACTATTACATGATGGCCGTAAGCGCCAATTTCCAGATGTGGGATTTTACCTAAGGCACTTCGGGGACTCATTGCCGGTTAAGGTGAAAGTTATTCTGGATATTCTCCTCGCAGGTCAAAGTTTAGGCCATCCAGATGCAGAGTATTACGGCGGCGGCAAACTTTGGCATCTGAACCCGCGCTCTGGGCACATGGGGCATTTCAAAATACCACAGGAAGCCGTAGACAGAAAAACTGAACGTCTTGATGTAAAGGCAACAGTTAGCATTTTGGATCAATATGGACGCGAACACAAATTGTTACCTGTCGGTTGGGTTTACATGAGGAAAGAAAATGATTGGTATTTTGAGCCTTCCGAACCCGAGTAAAAAATACTGCTAATTTTTCTTTTTCTCTCTCTCGACCTTCCCTTCCCCCGCCCCCTTTCATTTTCAGCGGGGGAAGCGGCGGGCCCCTTTTCACGCTTTACAACCATTAGTGGGGGTTTTTCGGAAAATCCTGTTTTTAACCCCCTTTTCATCTGCTCCGAGGACGGCTTCCTTGGTCCCCCACTCCCAGGGGTACTAAGGGTTCGGGGCATATCTCTTTTTTAATTTTCTTTTGGGAAAAGTGGGGGTTTGCGGGGCTTGAGGGGGCTTATGGGGTGGCGGAACCCCCCCCTTGTGTTCCCCATTAAGAGTAACTTGTTGGGAGGGCTTTGGGATCAGAAGTTGGGGCGATGCGGGTGGGGTTTCAAGCACCACCCCAAATCACGTCCCGATAATGCGACAAAAACCCGAGGCTAACCAATAAAATCTCCAGTAAAATAATACGTTGTTTCGTCTGAATCGACCCAAACCCCTACCCCCGCGTCGCTAAATCCTGAGGTCAAAATTATCGCCCTATGTCCCGAACTTGCCATCCACCCACTAACGGCACTTTGTGCCATTTCACTTTGACTTTTGTAATCTGTGGAGGTTATGGGTATAATAAAAATCCAAGTTGTAGTCTCACTTTCTATTACACTCTGCTCTAGAAGAATCTCACCACAGGAAAAGAAACTGACCCCGCCTTCGCTTAGCCTGTCATCGACATTTTGCCCCTGCAAGTTTTGATGTTCGAAAAAGTCATTTTGCGCCATGTCTTTACTGTGTTCCCTAGCCACATCTGCAACCTGATCGTCCCATGAAACAGGGGCGAGACCATACTCGCTTCTTTCCTGATTTATGAAGTTGAATGTATCTTGTTCTAATTGAGAAATATCTATCGATGATTCTCCTCCTGATGTCCCCGCGAATGTGCCTAGCCAAGGAATAAAAACGGCCCAAATAAGCAACCCAATTACTATGATAATTGCTAGAATTGCGATTCCTCCTAGTACACTGCCGATTTTCTTAATAGTTTTATGAACTCTATGCCCAGGAAACCGTTTAGTAGGCGCAGGTACCCAAGTTGGAGGCCCCCCGACAATAACAGGCTCTCGCTTCCCTCGCTCACCTGTGTATGTACCCCAACTCCGTGAAGGCAATGCCTTACATTTATGCGACTCGGGTAAATGATGTTTTGAACAGAATCTTTCGCCACAGTATTTACATTGATAGAGCAATTCAGTGAATTTTCTACCACAATAGGAACAAACATTACCTTGGTATGGTTTTCTCCATCGACGGGGTCTCCTCCGCCGATAAAATCTTCTCCTCGGCAATGCGCCACCACCATAAGTCAGATTTTCGGGCTTAAAACTAAGTTATCATCAAATTCGTTAAAATTGTAATTACAATAACTACTGTAAAATACACAATTGCTTTTGTTGTATTTAAAAAAAATTTTACAAGTAGTGTTAGTATGATAGCCAAAGCGAGCGACCAATAAAGGACCAAATATTTTAGATCAAAAAGTCCTAACAGGGCCTGAATAAAAGACGCAATTATGCTGAGTGTATTCAATCCAGCCTCGATTATCTTATCTGTTCCGCCTCTCATTGGTGTCCCTATGTGTATCCCTTTGTGTGCAAAATCCTTAATTTTTGTGCAAAAAACCAATTATTGTGCAGAATACTGAATTAATGTGCAAGAATCGGAATAAATGTGCAGAACCTAATTTATGTGCAAAGCCCCCCCAACAAGTTACTCTTAATGGGGAACACAAGGGGGGGTTCCGCCACCCCATAAGCCCCCTCAAGCCCCGCAAAGTGGGGGTTTGCCAGAACACCTCGGGGCCATTTTGACCGCCCTCGAACCGTTCAGGGGCGGGACTATGGGTCGAAGGTATGCCAAAATATATGGAAAATAGCCCTTTTCACGAACGGGTGGGATTTTCCATATTTTTAGAACCAATCCCGCACCTTCGTAAAATCGCTGAAACGATGATTTCCGCTAGCCGCGCTTTGACTTAATGGCTCCACGCACGCGGCTTCCAAAAAGTAACCAACACTTCCCCCGCCTCGATGGTCATGAGGGTTTCCTTAACTGGAGCATGAACAACGTTTTTTAAAGCATCAATAAACCGCTCAGCCGCGATCAACGAGAGCGTGATAGCACCAAAACTCTTCCATTTCTCCGGGTCGCTTGTAAAGTAACTTAAATCTTCCATGTGGCGTTCCCCCATCAACATGATTCGAATTTCATGAACGCCCCGTTTTTCGTTGAAAGTTTTATCAATGTATACGTGAGGATTTTCCTCGCGTTCAATAGATGAGGCGATCTCTTTCCTAATTTTTCCAAAATAGACCCGAATGGCTTTTGCGTCGACCTTCTCGCGCGCTATCAATGAGTCCAGTTTTTTCCTCTCGTTCCATTGCCTTTTATCTGGCTGTGATTGCATTCAAATTGCCTTCCTTTCGGGGACCCGCCGAAGTTCGATGCTCGTCTGCGGCGTTTATCCCTATTCGTTCCTGACTTCCTTACACTTCACGCAACGGTAAAAGCGTGTCGAGCGTTGCGATTAGTTGGGAATGGCTCTTGAGGTATTAGGGTTCAAGTGTATGCGGGTGTATGTGCATGAAAAGTCCCAACCGGAAACGTCAGGTAACGACTTTAACGCTCGATCCCGAAGTCGTGAAAGAGGCGAGAGAGGCAGGGTTAAATATTTCACGAGTCGCTGAATCCGCGATAAAACAGGCCCTAGCGCGGCTAAAAAACGATAATTGCCCCACATCCTTCGAACATCCGAGTTCTCAAGACTGCGATAAAGGAGTGGCGCCGGGGAGGGGATTTGAACCCCTGAGGCCCAAAGGACCACACGCTTTCCAGGCGTGCGCCTTAAACCTGGCTTGGCTACCCCGGCACCAAGTAAAATTGGAGACTTGTCATATATCCGCTTTCTTCGGGTGTGGGTTGGATATCATTTCCATTTTCGCGGATAGGTGCCCGGTGACATCATTACTCGTTCAGGTTTCGCCACTATTCCGTGCTCCGCCTCGTAAATTTGTTTGGAACTCATAGTTGCTCGAGCTAGGCTTACGAGTTCATCCTTCAACGTAAAAAGAGCGATGAGGTCATCTGGGGAAACACCCGTATCAACCGTGAGCACTCCGGGCGCTGCCAAGCTCGCTCCACAACAAAGGGCGTCCACTGCCCCATCCCGCACGACTATTTTTGGCAGGTGTTGTGTTGCAGTCTCCATGGGAAGCACCGTTTCGCGCAGGTAATTTTCCTTGCCGTCTTCCCGCCAGAACGCGTATGCATCGGCGAGGTCGTGGAGTTTCACCGAGGTTTCTTCTTTGAATGGTCCAGTTCGGGTTCGACGTAGCTCACGCATATGAGCGCCACATCCCAGGGCCTCTCCCACGTCATAGGAAAGCTTGCGCATGTATGTCCCCGCCTCGCACCCAACGCGCGTTAGCACATCACGACCCTCACGCTCAAGTAGATCGATATAGTAGATTTTCCGAATACGCAACTGTCTTTTCACAGCTGCGCGTAGAGGCGGGCGCTGATAAATTTCACCTTCGAACTCTCGAAGGATCTGCTCCAGGCGAGGCTGGGGAACTTCGCCGTGCAGATGCATCACACAAATATACTCCTTGCCCGCCGGAAGCAACGTCTGGGCGATTTTCGTCGCGTCCTCGAATGCAGTCGGGAGCACCCCGCTCACCCCAGGGTCCAAGGTGCCGCCATGCCCAGCCCTACGAAGATCGAGCACACGCTTCACCCAAGCCACTATTTCGTGTGAGGTCGGTCCAGGTGGTTTGTCAAGGTTGACTATCCCTAAGCGCAGGTGTTCTCGAATCGAACGCTTGGAGGGCGCACATCCGTAGTTGGGGTCCGTCGTATCGTGGGCCCTAATCAGCGTTTCGCGTTCGACATCAGAAGGGAGTTTGCCCAATCCCGACACCAGCTTAACCCGCAGCCTCAAGGGCCCGTTTTACCTCTTCGTCCGAGGCTCCTTTCGAAATATCTAATTTTTTGTCGGTAGGCTCGAGGTGTGTGATATTACAACGTCTTCGCTTTATTCCCGGTCCGCTTACGACTACGTAAGTGTTATCCACGACCTCCACTATCACGCATCGCTTGCCAGCTTCATGTCCGGCAAGTTTCACGCAGACTCGTCCGATATCCATAACCATCTCAATACCTCCTTTTCATCGCGAGACCGACCGCAGCTTCTAGTATCCCTGCCGTCTCACGAACTGAAAGATGTCCCGTGTTGAGCACAAGATCGAAGGGCGAATGGTCGTTCACGTCGATGCCGTAAAATTTTCGAAAGCGCTTGGCTTCGCTTTGCTCTCGCGTCACCGTTTCTTTCAGGACCTCCTTATACTCGCGTTTCTCTCGTCGGGATATTCGTCTAGCCCGTACTTCAAGCGGGGCTGTGAGCAAAATTTTCACATTGGCTTTTTTCGCCATCCATCCTGCGAGACGAGCATCGATGAGCACATTATCCTCTCTCGCAGCGTCGGCGGTGCGACGGTCTATCATTCGGTCGATACCTGGGTGACGTTCCGCGTATCTTGAAAACTCATCGAGAGTCATCCCGCGTTCCTCTGCGAGTTGTCTGAACACCATACCTGCGCACACATGCCGAAGTCTAAATTTTTTCGCGAGAACTCTGGCAGCTGTGGTCTTGCCAGCGCCGTGCAAGCCGCTTATCGCGACGACCACCATGCTTTCACGCCCTAGCCTCTTCTTTTATTGCTTGGCGTGCGCAGGCCGGGCACAGGTAGCCGCCGAAGGGGCGATTGGGCATACGGGAACTTCGGGGAAAGGATCGCAGCTTGCTCGCCCTCATCCAAGGAACGCCTCCCAGCGGGCGGCCGCACGAGGCGCAGCTAGCTGTGCTCACACGTTTTTTCTTGTAATGGGTCACGGTCCGCCCTCCAGTCGTGCGGACGCGTCGCTGCTTGTACCTTTTGGATCTATACCTCAGCGCGGGCATGTTAGTCCCTGATCATAATTTTTCGGAATATTTGAGAGATCCCCAGGTAGGTGATGAAGTACCACCACCCCACCCCAAATGCGACCAACCGCCCGAAAATCGGTAGATCTATGCTGAAGGGCAGCCAGGCAACGACCCACCCGCTGTAGACGTTAAGCAGGATGGTCCAGACGAGCAAGAGAGGGATGATGTAAATGATAGTCGGTTTCATCGTTTGTTTAAACATCTTTCCTTGAAGTTTCATGATTTCGCTTTGGCGTTGCTGGAGCTTATGCATTTGCTTCATATCTTTTTTACTCCTGGCCTCGCGGAGCTCCTTTTGGAACTCGGATATCTTGGCTTTGTTTTCCCTTACAAAATCCCAGTTTACCAAGCGCTTGTTCAGCAACGTTACGAACAGGGACACCACCACCCCCACTCCGAGGAGGATGAACAGCGAGTACGCATAGAGAGGGGGCAGAGAAATGCCGATTAAGCTCGCGGCCCGTAATACATCAGCCCTCAGGGCAAAGATATTCTCCTCGACAGGGTTTTGGGCAAGCGAGGTGAAGGCTTGATTGATTTTGGTGTTGAGCGAATTATCTATATTTTCGAGGCGGGGGCTGAAGCTGGATTGGTAAATTGTCGATGCATCTGAGATAAGCGTAGAGGGGCCGGTGTCTCCCTTCCTAAGAGAAGTGATGGATGTATCAAGCTTGTTTACTAGTGTCGCTAGGTTTGCTTGGTCGTTTTCCCCCTGAGCTTGGACGCTTCCCGCGCCAAGGACGGACAACGACAGCGCGGCTACGATGAGCAGGACCATCATCTTCTTTTGCATGGAGTCACCTCAACGCCTCAACCATTTCATTCACGGCTTCGTTTAATCCTTTGTCCCTATTTTGGATTATCTTCACTGTGGCCCCCGAAAGAGCAGCATAGGCGGCAGCCGTCGCGCGATTCATCAGCTGGTGCTCTTCTACCTCCTCCCTGAGCTCTTTGTCCCTCCGTCTCGTGATGTCTCTGGTGCGCCGCCCAGCAATTTCCTCCGGTGTTGCCTCGATTATGATGATAGATTCTGGCTTAAGCTCCTCCAGCACCCAGCGAGGCAGGCCAGGGTAATACCCATCTGGCCTTTTGATAAGGCAATGAGTGTCAACGATGATGGGCTCCTTTTTAGCTGCGCGGGCGATTCGTTTTGCTGCCTCGCGCTGGATTTCACGATAGTGGTCTGTTGAAACCTTCCGCATATCATCACGATCGCTGATCCCCTCGCGTTCGCGCATGAGTTCCAGCATGATATCGCCGTAGTTCAAGATGCTGTAAGTTATTCCCTGCGCCTTAAGCTGTTTGAGCGCCCCGTCTATGACTGTGCTCTTTCCAGACCCCGGCACCCCAGTCGCGACGACTATTTTCTCACTCACCAAAGAACCTCCTGACAGCAGGAAACATGTCCGCTACTCGCTCTTTCGCTATTTCTTCGTAGAGGTGATACATAATACTGACTGCAAGCAGGATTCCGGTCCCGCTCCCTATCGCGCCTAGACAGTCCGCGCCAGCCGAAAGCAATCCGACGAAGGCCCCACCAAGCAGAGCCGCAGTTATTATGTACCGGCGCAGCACCCACTCCATTATCCTTATGTCACGGCGGAAGCCTGGGATGAGCATGCCTGATCGATCCAGCTGCTTTGCAACATCGCGCGGACCCATACCGGTCATGTTTATCCAGAGCCAAGCGAAGCCCATACATAAAAGAGCCAAGATCCCCGTGTATACAAGAGCATGGATGGGATCGGCGGCAACACCAGCGATGCCGGCTGGCGCTTGGGTGTAGTAAGCGAGACCACCAATTGCATTGCCCGCAGCATCGTATGTACCTAAAAATGAGAGGCCCGAAATTCTAGCTATCATGCTAATATTCGCGAATACTACCATCGCGAGAATCACAGGGATCACCGATGCGTACAACAACCTGATTGGGTAACGTCCTCTGACCCCACCAAATCTTCCGTAGGCGAGGGGTATCTCGATTCGCATGTTCTCGACGTAAACCACGATGAAGAATACCACGATTGTCGCCAACAACCCCATCATGCTGGGTAGCTGCCCCGGCCTGAAAAATGCGTCAGCTAGGCCTCCTCCTCCTAACATCGTTCCTGCGAAGTGCGGAATGGCGCCGTAAGGGGGTTGAACAGGGTTAAAAGCTCCCCAGATTACCGTCGTCGCAACGCCTGCGAGTATAAAGAGACTTATCCCGCTCCCAAACCCATATTTTGAGACCAGCTCATCCAAGTAGATCACTATTATTACACCTAGCGTGAGCTGAATGAGAATGAAGATCCCGGCAGAGCTTCCGAGCCCGAGCCCGTAGTGTCCAGCGAGCACGAGCATGGCCCCCTGGAAGAGCCCCATGATGAGCGCAAGGAACTTCTGAACTCCTGTGAAGAGAGCACGGTCTTCATGGTTGGTGAGGTCGAGCCCTATAATTTTGCTCCCTACTAGTAGCTGCATGATGATGCCGGCGGTGACGATGGGACCTATTCCCAACTCCATCAAACTTCCTGCGTGGCTAGCCAGTACGAATCTCAGTTGCCCAAAAAACTCTTGGACCCCAGCATCCCATACCCCGTTACCGTTAAGATCGGTGAAGGGCTCGCCAACGTCATACATACCGTTACCGTTTTGGTCTGTGAAATCTTCGCGAGTTGGCGTGCCGTAGAGCGAGATCTGGGTCATAACGAGGAAAACAAGGAGAGCTATCCCGGTCCACATGAATTTTTCCTTGAAGGAAACGCGTCGCTTGGGAATCGCGACTTCCGGCATCTTGCGGACTATGGGCTCGAGCGCGTAGAGCTTCGACCGTGGCCTCTCCATCTGCTCCATCGCTTTCACCCGGAGATGGCCTTGCCGCCCGCTTCATCTAGTTTTCGTTTGGCTGATTCGACAAATTCCTTGGCCATAACATCCAGAGGGTGTGTGACTCGGCCCCCACCCAGAACCTTATCGAAACCGAGTTTACTCACATCGATGACAAATTTTTCCCCCTCCTGTTTCGCGATGCCAAGTTGCAAGAGTTCCTCCAAACGCTCATCTAGGTCCCCGACGTTGATCGCCTTGACCTCCCTCTGAACCGCGAGCGGACGCGTGAAACCATGTTTTCCGAAATGCTTAGGCATGTACTTTAGGACGTACGACCATTTGTGTTTGTGACCTCCGCTTAGTCCTGTGCCTCCCCTCTCCCCGCTGCCGCGCCCCCGCTTCGAACATCCTCTTCCGTAGGTGCGTGTGCCCCGCTGGGTTCTTACCTTTCTTCGCTTTCGCACCACCATGTCTCTCACCTAAGCCATTCTGAGAATTAGTTCGTTTATCCGTTCGCCCCGGTAGCCAAGGTCACCGAAATCCTTGAACGGGCGTTTCGTCGATTTGTATCCCTTCCGCGGCGGGTGAAGCCTGAAGACTTTTTTTAGCCCCGGTAGCACTTTGAGTCCCGTCTTTCCATTGCATATCGCAACGGCCAGTTCCCCGATGGATGAAAACTCGGTTCCAGATTTCACAATTTCGTCAGTTAGATGTTTGTCTCCTTGCAACCTCCCGCGCTTTCGTAACAGATGTTCAAGCGTTTCGGGCTTTATCGCTCCCCAAGTTATGTAATCTTTGGCTGCTTGGAGCATACCCAGCGTGGAAGGGTCATCATCGACTAGGACACAGTGGTTGACGCGCGTCAGGTTGAGCATCTCTAATGTTTTGTTGACTACACCCCGCACGTTGATGCCACCGCGGATCCTGATTACGGCTAGCTTACCCACCCGCCTCACCAGCTTCCCCGATGTTAACGTGTTCCTTGAATTGCTCTCGCAGAGCTATCCTCGTCGTCTGTTTGAGGGCATCTATTGTAGCAAAGGCAAAGTTCAGGGTTGTTCGCGTTTGTCCATCCGAACGGGTCCAGGCATCCCTGATTCCAGCCATGCGTAGAATTACTCTTGGAACCTCGGCCGCAGCCAAGCCCAGCCCACGAGGCGCGGGTTTTACAGTCACACTGACGCTCCCGCTTTCCCCAGTGACTTTAAAAGGTACTGAATGGGGACGGCCGCAACCGCATTCCCAGCTCCCGCAGCCCCGAGCGATTTCTATCACATTTAGCCTTGCGGTGCCCATGGCTTTTCTGATTGAGGAGCTTATTTCCCTCGTGCTTCCGTGCCCTACCCCAACTATTCCGTCTTGGTTCCCGACCACCGCCACAACTCTGTATTTAACCCGCCGACCTGACTTGTGCATTCGCTGGGCCAAACTTACCCCCAAGATGTTTTCCTCAAGTTTGGGCACAAGGGCGTCGACAATCTCGGTCTCCTTGATGGGGGTTCCCTGTCGCAAGATTTTGGAGATTTCGGTTATCTGTCTCTCTTTGACGGTTCGCCCGATGCTTGTACGGGGTTGCCACAGGTCAATACTGAACTCTTTTTTAGGTCTAGGTCTTTTAGGTCCACGTCTTCTCATTTTCCTCATCTCGCTAACCGAACTGCGTAATTATTGCTTGCTTGACTACATTAAAGTGCTCTGACATCTGTTCGGGAGGAAGGCCTCGCGCAAGGTAGCGGGAGAACCTAGCTTGGTAGGCTTTTGGGTCCTTCGCTTTCAGCTTGGTAGCATACTGGGAGATGTGTGTTCCATTAATCCTGTCCTCTTTGGGCAGAATTCCCTCATCATGTGGGATATGTAAGCCAGCGTCAAGCGCACCTTTAAGCACAGCAAAAATTTTGGCGCGGGGAACGGGATCGTGCATTCCGATATCAAATGTGCACTCCTTCACGCCAGCCTTCACCGCCCGGTAACCGCAGAGGAGACCAACTAGGTAAGCCGCCGGGATATTTGAGGCATAGGCTTTCCACCCAAATTTCTCCAGGTGTTTCGTGTGTGCTGAAACCAAAGTCATGTCCCCGGCGGGTGCGGCCCGCATAACTTGGGCGATGACATGCTTGAGTGAAATTCGTGTTACCAAACGTGGTTTCCCCGACCGCAGCAATTTGAGTCTGTGTCGATAGTCGGTTCTGCCCTTCCGTTTCCGCCTGAACTGAACCCTGTAGCGAGGCCCGATTTTTGGCATTTCTATACCTTCAACAACCCTCGTTCCTTGAGATGGGCCTCGAGGTGCGCCCTGCTTTTGAAGGCGCCGCCCTTGACCATGCGGTAGAGTCTACGGTACTCTCGTGTCCCGATTATTCCTCCTTTTTTCAATTCCCGCAACCTCGAACGCAACGGGCGAACGGTTTTAATCCAGTTAGCCTTTTTCGGCAGTCTCGCACGCTTCGCACCTTTCCTACTCCCCGCGCCCCCTCGCCTGCCCATCCTGCGCTTGACAGCCAACTTCCTAAATCTACCACGACTTGTCCCACGCTCTGGTTTTGCACGGATGGTTCCATTTTTAATTAAGCGTTTGATGTCCTCACGGGTAATTGCGGTGGAAACATCCTCGGCGCGGGTCGGATCTATCCAGACCCTGTTTATCCCTACTTTAAGGATTTGAGCCGCTAGCCTCTTCTTTGACGACTTCAATTTCACGTTTTTCAACTCCTACATTGAGTACTCTGAGGTTGAGCCCCCTTGCTTTAGCTATAATTTGCTCTCGCTTCCTTTTTCCTACTCCGGAGGCTATCCGAATGGCCTGCTTGCGTGCATCAATACCTTCCAAATCTCGCGGGTTGTTGACCAAGATCTCTGCCAGCCCGGAGGGATGAACTCCTCGAGCGGCTTTGGGTGATCTATACCCAATTGAGACCGTTGGAGGCTTCCCGCTCTTGCCAACACGCATCTTGCTGTCTGACCCTCGAGGTTTGCGCCATTTCTCGCCCAACTTCTTGAATCGGAACCACTCCTGCCGTCTGAACTTCGTCAAACGCTTCTTCTTCATTTGCTTCACGCTCGTTCCGTGATGTAGCAACCGTCCTGAAATGTCCGCGAGTCACGGTGCCTAATGAAGGTAGCCTGCTCGATGTTGAACGCTGTCTGTCCGACGTCTTCCTTGTTCACTCCTTTGACGGTGATTTCATCTCCCTTGACTTCGACGTTAGCATCGCCGACAATTTTTGCCACACGAGGGGATCGCTCCCCGAGAAAATTTTGAATTAGGACGCGTTTGCCATCAACCTTAACAGTAATAGGAAAGTGGGAATACATTACGCGCAATTTATAGGTGAAGCCTTCAGCGACCCCTTTGAACATGTTCTGTAAATGAGCTCGGATGCTCATGACGGCGGCCTTGTTTCTACGGCGCACGGAATCTGCCGTGATTAAAATCTTTTGCCCTTCTACCTTCAGCGTTATCTTAGGAAGGTCGAACGTTCGCATGAGTTTGCCCTTCGGTCCACTAACCTCAACGGTTTTGCCCGTGAGCTTCAGCTCCACGCCTTCGGGCACTTCAAACTCTTCTTTTACACCAGGCTTCATCGACAACGAACTCCGCATTTGTTCCGTCTATCTTTGGCTTTCCTAATTAAAAGTGTGATGAAGAGGTTTGACTTAATAAATGTACGCTAAAAGTCGACCACCCAGCTCCGATTCCATCGCTTTCTTATGAGTCATTACCCCTCGCTGGGTTGAGACCACGAGCACCCCGAAGCCCGCCGCTGGCAGGTACCGCTTTTCCCACTGTTCGTATTCGTCACGCTTCGCGGAATACCGCGGTTTTATCACTCCACATCCATTTACCTTTCCTCGAAGTGCGACCCTGAATTTCCCTGCTTTCCCGTCATCGATAAACTCGAATTCTCCGACGAATCCCTCTGTATGCATTATGCGCAGAACTTCGTTGATTAGCTTCGAGGCCGGGGCTATGACAACTTCTCGCTTTCGGGCTCGCTCATGGTTCTGGATTTTAGAAAGGGCGTTAGCAAGTGGATCGAGTAACATCCTTACACCTAACTATATTTTTTGAATCCTATCTTCGGAGCGAGCTCCCGGAAACACCGTCGGCACAGCTTCAGGTCGTGCATTTGGTAAACGTGCCCATATCCACCGCAGTGCGTGCACTTGTGTGCGCCTTTCCCAAACTTTCTCTTCCCCATCAGACCACCTGGACTCCAAATTTGCTGGTCATGAAATTTATCGCTTCCTCCTTGGTAATTCTGTGGCTCGGCGGGATGGAGCGGGTAAAGCGTCGCCTTCGTCTTATTCTGTAACCTGGTCTCATCAGCGTGATACACACATCCATACCAAATATACCTAATTCAGGATCGTAAGAAATACCCGGGATGTCTATCTGCTCCTTAATGCCAAAAGCGAGGTTGCCGCCGTTGTCGAAGGATTCCCTTTTCACGCGCCGCTCGACCGCATCGAGCAGCCGCGTCAATGTTTCAACTGTTCGCTCACCGCGCAGGGTGACCGCGCAGCCTATGGGGCTCCCACGCTTTACCCCCCACTCTCTAACCAGTTTTTTTGCATAGGTTCGAGCCGGTTTTTGTTTGGCGATGCTTTCGAGCACTCTCTCTGCGTTAGCGAGTTTATCGCCCCCCTCGCCCGTACCTATATTTAGGACGACTTTCTCGATTCGAATCTCGCGCATTGGGTTCATATGTTTGCACCTGGCAATGAAATGGAAGGCTTCTCTTTACCCACGACGAACACATACTGCTCAGGGGCTTGAAAGCTCTCTCCATCTGTTTTCAAGGTTACAATGTTTGGTTGGGCCCCCGCGATTAGCTTAATCTCGGCTATCCTGCCAATCCTGCTGACGTTGCTCCCGCCCGTGACCAGCGCCGCAGCACCTACCTCGAATGGGAAGCGTTCCAACACCTTTAGTTCCGGCAAGACCAATTTAGCCACATCGTCTGGCTTGAACTCGTTCAGGTCCCCAACGATCGTTTTTCCGTCATGAAACGTTAGTTGAACTCTTTTCCCTCGCACGATTTGCTTGCGCACAACCCTGCAAAGTTTCATGGACGCTTCGGCCGAATCTATTTCCCTTAGGATCAAGCGCCTCCTGTGGTCTAAGAGCACACGATAGCTACGGTTAAGCGCGGGCAATCGCACGACATCCATGAGGCCGACCGGGAAGCTGGGTTCCCGTCTGGTTTTTCCATCCACCAAGACATTCCCCTTGAAGAGAATGCTATCGACCTCTCTAGCGGTCCGTCCCACTGATAGATAATCACGCAGGGCAAGGCGGAGCGGAATGGCGCTTTCGCCAGGGTGGGGCCCAGGCGCAGCCTTCGTTGTCCATACATATAATTTCCGGGACAATTTGAGGGCCCGCGGTGCGGCGTATCGCTTCATATGCCTGCTTCCACCTTTCTTAGCCACTTTTAGACCTCCTTTCGAGGACGCGCGTGCGTCTCTTGTCCTCAGCCAGCTTCAACAACATAACATTCGAAGGTCGGATCATTCTAGGGACCTGTGTCCCGTCGGCTTTGGTCACAGATGCCCCCTCCACTTGAACGAATTGGTGTTTTGTGTCAACGTCCACCACATCGCCCTCAAGTTTCTTGAAGTCACCGTGCAAGACCCGCACACGGTCACCCTTTCGGAGAGGGAGAGAGCGGGTCTTGTACTTTTCTCTGAGTTCCCGGCTGAGGGGAGCAGCGAGGAGCTTATGGCGGGAGTGCAGAGGAGTGGAATAAAGCGCTAAACGTTGCTTTCTAGGTTGTTTAGTTACCATAACTCACACCACAGTCGAAGCTATCCCGGCGACCCGCGGCCATCTCTCGGCGGCCTCCCTCGCAATGGGTCCCTTTATCTCGGAACCTCGTGGCGCGGCTTCGGGCGTAATGAGCACAGCCGCGTTGTCATCAAATTTTATGTGTATACCATCCTTGCGACGGTACTCTTTGGTCTGTCGGACGACGACGGCTTGGACTAGTTGCGCCCGGAGCTCAGGCGTACCTTTCTTGACCGATGCGACTATTCGGCCACCGACACCGGCACTGGCCATTCGTGCACGCCTTCCCTTGTAACCCATGACGCTCACGATTTGGAGTTCCCTCGCCCCTGTGTTGTCTGCGCAGGTGAGCCGCGCCCCTACCGGTAGCGCCCGCACGGGAGTCACCGCAGAGACCCCAATCGAAGTACCCGCACCTTTTCTCCCCATCTATTATCCCTTCAGCCTTTGCACGACGACGAATGTTTTCGTCTTGCTCAGTCGTCGGCATTCCATAATTCTGACTTTATCGCCTGCTTTTGCCGCGATGCAGGGTGGGTTGTGGGCATGGAATTTGGAGGTGCGACGTTCGTACCTTTCGTATTTTGGGATGTACTGCATACGTTCGAGTTCCACGGTTACTGTCCGAGCCATTTTGTCGCTCACGACTACACCCTCAAACGCCCGTCCCCGAACCGATAGCTTCCCATGGAACGGGCACTTTACATCTGAACATTTTTCCTTTGGAGGTTCGATTCCCATGCCTACCATAGTTTCACCACTTTCGCCTGACCCGCTCCTCGGGCCGCCCAACCAGTTTTTTACCATCGACAGTCACCTTATCGCCTTCAGGCAGGGTTATGAGGAAAGTTGAGTTAGATTTTGAGATTTTTCTGACTTTCTCCCCCTGCTCTACCATCAGCATGTTGCGCGTTTCGTCCACGATTTTTCCGGAGGTGCCGAGTAATGTAGGGTCCGGACTGTTCATGACCCTAGCCTCGAGCCCAATTAGCTCGTGCCGCAGCAAGTTTCGTCTCGTCACCGGCATCTTACCACCTACCTCACATCGATCATTTCATGGGAAAATCCCATCTTCGCGAGTACATCTTTGATGCGTGCCTTATGGTTACCTTGGAGTTCGATGCGTCCGTCCTTCGAGGTCCCACCGCACGCGAGTTTCGATTTCAGTTCCTTTGTCAGTTCTTTCAAGTTCAGCTGTTTTTCGTCCACACCCTCGATAATGGTCACAATTTTGCCGAACTTTCGTTTCATTGAGTACACGCTTATCCGCTGTTGCTCGCGTGCTATCTCTTGGCAGACGCAGAGTTCCTTAGGCAGACCACAGACCTTGCATACTTCTTGCGCGCTCATGCACCCCCTTTTTGTTTCTCCTTCATTATTGTGAGTATCCTTGCTATGGCACGTTTGAGCTCCTTGATTCGCGCCGGGTTCTCGAGTGAACCGCCTGCAGCTGCGGTCGCTCGCGTTCGAGCCAGCTCAGCACGGAATTCTTTGAGTCTTTCGACCATTTCCTCGATGCTCATTCCACGAATTTCGTCAGCCCTTAGTATTGCCACTTTCACCACCTTCTTCTGGCGCTGGTTCCTCCACCTTTTTAGGTTTTTCCTCCGTTGTTTCGGCCACAGCCGCTGCCTCGGTTGGTTTGGTTTCTTCCTTGATTTTGATCTCGTCCGGCAGCGGCACATCCGGAGGCATTATGTTGACCTTGACGCCGGCGGTTCCCGGTTTCAGATTAGCCACAGCATAGCCGTGACTCACGAGTTTCTCAGCTGGCACACCTGCCTTGCTGAGGTAACCTTTATAAAATCGTTCGCTTCTTGACCGTTCTCCGGCTATTCTCCCTGAGATTATTATTTCGACCCCTCGCGCGCCCGCGCCCATTATCCTACGGGTCATGCTGTGACCGATCCGTCTCGCACGTAGTCCACGCTCGAGGGCGAAGGCGATGCGTTTCGCCATTATTGGACCAGATAGTTCGGGTTTCGGGATTTCGACCACCTCAATCTGCGGATTTTCCAACCCAAACTTTTTTTCGAGATCATCAGTAAGCTGTTTAATGCTCCTCCCTTTGCGCCCTATCACCATGCCGGGTCTCTCTATGTACAGCGTCACGCGAGTACCAGTGGGCGTGCGCCTGACATCCACGCCACCGTATCCCGCCGAACCCACTTCCTGTACTAGGAAAGTCTCGAGCTCGACACGTTTCAACCCTCGTTTTATAAAAGTCTGCTTCACCGGCATCAGGATGCCTCCTTCAGGACTATTTCGACGTTCGTGAGCGGTTTGTTGAACGGCGTCGCCCGCCCGAAAGCCCGCGGCAAAATGCCTGGGATGGTGATACCTTTGTAGGCGCTGGCGTGCACTACCCTGAGCTTTTCGACATCAAGTCCCTTGTAGCTCGCGTTGGCCTCCGCGTTTTTCAGCACCTTCAAAATCTCGCGAGCGGCCTTGACAGGGTATCGTCCACTGCCGCTAGTTCCTCGTTTGTGAGCGAGCTTCTTTCGGTGGCGCACGAAGAGGACAGCTTTTCTCTTTTCCCGGACTGCTTCCAAATATTCTTTGGCAGCATTCAGGTGCATACCCCGTATCGCTCGGCAGACTTCCATCGTGTGCTTGGGGGATACCCGCATTTCCTTGCCGAAGGCTTTTGCGCACGGCTCTTCAATTTTAGCAGAGTAACCAAACTTAGGCATCGATAATCACTTTAGTGGTATGTATAGAGAACTCCTAGTTGCACCTATCCCTGGCGTGCCGTGGGTGACCTTCCTTCGCGTTTGGGAGAACTCTCCTAGGCGGTGGCATATCATCTCCGGCTTCACCTCAACGATGACGAACTCTTTTCCATTGTGAATCGCGAACTTCAAGCCCACCATCTCTGGGAGCACAATCATTTCCCTGCAGTGGGTTCGGATGGGGCCCTCCTTCCCGGCTGCCCTCACCTGCTTTATGCGTTCGAGTAGTTTCTTTTCTCTGGACGTGAGGCCCCGGGCTAACGAACGCCTCTGGCGCGCTGGCAATAGCTTTGCGAAATCATCTAAGGATAGCTTTTGGAGTTCCTCGATTGAGTATCCCCGAAAGGTAAACTTCTTCTTCGGCATGGGCTCACCTTGCACCTGTTCTCCTTGCCGCTATTAATCCCACCTTCTGACCAGGGGGCGCTCCTTTAGCAACCGTCTTTGGTCTGCCAGCATGTTTTCCCCTCCCGCCCCCGAACGGATGGTCGACGACGTTCATCGCCACGCCACGCACACGAGGGTACGGCTTCCCCCTTGCAAGCATAGCATGGTGGCGTTTTCCAGCCTTAATGAACGGTTTATCTAGGCGTCCACTCCCAGCCACCGTCCCGATGGTCGCGCGGCAGCGGGGGTTGAAATCCCTTATCTCACCAGATGGAAGCTGGACGGTAGCACGCCCTACATCGTGGGCGATTAAGGTAGCATAAGTACCAGACGACCTAGCAAATTGTCCTCTATACC
Organism: Hadesarchaea archaeon; assembly: GCA_030616305.1. Classification (GTDB taxonomy): domain Archaea; phylum Hadarchaeota; class Hadarchaeia; order Hadarchaeales; family Hadarchaeaceae; genus B75-G9. The sequence continues at coordinate 20,578 of JAUWXQ010000008.1, forward strand.
CAGGTCGAGATTCGATGTTGTGAATTGGGGTCCCCTCGGGAATCTCAGCCAGCGATAGCGTGTTTCCGGGTCTGACGGTGGCCGAGACACCAGCCGCTATCCTGTCTCCTACTTTTATTCCCTCAGGCGCGAGGACCAAGCGCTCTTGACCGTCACCGTATCGCACTCGGGCAACTGGAGCGCTCCTGCCTGGATCGTTAAGGATGTCGACCACTGTTGCCTCGCCTGTTTCCTCCGGTGGAGGTAATTTCACTTCGCCCAGGCTTCTCCAGGATTTCGATCGGTAAGTAGGCGAACCTTGTCCAGGTCGTTGTGCTCTGATCCGTTTTCCCATTTAGATCATCCCAAGTTTTGCCGCTATTTCATCTGCCATGAACTCTGGCGCAAGCCTCACGTAAGCACGCTTCCGTCCATCTGGAGTTATCCCAACTCTCACGTTGTCCACTTTTACCTCAAAAAGCATCTCCACGGCACGTTTGACGTCAGATCTAGTGGCATCATTGGCGACGATGAACACGAGTTTATTTTCGGACTCGATTAGTTTCACGGCTTTCTCAGTTGCCTGCGGGTAGAGTAGTACTGTGTGCGGGTCCTTCATGTGAATACCCCCCCAGCTAGTTTTTGGATGGCTCCCCGAGTCCAAAGAGTTAGTCTGCCTGGCGCGCCTCCAGGGGCGAGTACCTCCGCGTTGAGCCCCGTCACCCTCACGACCCCGAGGCCTGGGAAGTTTCTAGCCCCGCGGCCGATTCCCTTATCCTCATTGACCACGATGAGTGGCCCAACTGCGCGTTTATATTTCCGGCCCCTTATCTTGCCACGTCCTGCCCTCACTCTCTTGCTTTTGTTCACGCGTTCGACATCGTTCCATAGCCCCAGTTTTTGGAGCACGCTCTTGACCTCACTTGCTTTTCTCATCCCTTCAAACTCATCGCTCACAACCACCGGAAGTTCGGTGACGTGATTAATGACGTGACCTCGAGAGGCGACGAGTTTTTTCTCCTTGGTGGCAGCGATAGCGGAGCGAATCGCGAGGCGGCGCTCCTTTTTGTTTATGTGCTCCCGAAGCGACTTTTCGACTTTTGGCGGGTGAGCTCGTCTGCCTCCTACCGTGTGAGGTGAAAGTGCACCCTTGCCTGCGGCAGGAGATTTAGTTCCCTTCACCCGACGCACGCGGGAAACTCCAAATCCCTTGCCCCATGTTTCCGCAGATGTCCGTTTGCCAGCCATCTTATCTGTTCCCCAAGGTTGGAGCCTAGCGGTTTGAGCAGCCAGCACAGCGCGTCTTATCACGTCGGGTCTCAGCTCCATGTCGAAGACTGGCGGAAGCTCGATTTCTTCGAGTGGTTGCCCTTTTAGAGAAAGGACTTGGATCTTCATATTTATGCTCCCTGCTGCGATGTTGTGTTCACGTAGGTGATGGATGGCGGTGAGGTAGGGGCACCCCGCGGCAACCTCATAGGCCGCCTGAGTTGCACAAGCCGCTTTGTGGGTCCAGGGACCGAGCCGGCTAACACCACGAATTCTCCCTTGACCTGACCATAACGTAGGAAACCTCCACTCGGTGTGATTTCCTTGCCATCGCTACCCAACTTCAAAATGCGTTTGTTGAACTCGGTGCGTTGATGGTAGCCCATCTGTCCAAGGGCTGGAACCGTCCACATAACTCGCGCAGGAGACCATGGCCCCAATGTTCCGACTTGGCGGTGCCCTTCCTCACTTTTTCTGGGTAATATTTTAATCCCCCAACGTTTGACTGGCCCTTGGACTCCCTTGCCCTTGGTTATCGCGAGGACATCGGCGTACTCTCCCTCCTTGAACACGTCTCCAACTTTGACCTGTTTTCCGAGGAGCTCCTTGGAATAGTTCCATCGCTCCTCAATCGAGCTGCCCCCGACGCGAATCTCGAGCAAGTCCGGTTTTTTCTTCGAGAGATTGGTCACCTTTGGCTGGGTGCAGGCGATTACACGGATGTCCGCGGCCTTGCCTTCCTTGATCAGGACTTCAGCCCGCCCGAGAGCCTTCTGCATGTCATATTTTTTGGGAAGGTTCATGGTGCGAGAGAGTTCTTTTGGAAGTTCGGTTGTCCAGACCTCTGTAGCTGCATTTAGTCCTTTCGTGCTTGAGGCGTAAATGCGAACTGCACAGATGACGAGTGGGGGAATTTCTAGGACGGTCACAGGGACGCTTATCTCTTGGCCCGCCGTCAGGCTTCCCTTGTGGTCATCAATCATGAAAAGTTGAATCATTCCTGCTTTGTAGCCAGCAGACCCCTGTAGTCCAAGTCTAGCTTCCGCTGGCCAAGCCCGTACTTGGGCAACCGGTCGTGGGGCCCGCACTCGAGGCATGTATGCGAGCGAGCCCCGCCTTGGTCGGTGCTTTCGTCTTCCCATTTTATCCCTCGGTGAGCGCGTTCAGTAGCGCGAGGGTGACTACAAGCGCCTCCTCAGTCCGAACTGTCGCCGTACCTTGGCGCGGAATCGTGTTGATCACGACGTCGAAGAGTTTATCCGCATCGACGCCCTGGCGCTCGCAGATTTCAAAGAGGCCCGCATAGGGACCCCCAAAGGCTACTGCCACGCTGTGAGGTTTGTTACTCTTTATCGCTTGCACGGCTTCATATAAATTTTGCCCGTGTCGCGATGTTCCAACCGTATAATCCGCTTTCAAAACTTTTAAGCCCTCCGCGAGGTTTTCCGCATATAGGACTTCGTAGCCCCAGTACTCGGGAACTTCAGCTCGCGCCACTGGTGTGACAGATATAACGTTGCCAGAGTTTTTTCCTAGTTTGACCGTCAACCGCTGACCAACTTTGAATCTTTCGCCAGTGATAGCTTTTTCGGGAAGACCTATCTCCAACAGGCTTTGGTTCTTGTTGGCTTCGATGACGACTCCCTCACGGTAATCCCCTAGCTTGTTTTTTTCACCCGCAAGTGGATGGTGGGGTGTCCTCAGAGGCGGAAGCAATCCGGCGTAGCGGAGTTCGCAGGTACGGGGGAAAATTAGCTTGCGCAGGTATTGTGGTGTTTCCATGTAGCGGAGGAGAGAGGTGATTAGCTTAGCCTCAATAGTTTGGTTTTTCGCGTGGGGGTCGTCATCGTTGTAAATGCAAACTTTATCGACACCGAAGATGGCAAGTGCACGCCCCACCGAGCCAACTTTGACAGTTTTCTGGCGAAGCTCTGGGGCATCGGCCACCAGCGAGCTTGACAAAAGAACAGATACGGAAAGTTTCGATGTCATGTCTCTAGCCCTTTGCAACCCCCATTGGCACTAGCCTTGCCACCTTTCGGGCAATTCCAGCCCTATGAGATATTTCGCAGACCTTGTCGACATTTTTATAGCACTCCGGCGATTCCTCCGCAATCACCGAAGCTTTCGCCGCGCGGACGATGATGCCTCTCGATTCAAGTTCTTTACGCACGTTTTCCCCCCAGAACCGCTTGAGTGCTGCCGTTCGGCTCATGCGGCGCCCGGCTCCGTGCGCGGTCGACGCAAAAGTTTCCTGCATGCCTTGCTCGGTCCCAACCATCACGTATGAGGCTGTGCCCATATCTCCCGGGATGAGGACTGGTTGCCCAACGCTCCGGTACTTTGAGGGAACATCAGGATGTCCCGGTGGGAACGCACGGGTGGCACCTTTCCTGTGCACGCAAACTCGCTTTCGCTCACCGTCGATTCTGTGTTCCTCGAATTTGGCGATGTTATGTGCGAGCCCGTAAACGAGGTGGAGACCCAATTTTTCCGCATCCTGCTCAAAGACTTCCTCAAACGATTCTCTTACCCAATGTGTAATCATTTGCCTGTTTGTGAAGCCGTAGTTTGCAGCGCATGCCATCGCTGCGAGATACGCCTGCCCCTCGGGTGAATTTATCGGCACATTAACAAGCTCTCTATCCGGAAGAGTTATGCCATATTTTCTAACGATAGGTTCCATGGTTCTTAAATAGTCAGAGCAGACTTGATGGCCTAGACCTCTCGACCCTGTATGAATCATAACCGTGACTTGTCCCTCGTGGGTTATCTCAAAGGACCGAGCGACTTCTGGGTCAAAAATTTTATCGACCACTTGAATTTCCAAGAAATGGTTTCCACTTCCAAGGCTGCCAAGCTGGGGAAGGCCGCGCTCCTTTGCACGCTGGCTTACTTTACTTGCATCAGCACCGGTAAGGCATCCTCCCTCTTCAAGTCTTTCCAGGTCTTCTTTCCAACCAAAGCCATTTTCAACGGCCCACCTCACACCGTTCTCGAGGACCTCATTAAGTTGAGGGTAGGTAAGCCTGACTTTCCCCTTGCTGCCCAAGCCGGAGGGCACGTTTCGGAAGAACGCGCCAACTAATTCGCGGAGTTTTG
>JAUWXQ010000049.1 GCA_030616305.1 Hadesarchaea archaeon
TTTCGCCAGCGCTTCCAAGCCCCGGGTCTCTGAATTCGGAGCTTTTCCGCGAGCTCCTCGAAGGTCGCGCCCTCGCTCCAGTAGTGAAGGAGCATCGTTTTGAGCGTTTTTTCGTCGAGGTGGGACCTCTCCAGCAGCGCGGGCACCTCAGCGAGGAAGCGCTGCATTTGTTTGACTTCACCGTTGAGAAGGATTGAGATGTTTGAGATGTCGGACAGCACACGCAGAAATTCGCCGACCTCAAGCACATCTGCGCCGCTCTCGGGGATGTCGTCGATGATCACCGCTAGCCGCTCCTGGTGCTCCTGCGGCCATCGACGCAGGATTTCGAAGAGGTTCGCCCGGTCTTTGTTGGCGTCCATTTCCAGCCCCAAGATTATCGCACGCAGCAGCTCGTCGGCCGATTTGTACGCGGCGCCGTGAATGAGAATGGGCATGACATGTTGTGAAGGATCGGGTGCGGTTAGGCTTTCTTCCCTCAGTGAAGCGACCAAGAACTCACACACGGTCGTTTTGCCCATCCCCAGCGCGCCCGTGAGGGTGCCGACCTTGCCCTCGGACAACAACCATTTGAGCTTGCGCAGGTCATCCTGTTGAAATGGGGCGAATGCATCAACCGAGGGTAGCTCGGGTTCGAATGGGTCGCCCCGTAGCCCCCAGCGCTGGAGATAGCTCTCAAAACGCTGGTCGCGGCCGATCTTCTCCTCGAACGTGGTCATCTCGCTACCCTCACGTGAAGTTCGAATGTTCCGTTTTTACTCGTTAGGTAACCGCGAGCGCTCATTCGTTCGCAAAATGTCTTCGTAACCGCTTCCGGGCAGCGGGCCCGGGAGGTGAGATCTTCGGACGTGAAAGTTCTCAATACAACAGCGGCCGAGAGGAGATCCCCAAAAACGGTACGTTGAGCCAATCCTGCGGGCGCGAGCGCATCGAGGATAGCGTGGCGAGGGACTTCCGCTATCTTAGGGGTAACGGAGGCCGGCCGAATCTCTTCCTTTATTATCTTTTCGGGCTTTCGGACGGGTACTTCCGGCGATATTTTACGTTTTTGGAACCGTGGAGAAGGGGCTTTGTGCGCTTCGTAGTGGCATTTCTGGCAAAGTGTGACCAAATTATCTGGATCATTCCGACTTGTTCCGTCTTTATGATGCACCCCAAGTAACTCTTTTCCACCACATTTCGAGCAAGTGTAGTCATCCCTGATGAGGATAGCTCTCCTCACAAGCTCCCAATCATCTCGATGGTAAGAAAAGACATAGCTTAAGAAGAATGAAAGGTGCTCATTTTTCGGGAGGGTTGGTTGAGGGGGCGGAGGCGAAACGACGGACGGTTTTTCCAGCAAACGTTTTATTTCACCCTCAGGTATCCTCCTCTGCCCCCCTTCTGGACGCACGACTTTGATTTTCCCTTCTTTGTCCCACCGTCTGATCGTGTTTGGATGTACCCCAAGCAAGGTGCACGCTTCCTTCATTGTGTAGAGTTTCTCTTTTAGCTCTGCCACTACTTCACCTTTTTTAACAACTTTTTACATTTCCTAACAATATTTTAACCTATTTTGCCTTAAAAAGTTAACTATTCCTACCACAATTAATAGATTTTTAACAAAAGCTAACAAAATTTGGGTTAAAAAACTAACAAATTCTAGGCGCCGGATCCCCGACGGGCGCATCTAGCAAGCGTCGCCCCCCCACCACCGTCTCAAGCATCACATCGCCCCGGTAATCGGTTGTCACTTCACCAATCACACATGCGTTTTTGCCATATTTCGATTTCCGTATCGCGGCGAGAACCCCATCACAGCGCTCGGATTCAACTCCGATGATTGCCTTACCCTCATTTGTTATCTGGAGTGGGTCGATACCCAGCATCTCGCTCATCGACCTAACTGCGGGCAGAATCGGGATATCGGCTTCCTTCACTAGGATCCCAACGTTCGCCTTCGAGGCCATATCGTTGAGGGCAGCCGCTAAACCCCCGCGGGTTGGATCCTTCATCGCCGTCACTCCACCTACTTTAAGCGCAGTCTCGACGGTTTCCCAAAGGGGCGCGACATCTGAGCGGAGGTCAACATCGACGCTGATCCCTTCTCGGTGAGCTAAAATAGTGACTCCATGGTCTCCGATGGTTCCGGTGACAATGATTTTGTTCCCCGGTTTAAGACCGTGATCGGTAACTAGGGTTTCGGTTACACCAATACCAGTGGTGTTGAGTATTGCCCCATCGAGCGACCCTCGCTCCATCTCCTTCGTGTATCCTGTTATCAGCGTGACTTTTGCCTCTTGGGCAGCAGTGTCGATCGATTGGCAAATTTTCCGGAAATCTTCAACTAAAAATCCCTCCTCGAGCACGGCGGCGCACGCCATTGCCAGCGGGCGGGCCCCCATCACCGCGAGGTCGTTCACCGTGCCAGCGACCGCGAGCCTGCCGATGTCGCCACCGGGGAAGAAAAGTGGTTTGACAGTGTGGGAGTCGGTTGTCAGCACGAGGGTTTTGTCGCCAAGCGATATTGTGGCCCCATCGTCTAGTTCATCTAGTCCAACCTCTCCCGCGCGCCTAAGCGAGAGCTCCTTGAGAGCGACGTCTACGATAAGTTTCATCATTGCCGCGCCGCCGGCCCCGTGGGCTAGCGAGATTTTTTCGTTTGACGTTTTTGCACTTCTCTCTTTTCCAATTTTACATCAACAATCTCAAGTTCTTGGCCGGAGGTTATCGTAAGCTTATGTCCACCACACTTTGGGCAGGCAATTCCCAACTCGGGTTCAGGCAGGTGGGCGTCGATCGACCTAGCGCTGCCCTCGTACCCACATTCACATTTGATCATGATAGGCACCTGGGAGATGTTAAATTTCGCCGAGTTGAACTCATCGCCCCCGAGTTTCTTCAGCCATAACCGCAGGGAGCCTGGCTCGTTGATTTCACCCACCCGCAGGTTCACCTCCACCGCTCGCGCACCGTGCTCAGCCTCGATCTTACGAACCGCGTTTAGCACTCGGGTCGCCAACTCGACTTCATGCACCACCCTCACCTCGGGTCACTTCCTCCCAAGAGCTGAGGATCTCCTTAGCCATAGCTTCGTCCAGAACTTGGATAGCGTACCCGGCATGAACGAGCACGTAGTCGCCCTCGTGCACGTTCCTGAGCAGGTCTAACTTAACCTCCCGCCGCGCGCCACCGAAATCGACTGCTGCGACCTGTCCCTCGATTTTCAGCACCTTACCTGGAATTGCGAGGCACATCGAATTTCCCCCCAGTACCCGCTTTAGATTAACTTTTTCAGTTCTTATGAGTTTGTTATCTTGATTTCAATGCCGGCGAAATTTGACTTTCACGTGCACACGATGTACTCAGACGGCGTGGGCACGGCCGCGGCGATGGCGGAAGCAGCAGAGGCCTTGGGCTTGGAGGCGGTCGCCCTCACCGATCACGGGCCCGAGCTGAGTGTGGGCACTCCCCGGGAGAAACTCACACCCATGCTACAAGACATCAGGCTGGCGCAGGAGGACGCGGGCATTCCGGTACTAGCCGGCATCGAGGCGAACGTAGTGGACGAGGGGGGAACTATCGATGTCGACGACGAGTACATCGGAAAACTCGACATCTTGGTGATTGGCGTTCACAAGCTAGGGAAGGCCAGGGATTCGGTTGAGCTCGCTAGAGATTACCTGGGGAGGGCAACCCATGCGATCGAGCGCCACAAAATCGATGTCTTAGCGCACCCGTTTTACTTTCATTGCGATTTGGCGCCCCACCTTTTACCGGAAGACCTCGAGAATTTCGTGAGGCTCGCGGCTGGACGCGGGGCAGCGATTGATGTTAACATGTAATATCGGGTGCCCTACGAGGAGTTCTTGAGGCTGTGCTTGCGTGAGGGGGTCAAGTTGAGCGTGGGGACCGATGCTCACACTACGGGTGAGGTTGGCAGGGTCGATTGGGCGCTTGGGGTACTCAGGCGCATAGGGGCGAGACGCGAAGATCTAATTTTGGATAGATTTTTAAGGTGATAGATTGCCGCTCGAGCTTTCTTCCTTCCTGAAGGGCGCAGACCGCGTGGCGATTGTCGGCGTTGGGAGTGAGATGCGGGGGGACGATGCAGCTGGTATCGAGGTGGTGCGCAGGTTGAGGCACAAACTCAAGTCGTCGAAGGTACTTTTGGTAGAGGGCGGGGTGGCGCCGGAGAACTTCACCTCAAATATCAGACGGTTCAAACCCTCCCACGTGATTTTTATCGACGCAACCGACTTCGGCGCCGAGCATTGGGTGGTGTCGAGCTTAAATTTTATGGTGAGTTTGGCTCGAAGTTTTAGCTCACGGGCTCGTCGTTAACGAAGTTACGTTATCTAGGAACTTTATCATGTGAAAAAGTGAATCACATAGAACAGAAATATCGCGAGAAAGCTGAGAAGCGAGACCACCATGACCACCCAAGTCCATCGCTCCACCTTTGGGGGCTTGCGCCATAGGGTCTTCTCGGGGATAAATGTGAAGATGGCAAAGATGATCACCAACACAATGCATGTCCCCACCCAGTGATGGCCGCCTATGGTCACGAAAACGTCCTTGATGGGTTTCGACATTTCTTTAGCGATGGTTATGACAACGGTAGCTATCATGGTGACGATTGTGGCGAGAATCATCGTTGAGGGGCTCCAGCGGGCCATTCAGATACCTCCATGGACGTTTTTACGGGGCTTGGCAGTGCCCCGCGCCAATAAGAAGTAACCAAGCATAACTACCAAACCCAAGGGAAGCAGCAGTACCGCTCCAGTAGTGATGATCTCAAGGGCTGAGCGGTACGCCCCGCTAATCAGGTAACCCATAGCAACCATGCTCAGGGCAAACAATACTATCCATCCGGTAAGGATGAGGATAACGCGGCGTGATTTCGGGTCATTGAGGTCCATTCGCCTGAGTAACACGTTCTGGAGCACCCCGAGGAAAGGAAGCATGAGGAACACGTGCTCCTTGGTTTCCATGACGATGGAGTGGGCCCAGGCTTCCGCTCCCGCCTTAATCACGGGCTTTACCAGCTCACCGTATTGGGTCACATAGTAGGTACCCCCCGTAACCCAGCTGAGCACAAAAAACACCGCACCGAGCAAGGACGCTATCTTCGCTCGTCTAATCCGACTCTTTGTGGGGCCCAGAAGCTCCACGAAAGCCCATAGGAAGGCAAGGATAGCAAGCTCCCCAAGACCCGCGTGGGTGCCAATCAGGGGATGTACCAAACCAGTCACCTTCCTGACGTTTTGGGTGATTTTTCCGCTTATCCAAAATTGAGAACGAGGTAATTTGATGGCGAGAAGAGACGAACTCCTAAATGGGCTGACTGATAAGCATTCATGAAGAATTCTTTAGCAATGCACGTCCGCTATTACGAAGTAAAATAACTCCTAGGTCACGGCACTCGCGATGTGGTCATACATGGCGTTCAAGCCCAAGCCAAGTGCTATTAGGCTCATCGCCACGATGAAGGCTGCCGCGATCCATCTGGCCCAACGGTGTGCCCGATGAGTTTCTGGGATGTGGGTGACTGATAAGAGTGACAGCCCTGCAAGCCCAGCAAACGTGTAGAGCGCTGCTGTAACCTCAGGTTCTCTTGTAAGATCGAAGGATAAGACAGCTCTGACAGCTTGAAACATCACCAAGCCACCTATGGCGGCAAAGTATGACACGAACCTAAGGTCTACTCCGGTGTAAAGTGCGAAACTTCCCATAAGCATGAGGATGGAAAAGACAGCCAAGGTGACGCTGAAAAGCTCTGTATAATGTGGTGCTGGGAATCCGGCCCACTCGGTTAATATATGCTGGAATGTCGTAAGCAGCGTTATGGCCCCTATAACTCCTATAGCTAAGGCAAAACCCTTGTTAATACCTTCCTTCTTCTTCGGGTTTTTTTGTATAAGTCCGTAAAAATAAATAAGATAAACCGCGACCATCATGCCACCTATCCCTACCAACGTGAGACACAACGACAACGGATTGTGGGTTACTGCCATTCCATCCCCTTTTTTAGGTAGGGCTGGCATATCTTAAATATCAGCATGATTATCAAAAATTGAGAATGGATTATTGGTTGATGGCGATAGCAGAACATTTTGAAGAGGTTACCGCGGTGCTTATGACTAGACCTATTAGGGCGCAACCGCCTCAGCGATGTGGCCGTACATGGCGTTAAAGCCCTCGTAAAGCGCTATTAGGCTCATCACTATGACGATGGCTGCCGCGATCCATCTGGCCCAACGGTGTGCTTGGCGAGTTTCGGGGATATGGGTAACCGGTAAAAGCGACAGCCCTGCAAGCCCAGCAAACGTGTAGAGCGCTGCTGCAAGCGTAGGATTTGTTGTAAGATTGAAGGATAAGACAGCTCTGACAGCTTGAAACATCATCAAGCCACCTATGGCGGCAAAGTATGACACGAACCTAAGGTCTGCTCCGGTGTAAAGTGAGAAGCTTCCTATAAGCATAAGCATGGAAAAGATAGCCAAGGTGACGCTGAAAAGCTCTGTATAATGTGGTGCTGGGAATCCGGCCCACTCGGTTAATATATGCTGGAATGTTATAAGCAGCGTTATGGCTCCTATAGCCCCTATAGCTAAGGCAAAACTCTTGTTAATACTCTCCTTCGTCTTTGGTTTTTTCTGTATGAGTCCGTAGAAATAAATGAGATAAGCCGCGACCATCATGCCGCCTGCCCCCACCAATATGAGAGCCATCGGCAACGGATTATGGGTTACTACCATCGCATTCCTCGTTCTTATGTAGGACTTGTCTATTTTTAAATATAGGATGATTATCAAAAATTGAGAATAGATTATTGGTTGATGGTCGGGGAAACATCCTGAAGCAGTTGGGCGATGAACAATCACGGAAGATTTTCATGCCCACCATGAAGGAGGACAAGACTGTGGAGATGGGTTCCAGCGAACTTGGAATCCCCCTCGGCACCGCGTCATGAGGATAATCCTGAAGGCGGTAAGGATAGTTACCTTACTTCTCCTTCTCCAATTTTTTAACCTCATGAATGGTGAACTAGGCGCAGCGGCCTTCTACATATGTGCGTCTGGAAGTATGATAGCTAACGTGCGCTCTTTTGAAGAATATGTTCGAGGCTCTCGCTGGCCGTCACTCCAACCTCAATTCTGGCCAATCCGAACGACGCGAGGCCCTTGGGTGGCGTTAATTTGAACGACCCGCAATTATCACAACCGCCTCCCCAGATGAGATCCTTCGAGCTGAACTGCTTGCCGCATCTTGTGCACGTAAATTTAGAGTCAAATAAGACCACATCGAATTGTGTCCCTTCCATCTTGGTCCCTTTTTTAGCTATCTCCAGAGTTCCCGCTAACGTCTCATCGGAAATGCCATACATTGGATTCAAAATCACCTTGACTCGGGATAGGGGACCGCCTGTGCTGTGCTTTTCGATGGCCTCGATTATGCTCTTTGCGACACCATACTCGTGCATTTTTTAACCTCCTCGAGAACAGCGTCGAGAAATCTCGTGGCCCCCGCTTTGACTTTGGG
>JAUWXQ010000057.1 GCA_030616305.1 Hadesarchaea archaeon
ATCTTAATCGCGCTCGAGCCCAAGCTCGGGAGAGGAGCTGCTCGGGTGCGCGGGAAGGCTGAGGTAAAGGTCGCATGCAAGCTGCTCGGAAAGAAAGCAACTGAGGAACTTCTAATCTATCGGCCGGAAGTGGCATTACTGCGAAGAAAACTTCCCACAACAACCCAGTATCTATTTGTGTGGTGATGAAATGGAAACCCGCAAATGGCCCGTCCTCGTTGCTCTCTTCTACCCGTTTGCCATGGCCACCATGGCTGCGGGACTCTTGGCATTCGTGATGATTCTGCTGAAGCTTGATCTGCTCCTCGTCGCAACCGTAGTTCTATGGTTTTACTTCGCTTCCGCGTCCGCTATTTACATTATATCGAGGGATGCCCTCAAAACCCTTGGTGTCCACAGATTTTTCTTGAGTTTTATAACTGCGATAGGAGTGCTCGCTTTTTTGTCCGCGGTCCTGCTTGGGTTGGGGCTATCAAGCCACCTTTGATAATCAACTCGCTAAAATTGTGTTTATTATTCGGGCGTAGATTGGCCGAGTGAAAAGAAGGGCTAGGATCGTCCCACTTATCGTGAGGATTGTAAAGCCACGGATTGCACCGAATCCCAGCCAAGCGATCGGTATCATCACTGCAATTATCATGAATATCGCTGCATAAACCATTGGGAGCGCGCGCGAGGCCCTCCAGCCCATGCTTACCCCCTTCCCCTGAGGTAGTCCGCCTCGCAGCATTTCATCGGTCACAATCAGCTGGTGGTCAATACCAGTGCTGATTACAACCAACAGCCCAGCGAGTTCAGGTAGGCCGAGAGACAAGCCAAACGCGGACGCTGCGCCAAGAGTTATCACTAACTCACACAGCGTGATTCCGGCGATCACCAAACAGATTCTCCAGTGCCGGTATCTAAAATAAATCAGCAAACACACCCCAGCTAAGGCGACAGCTCCCGCAACCAAGGCCTCCCCCACGAATTCGTCACCTAGGCGGGCTTCTATCTCAGCTTCACTTGTGAGTGATAATTCCGCCGGTAGTTTGTTAGACAGAATCGCACGGAGATCCCTTGCGTCCTGCAGGTCGGCTTCAACGACGATCCTGTTCACGCCCACGCCCAGACCGACTGGGAAATCAGATATAACGCCGCATGCTCGTTTGATCCATTTATCCCCACTCTCACCGCTGAGCTTAGGAATGCTTTCGACCCGATAGCTCGCGGGGATGTTTTCGATGATGCGCGTGAAGTCCTCCATGTCGCCTAAAAGGAGAACCCGTAGTTTGATCCCCGCCTGACTCTCAAGATACTCAAGCGCTTGCGGCGAGAGGTTCTCCACAGAGGTTCCGGCAGCCGAGACAAACAAAGAATATTCGAGTTCCCCGGTCGAACGGAACATCCGCGCGCCGTTGTCATAAACTAGCACAGAAGTTTCCAGAATTCCCTCGTCGAAAATCAAGATGGCGTCAGAAGGCCGATCAAGATAAACTACACTTGGTAGGCCTATTTTTCCCTCCGCCGCAGTCTCGAGCTTTTGAGTACCTTCCTCCGTATACTCGATGGGGATGCTGGAATACACTGGGCCGGCAGATGTTGGGGTGTCAAAACTCTTGATGTCCTCGTCGGTGAGCACCAGCTCGTTTTCGATAAAAATCTCAAGTCGCCCCTGTTTGGTCAGCAATTCCCTTGTGCGTCCGGGGTCTAACCCAGCTGACTCGAACAAAATGAGATTCTCCCCAAGTGTCCTGAACTGCGTGCCGAGGGTACCGTATGGATCGAGGCGCGCTTGAAGCGCATAAATAACATCATTTTGCGTTTTTGGGGTTGCGTTTTCAACTGCCAAAATAATCCTAGAACCGCCGGCGATATCGACCCCAAAGTTCAATCCCCGGGCCTGTGGTTCGAGCCCGCCCCACGGCTTCCAGACTAGCATCACCGAGATGAAAACGGCTAGAAGCAGCAGCCCGAAGCGACGTTGTCTAAAGACTGACATAATACCCCTTCCCCCGTTGGCGTTCAGCATGCCTCAGCAAAATTCCCGCACCTAAAAACCACGTGTTGAGGATGTTTATTGCTATACCAAAAATGAGCACGGCGGTCAGCACGTTAAGCGGCGAGGCGCTCGTGAGGATGTTCAAACTCAATAGAACCACAATCGCGAGCACGCTCATCATCAGCCCGGTGTTTATGGAGTCAGTTGCCTGCTCCTTATGTCCACCACCAACCCGTTTGAGGATGCGCCAAGCAAGCAGGATGTTTGTGTCAACGGCATAGCCAATGAGCATCACAATTCCTACGGTCGAGGCTAGGCTCAGCGGTACGCGAAACAGTGCCATATATCCTAAAACACAGAGAATATCGAGCCCCACCACAAGCAGGATAGCCATGGGGGCCACACGACGCCTAAAAATGATGAGAGCGATTACCCCCATCGCGACGAACGCGGCGATAATGGAATACAGCGCTTGTTCGCTTTGGAAGCTCGAGATAGGCCCTATTAGTTTTATGGTGACTGAATCTGTGGGGATACCAAATCGAGCAGAAAGCACCCCTTTGACGTTGGCTTCGTCATTTTCATTCAGCACGTCTGTTTCGATGTGAAGGCCATTCTCGATGAGCACGACATCAGCGTTCGTGCCGAGCAGACCCTCGACCACAGATTCCACACTGCTGGAATCAGGCACGTTTTCCAGCCCTTCGACCATTATCATCGAGCCGCCCTTGAAGTCCCTACCTAGAGGCACGCCCAAGACCAAAATAGAAGCTAAGAAGAGAGCAGATACTATCAGTGGTATCGCGACGAGCTGACGATTTCTCAATTCCTGATAATGCCAATTGAGTTTCATGATGCTCCCCTTATTTTTTAGATACTAGGTATATAATACAACTCGGCGAGGTGCGTCTATGGTGGAAAAAGGGGAACGAGTAATCCTGATCGATGAGCGCGGCAGGAAGTATCTGGTCAAAGTAGAAAAAAGACAACTTCAGACTGATTTAGGTGTGGTCGAGCTGGGTGAGGCAATCGGAAAGGAGCCCGGGTCGAAGTTGAAGTCGCACTTGGGGAAAGAGTTCATATTGCTCCGGCCATTAATCACAGATTACTTGCAGAAACTCCGGCGCGTACCACAGATAATGCTACCAAAGGATGCAGCGCAGATAGTCGCACACACGGGCGTGGGGCCTGGCAGTATCGTAGTCGATGCTGGTGTTGGGTCCGGCTCACTCGCGATATTTTTGGGGAACCTCGTGAAGCCGAACGGGCGTGTGGTGAGTTACGAGGTGCGAGAGGACTTCAAGCGCATAGCGGAGGACAACGTACAGATGGCGGGCCTGAGCGACATAGTGTCCGTGAAGCTCAAAAATATTTACGATGGGATTGACGAGCGAGATGTAGATCTGGTCACCCTCGACCTCCCTCAACCAGAACGGGTGCTGCCCCACGCCGAGCTAGCGCTGAAGCCTGGGGGATATCTCTCGGTGTTTTCGCCCTGTATTGAACCCATCCAGAGACTGTACGGAGAACTGCCAAAATATCGTTTCACAAACCACCAGACGATTGAGTGTTTAGTCCGAGAGTTCGAGGTCAGGCCAAACGCCACCCGACCAAGCACGCGAATGATCGCACACACGGGCTACCT
>JAUWXQ010000025.1 GCA_030616305.1 Hadesarchaea archaeon
ACAGCCAGCCAAACAAAAGCTGAGGCACTCAGAGCCCCCGACGCTCAAGCTAGTCCCAGCTCCAAGGGTGCTCGACAATGCACGGAAGCTGGTGCCTAAAGCCTTCATCGTTGGGTTCAAGGCAGAGTACGGCGTCACAGATGAGCAGCTCGCCGATGCAGCGCGGAAGAAGCTGGGAGAGCACGGGCTAGACATGGTGGTCGCTAATGATGTCTCGAGGCCTGGCGCGGGGTTCGGGACAGAAACGAACGAAGTCGTGATCGTGTCTCCCTCTGGCTCAAAGCCTATGCGCTCAACGAAGGCCGAGATAGCTAAGGTAATTTTAGACGCTGCGGTGGCGAAGCTTCGAGGTAGCAAGTGATGCGAAAGGTCGCTGTGTTCGTTCCGGCTCACATCTCCGGGTTTTTCCAGCCGTGCGGTGCGAGCACTCCAGAGCGTGCTGGTTCTCGCAACTGTGGCCCCTGTCTCGACTCCGGCGTGCTCACCGAAGTGGGGATCAAGCCAGCTGACCAAGCAAGCGTGAAGATATCCATAGATGGCAAGCGTGCGCCCGAGGCAAAAACGACTTCGGCGGCGGTTGATCAACTCCTCCGTATGGCGCGGAGACCATTCGAGGTCGAGGTAAACCATTCCTGCCAGGTTCCAATTGAAGCAGGGTACGGAGCGAGCGGGGCTGGAGTTCTTGGAGCAGTTTTGGCGCTCTCGAAGGCGTTGGGGCTACGGGTGCCGCGCGAGAGGCTCACGACAATGGCGCACGTAGCCGAAGTGACATGTCACACAGGGTTGGGGGATGTCGGCGCACAGGTCCTCGGTGGGTTGGTAATGGGGCTCAAGCCGGGAGGGCCTCCTTACGGGCGATGGAAGCGAATACCCGTGCCTCATCTTAAGGTTGTATGCGCGACGCTGGGCCCGCTATCGACGAAGACGCTTCTGCGCGACGCCGAGTTCAGACGACGAGCGAGCAAGCTTGGCGAACTTGCGATCAAAAAGGTGATGAAACAACCGACGCCGAAAAGCTTCATGCTTGCTTCACGCGAGTTCGCTGAAGGGCTTGGTCTCCTTGATGAGGAACTAAGGACGCTAATTCAGGCGGCTGAATCAGCTGGGGCGATTGGGGCGAGCCAGGTGATGCTTGGGCGGGCGGTCTTCGCAATGGTAAAGGAAAGAAAGCTCGAAGCTGTGAGGCACGCATTTTCAGAACTGTTGAGGCCAGATGCAATTATGGTAGCAGGTGTTGACAGGAAGGGTGCTAGGCTTCTATACCGTCACAGGGGCTGAATTTCGGACTTAAAAACAAAGGCTTTATTACACAAAAAAGAAAAAACGTGGCGACGTGATGCGGTATAGCAGCAGGATTCTGGCGGCGGGCTCAATTTTTCTGATCATCAATGAGAATGCTTGCGAGGTCGTTGGAATTGAAAGAACCATATAAAAAATGCTGCTTAGCGGCAGCTTCGGCACTTCTGGCGCTCGTTTTGCTAATAAGTTTTGTTAATTTCGCTCAAGGCCAGCCGGGCCAGCCGCCGTCGCCACCGGTTTCGCCCGAGAATAACGAGAACACAAACGACAACACCCCCTTCATGGACTGGCAAGACGCCTCCGGGATAGTGGATAATTATCACATACAAATAGACAACGATAGCAATTACTCTTCGCCCAACGTGGATAACGATAACGTGGGGAGTGTGAGCGAATGCGCGGTTCTGGATGAAAACCAGTTGCCTGATGGAGTATATTACTGGCGTGTTCGGGCAGAGAATGCGGATGGCTATGGTCCTTGGTCTGATAACTGGACTTTTGTTGTAAACACTCAGCAGTACCTCTGGGTCCAGACCACTCAGAGCGACTTCCAGCAGGGCACGCTCGAGAACGTGATAGCGACCAGCGGGGACAACGTCAGGCTCAACGACAACGAGCTCAGTACCGATGAGAACACCATTGCTTTATATCACTTCAACGAGGGTACAGGCGATACTGTTTACGATGAGACGGCGAACAACAACGATGGGACGATCACCACCGCGACTTGGACTACCGGAAAGTTTGATAATGGGCTTTACTTCGATGAAGGATGGGATGATTACGTTGAGGTGCCCGACTCTACAAGCTTGAGTCCCACGGGTGGTCTGACGGAACTGACTGTAGAGTGCTGGTATTACCCGGAGAGCAATGCGCGTACCGAAGAACTGGTGAGTAAGTTTACCAACCCGGATTTGGGATGGCACATCCAGACGCAAACGGGCACTGGTGATAACATCAAGTTCTACGTTTGGGTAGGATTTGGGGGCGGCGCAGCTTACGGCTATCCAGTCTCAGATGTTGCCCTCATAAATCAATGGACTCACCTCGCATTGGTCTACGCCTCTAATCCAAGCGGGGGGCATAACCTGATCGCATACGTCAATGGTGTACTGAAAGATAACCAATACAATTTGGGTTGGGGCAACATAGCGAACACGTCGGATAATTTGTTCATCGGCGCTGATCACGGGACGGGTGGTTGGGCATGGGGCACGATCGATGAGGTCCGGATCGAGAACCGCGCCCTGACTACAAGCGAAATCGCGGCGGATGCGGCACCGGGCTACAAATCATCAGGTACCCTCACCTCGGTCGTGAAGGACGCGGGCGGAGACGCTTGGTGGGATATAATCGAGTGGGATAACACGACCCCTGCGGGCACGAGCCTCACAATGGAGGCCAGGAGTTCTGGAGATAATTCAACGTGGTCAGCCTGGACATCCGTGAATAAAGGAGATAACCTCTCATGGGAAAACCGGTACTTCCAATACCGCGCCACGTTTACCGGAGGTAGTGATACACCGGTCCTCTCCGAAGTTCGGGTAAACTACACCGTGCTTCCTACCCTACCCGGCAAACCGACGCTTTCCTCCCCCTCAGATGGAA
Source organism: Hadesarchaea archaeon (assembly GCA_030616305.1). Classification (GTDB taxonomy): domain Archaea; phylum Hadarchaeota; class Hadarchaeia; order Hadarchaeales; family Hadarchaeaceae; genus B75-G9. The sequence goes on from JAUWXQ010000025.1 coordinate 2,908, forward strand.
CGACCACCAACGACAACACCCCGACCTTCACGTGGACAGCCGGTTCTAGCGCGACCTCCCACAGGCTGGTGATAGACAATAATCCGAACTTCGCGGATGGGGAGAACACCTATGATAATGCGAACTTGGGCGGCTCCGCAACTTCATGCACGATTGAGAACGAGCTCCCAGACGACAACTACTCCTGGAAGGTAATCGCGATCAACTCCAGCGGCGAGAATGAGTCTGATAACTGGACCTTCCGCGTCGATACTCTAGCGCCGGCTGCGCCGACCATGACCTATCCAGACAACAATGAGAACACGAACGACAACACCCCGACCTTCAGGTGGACCATTCCGCCTGAGAACTCCCTCCCGCTCACCTACAGGTTGCAGATCTACAAAGAGCCCGGTGTCGATGATAACACAATCGCGCTGTATCGCCTCAATGAGAGTTCAGGCACTAATGTTCCCGATGAGATGGGCAACGACGACGGCACGCTTCAGGGCACCGAAGGCACAGATTGGGATTGGATCGACAACGGAAAATTTGGCAATGCTTTACAATTTTATAATAGCGGTAGTGGCTACATAACGGTCCCAGATTCGAGCAGGTTTAGCCCCCCGGGCGACCTGCCGGAGTTGACCGTCGAGTTCTGGTACTGGTCGGGCCCAGCCGATGAGACGGATGCGCTCTTCGACAAGTACAAGGAATACGCAACTCCAACCTACCATGGCTGGTTCATCGATGAGCAAGCAGCCACAACCAGTACAAAGTTCAAGCTCTTCATGCAGGTGGGGACTGGAAGTGGTTATAGAAACTACTGGGTTGATGATGTCGCGAACGAAGAGGAGTGGGTCCACATCGCCATGGTCTGGGACGGCAGCGAATTGTACATGTTCGTCAATGGAGAAAACAAAACTGGTGGCACTTATGGAGGCTCGGGCTCCGGCAACATAGACAACACGACACAGGTTCTGTACATTGGCTGCAAAGATGCAGGATGGTATCCGATTGACGGGGCGATAGATGAGGTCCGGATAGAGAACCGCGCCCTGACCGCGGCCGAGATCTTGGCGGATGCTTCCGCTTATTATGACAACGTGAACATAACAGAGAATCAGCATGAGTTGCCTGCTGAGAACGCCCTTTCGGATGGCATGTGCTACTGGCGCGTGATGGCTACTGATAACGCAGGAAACAATGGTAATTGGTCTGATAATTGGATTTTCCGCGTCGACACCCTAGCGCCGGCTGCGCCGACCATGACCTACCCAGACAACGACGAGAACATTAACGACAACACTCCAAACCTTGACTGGACCGCGCCATCCGAAAACTCGTACCCACTCACCTACGATGTTTGGGTCGACAACAACTCCGGCTTCTCATCGCCCGAAGTCACCGCCACGGGCATAACCGATGAAAACTATCAGCTCACTTCTGAGCTTCAGGACAACCTCTACTACTGGCGTGTCCGAGCGACCGACAACGCTGGAAACGTCGGTGATAACTCCGAGCGCACCTTCCGCGTCGACACCCTAGCGCCGGCTGCGCCGACCATGACCTACCCAGACAACAACGAGAACACGAACGACAACACTCCGACCTTCAGGTGGACCGTCCCGGAGAGCTCCCCGCTCACCTATAGGTTGCAGATCGACAACGAACTCGGCACCGACGATAATACCCTCGCGCTTTACCACTTCAACGAGGGCTCGGGTACCGCTGTCAGCGATAGCAGCAACAACGGCAATGATGGGACAATCGGGGGTACAGAAGAGACAAATTGGAGGTGGTGGGTCGACAACGGTAAGTTTGACGATGCGCTACATATCATAGACGGCACTGGCAAGGTAACCGTGCCAGATTCACCCAGCTTGAACTCGGAGGGCGGCTTCGATGAGCTGACCATCGAGTTCTGGTATTATGATCAGGACGTGAATGCGGCAAATGAAGTTGTCGCAAAGTTCGATTGGGGCGGAGGAAAAGGTTGGTTCGTAAGGGACGATGGTGTGGCAACAAATCCAAACAAATTTGACCTGTATGTCTGGATGGGATTCGTGACGGCTGGCTCATACGGCTGGGTTATTGATAACGCAGGGAACGCAGGCGAATGGGTTCACATCGCAGCGGTTTACGCTCCGGATGGTCCGGGGCATAAAATGACCGTATACGCCAACGGAGTGGAAATAGGCAGCAAATCCAACACAGGTTGGGACGGGCTGGACAACACGACGAATGATCTAATAATGGGGAACGGTAATGGTGTGGTCGACGAGGTCCGAATCGAGAACCGCGCTCTGACTGCGGCGGAGATTGCGGCGGATGCTTCCGCTTATTTTTATGACAACGCGAACATAACCGAGAATCAGCATGAGTTGCCTGCCGAGAGCGCCCTTTCGGATGGCATCCACTACTGGCGTGTCCGAGCGATCGACAACGCAGGAAACGACAGTGATTGGTCCGATAACTGGATTTTTCGTGTCGACACTCTAGCGCCTGCCGCCCCAACGCTGGTGTCACCTGATAATGGGGCACAGACAGCCGATAGCACCCCAACGCTCAGTTGGAACGCCGTGGACGATAACTCGTTGCCCGTGACGTACGATCTTCAGGTGGACGACAATGCCGATTTCTCCTCACCCACGGAGAACGTGTCAGGCCTCACCGATAACAGCTATACCACATCGAGCTTGGCGGAGGATACATGGTACTGGCGTGTCCGGGCGGAGGACAACGCCGGCAATACTGGTAATTGGTCATCGAGATTGTTCACGGTAGATACAACAGCTCAGGCTGCGCCCACCCTCACCGCGCCCGCCAATGGCGCGTCCACGATCGATACCACCCCAACCTTCGACTGGGGGTCGGTTTCGGGCGCTGCGAGCTATACCCTTCAGTACGCGACCGACAGCGGGTTCACACAAAACCTTACGACTATCTCGACCAGCGCAACGAATTACACTCCAACATCCGCGTTGACTGATGGGATGTGGTACTGGCGCGTGCGAACGATTGATGCAGCGGGCAACATAGGTGGCTGGTCGAACACTTGGTCGTTCACCATCGACACCGCAACACCAACCGTGACGATATCGCCCACCCTCGGGGCCACGCCAACGGCCACTGGCTGGATCTTGACCACCGCGAACAGCAGCATCGAAATCAGCGGCTCGGTTGGCGACGCGACCGGTGTGACGGTCAGGATAAACGGTGAAGTGGTGCCCGTCATCGGAGGCAGCTTCAGCAAAACTGTAAATTTGGTGGTAGGGACGAACACCTTCACCATCTCCATAACCGATGTCGCGGGCAACACCACGACGCGAACGCTGAGCGTCATCCGAACCGCAGCTGTGACACCCCCTGCCGCAGCACCCGCAATCTCGCCGGAGCTGGCCGTGTTCGTAGGTGTGCTTGTCGCGGTAATTATTGTTTTGATGGTTTTTGTGAAGATGGTGCTTGTAAAAAAGCGTTAATGTCGCTAGAATCGATTTTCGTGCACGATTTTACTCAGCGGCAACCTCAGTGTAGGGCTTGGCTTTTCAGCCGGCATACCAATTGGAATCATTGCTAGCGGCCTGACATCGGGTGGCGTTTTTATTGCCTTGGCAGCTGCCCCCTCGTCAAATGCCCCTACCCAGCAGGTGCCGTACCCCAGCGCATACGCCGTGAGAAGAATGTTCTGGACTGCCGCAGCCGTGTCCTGGATACAGTAGAGCTCGGCTCCACGTCTTCCGTAGCGGCCCGAGGTCCGGGGGACGTTCGCGCACACAACCACTACCACAGGAGCTTCCGCCACGAAACTTTGACCGCGCGCAGCACGAACGAGTTTTTGCTTGACTGCTTCGTCCCTGACCACGACGAACTCTCCGGGCTGGCAGTTCCCGGCGCTGGGCGCGAGTCTTCCGGCATCGAGAATTTTCTCCAGATCCTTTTCATTAATCGGATCGGGCTTGAACGCGCGCACGCTCCTGCGTCCCCTGATGATATCAAAAACGTCCATGCCAACCCCAAACATTAAATCTTGGTTTGACTTAAAGAATTTGGCGTGATGAAATGGTCGAACTATCCGAGCTTGACTGGATAGTCCAGAAATCAGCCGAGCTGTTATCCGACAAGGTCAAGGATGCCCCTCTCACCGACCACGACATAGAGCTTGCGTTTGACATGTTTGCGAGGCCAAGGCTCGAGCACCTCGCGGAGTCCTTAGGGAGCGAGCAGGAACGCAGGCAGGCGCACGATTTCATAATGATGAAGCTCCAAGAGCGGACCAAGCAGCTCAACGCGGAACATTGGCAGAGGCAGGAGTAGAGCATATGAAGATTGCTATTTTAACGCTCGGGTTCCACCCCCGCCCAGTCGAACACATCTTGTTCACCGAGCAGCCGGATGAGTGCCACGTGATAGCGTCGGAGGAGGGCTTGAGCTACATCGCTAGCGAGCACGGTTATATCAAACCAAACTCGACTGTCATAAAGGAGGCCGCCCGCCGCACACAGTCCAAGATTCGTTTTTACAAGTGCGATCCGTTCGACCCGGAGTCGGTAGGTGACGCACTGAGCAAGGCTCTAGCGCAGATAACTATCGATGATGAGGTAATCATCAACTATAGTGGCGGGACCCAGGCGATGAGTTTCGTGCTTGGGTCGGTGGCGCTCGTGCTTACCCGCATCATGCCCGTGCGAGTGCTTTATTCGATCCGCACATCGGATGGCAAGGAAAAAATTTTTGACCACACTCAAACCCTAAGAGATCTCTTTCGAAAGCTCTACGATATTGTGCCGAGCATCGTATGAGAGCAGGTATCGCTGAAGTTTAAAGGAACGGCAGATGCCCAATCCACACGTAGTAAATGGCGAGAACGCATAGCGCGGCGACCACGAAGAGTCCAGCCCCCCACTTACGCGCTTGGGCCCTGATGCATATGTATCCGAAGAGGCCGGTCCCCACGATAGCGAGAATGAGCACGATGCTGAGTACTATTTGCCCTATCAGTCTGGCTATGTCGACGAAGTACCCCCCGAGGGCTACAAGGGGAAGGATGATTGCTAACACAGCGATTCCCGCGAGGATAAGCCATCCACGCAAACTTTCACCTACCTTGCTTATGTTGGGGCTCTTTTTAAGGCTAACTCAATACTAATCGAGGGTGCAAAATGCCGAGAATAGCTGTAATCGATCGCGACTCATGCCAGCCGAAGCGGTGCTCGCTCGAGTGCTATCGCTACTGCCCCGGAGTTCGAACGGGCGACGAGACGATTATCATCGACGAGCATACCAAGCGCCCCCTGATTTCGGAGGAGCTGTGTAGTGGCTGTGGCATATGCGTTCACAAGTGCCCATTCCACGCAATTTCAATCATCAACTTGCCTCATGAGCTAGAGGGACGCTGTATTCACCGCTATGGACCGAACGGGTTTGCTCTCTATGAGTTACCGATCCCTCGGGCAGGCAGCGTGATAGGCTTGGTCGGACAGAACGGGATAGGGAAGACCACCGCTATTGAAATTTTATCGGGACGACTCAAACCCAACCTCGGTTCGGACACGGCAGCGACACCAAAGCAGTTAAATGAGTTCTTCAAGGGCTCAGAGTTGCAGGCCTACTTCAAGGGGATCGAGCGAGTTAAGATAGCTTACAAGCCCCAAGTCGTGGACACCCTCCCAAAAGCGGTGAAGGGCAAAGTTGGTGGCCTGCTCTCTAAGGTGGACGAACGTGGCGCGGTGGAGGAATTGACTCTAGCGTTGGAGTTAGAGGATATCTTGAGCCGGGACGTCAAGTTGCTGAGCGGGGGAGAACTTCAGCGCTTGGTGATAGCGGCCGTGGCTGCTCGAGAGGCAGACATCTACTACTTCGACGAACCCAGCTCACACTTGGATGTCTACCAGCGCCTGAACGCGGCGCGCGCGATTCGGGGGTTAGCTGAGGTCGGGAAGGCGGTGATAGTTGTCGAGCACGACCTTGCGATGCTTGATTACATGTGCGATTACGTGCACGTGATGTACGGCCAACCCCGGGCATACGGAGTCGTTTCGTCTCCCCGCGGGGTGAGGGTCGGCATAAACGTATTCTTGGATGGATACCTCAAGGTGGAGAATGTGAGGTTCAGGCGGGAGCCGATAAAGTTCGAGGTCAGGCCCCCCTCGAAGGCTCGCGCGGCTGGGCGGGAGTTCTTCAGCTACCCAAAACTCAAAAAATCGTTCAAGGGCTTCCAGCTCGAGGTTTCCCCAGGCAGCCTCTACGCGGGGGAGATAGTGGGGGTGGTGGGCCCCAACGCCATAGGCAAGACCACGTTCGTACGCATGCTTGCCGGAGAGGTCAACCCCACAACTGGGAAGCTTGAATCCAAACTCACGGTCTCCCACAAGCCGCAATACTTGAAGGCGGAGTTCGACGGCACCATGGAAGCCTGGTTGCGCTCGGTCGTGGGAGAATTCGGTCCCTCTTTCGACCCCGAGGTCTTGCAACCTCTTGAGATGAGCCCCCTGCTCGAGAGAAATTTGAAGGAGCTTAGCGGGGGCGAGCTCCAGCGCGCCACAATCGCTGCATGTCTAGGACGCCCGGCTGATCTCTACCTATTGGACGAGCCGAGTGCTTACTTGGATGTCGAGCAGCGCCTCCAGATGGCTCGCGTGATACGCCGGGTGATCGAGAAGCGCGAGGCAGCTGCGTTCGTGGTGGACCATGACGTGTTGAGCGTGGATTTCATCTCGGACCGCCTGTTGGTGTTCACGGGAGAGCCTAGCCGGGCGGGCAAGACCCACGGTCCCTTAGACATGCGTGAGGGGATGAACCTCTTCCTTAGTGAGGTGGGGGTCACCTTCCGACGCGACCCGCAGACCGGGAGACCCAGGGCGAACAAGCCGGGGAGCGCCCTAGACCGGGAGCAGCGGGAGCGTAGGGAGTACTTTTATCTATAATGGCACGATTTTTGAGTGATTATCATGGGAGTCGCTGAAGATATCGAATGGCTCAATGACGACGAGGAAGGTCTTCGAAAGGTCTTCCTGTTCATAGCGGGTAAGGCGGGAGTAACCCTCCGCGGACTCAAGGAGCTGTACGGTTCTAAGGATTGGTGGCCTGTAAAGAGTTATGTGCGTGCATTGGTCGATCGGGGTCTAGTTGTCGAAAGGGAGACCGATTATGTGCTTACTGAACATGGGAAAAAAGTTCGGGAGGGTTTCAGAGCTATCGAATACGTTCAAGAGTTGATTTAGATCGACACGTCTGAGACGTTTCCACCTTTCAACAAAATCAGTTTGTGTTTTGCTGCAGGGCTAGCTTCTGAGATTTCTTCAGCGTCCTCCAGAAGCAGGTTCATGTGCTCGTCGTACTGCGTCAGCTTGCCCCTGAACTTGCGCTTATCTTTTACGCTGACCACGACCACCTTGTGGAGGAAATTCTCAAGCCCGACTTGAGCCTCCTCTTTTGGTGTTTGGCTCTTGTTTTCCATTCTTGGCCCTCTAGTGGTATTGTCCACAGCTGGGCTAAAATGTTACTTATACGCGCAGTTTTAACGTGCGGATAGTCTGTGGCAGGGATATTTTCGGTTTTGCCTAGGTCGAGGGCGAAGAAGTGTCCAATAATCAGCTCAGAGAGGCGATTGGGTTTGGTTAACGGGCCTTTAAATAGTTTATATATTATTTTCGGTGACCCCCCTCCCCCAAGGTCACTTAAAAAACGCGTGCAAGATGGTCGAACGGAGGTGTTGAAATGGTTGAGCTTGAAGAACTTGAAGGGGTTGGGCCGGCGATTGCGGAGAAGCTGCGCGAAGCTGGCTACGACTCGGTGGAGAGCATAGCAGTGACGACCACGGGCGAACTGATAGATGCAGCCGAGGTTGGAATGCGAGTGGCGGTGAATGTGATAAACGCCGCCCGCGAGGCCTCGCACATGGGCTACGAGCGTGCTACCGAGGTACTGGAACGGCGAAAGCGCTTGGGCCACATCACGACCGGGAGCCCCGCACTCGATAAAATAATCGGCGGGGGGGCAGAGACCCAAGGCATTACAGAGATGTATGGGGAGTTCGGTTCGGGGAAAAGCCAGGTCGCCCACCAACTTTGCGTGAGCGTGCAACTTCCGCTTGAACAGGGGGGACTAGATGGAAAAGCGATCTACATTGACACCGAGAACACATTCAGGCCCGAGCGGATAACGCAGATGGCCCGGGCGGTGGGACTGGACCCGGAGCGCGCGCTAGAGGGTATATACGTGGCGCGGGCCCATACCACAGACCACCAGATGTTGCTGGCGGAAAAGGCAGCGGAGATAGCGAAGAACGATGGGGTCAGGCTGGTCGTGGTGGATTCGGTGACTTCCCTTTTCCGGGTCGAGTACTGCGGGCGGGGAGCGCTCGCGGAGCGGCAACAGAAGCTAGGGCGTCACATCGCTGCGCTGCACAAGCTGGCGGAGCTGAACGACTTGGCGGTGTTCGTGACCAACCAGGTGCAATCCAGACCAGACGTGTTCTTCGGGGACCCAACTCGACCTGTGGGGGGACACGTGCTCGGGCACGCGATGACGGCACGCGTCTATCTGCGCAAGAGCAAGGCAAACACGAGGACGGCTCACCTAGTCGACCACCCGGGGTTGCCTCCAGAGAAAGCGACGTTTCAGATAGTCGAGGCGGGAATCAGGGATTGAATCTAGAAGCCGCGGCGGCTGAGTTCGCGAGGTATAATGGCCGCAGGAGCATCAAGGTCTACGCGGTCGGGGGCTAGAATGAAAATACCTGTGCTAAGTGTCACCAAAATACATAGGGAAAAAGTGGACCGCAGAAGCCGATAACCAAACAATCATTGGTAAAAAATAATTCGCCCACAGCAGGAAGTGATTCCATACTTTGAATTTTTCCTTTGTTTCCTTGTTATAATCTTCTATTTGGTTTTCCATTTCTCCACATGTAAAAGCTAAACCAAGCCAGTGTGCACGCCCAACCACCTGTCAGTAGCCCAATAAAAAGCTCGGGCACGTTTGATTGAAGCAACGCAAACATGCTCGCCGAAGCCAATATTGTGATAATACCTACGAAGAACTTCCACATGTCATCTATCGTAATATCACTGCGATACATCTTCAACCACCTGTTTAACTTAAGACCGTTAGCGAATCCCCATAAATAGTTTATGCTTGTTGGATACGGACGGTCTTTTATCAACCCGCCTTCAGCTTCTCCTCCAGCTCCTTCACCCGTCGCTTCAGCTCGACTATGCGTTAATCCCAAGCGCCGGAGGGAGCGTGGCCAAAACGGTGGGCGAGTTCCTAGACGCCAGGGAGTCGGAAAAACTCGAACGATTGAAAACAACTAGCTACCGCTAACCGATGCAAGCAGCCCAAAAATCCACGTCACCCAGACGAGCTTATGGACCCCTTAGTATCTTCGGCGTTTTTGCCAGCAATCCCTGCAATAAACAGGTCTGCCCTCGGTCGGCTTGAAGGGAACCTCGCACTCTGCCCCACAGTCGGCGCAGGTTGCTTTGTGCATTTCGCGCGGTCCGAAGCTTCTCGGCCCACCGAACCTTCCACCATATGCCATTTTCTATTCTCCTTTTTTTTCTCGGATACAACTCGAAGAAACAGCTCGGCTGTTCTATCTAGGACTTTTCGAAAGCCCAACGTATCCTTTCTTAGCTTAACCTGGGGACTTACTTAAATAGTGCGCGGTATTAGCGGCTTTGCACAAAAAATGAAGCGTCTGCACAAAAAATCGTTCAGAGATTAGACTTAAACGGGCGGTTTAATACATAAAATTTGACATTATTTACAATTTTCAATTTTCAGATGTGAAGCCAGCATTGCCATAGATGTAAATCAGATCACAAACCCGTATTCACAGCCTGATTGAAAATCGTGGCTAAAGTTGCCCAATGGTTATTTGCTCTGAACAACTAGACATGTTGGTGCATCCTTGACAAAAAAGCTTGAGTTTAGAAGGCTTCCAGCCGCTCCAAGCCCCGATGAGCTCCTGACCAGAGCATTTAGGCGGGCATCGAAGGCAGCTGATGCTCTGCGAGCGAGAGGGAAACCTATTGAGATTGCTAAGCGGCGAGAGGCCGAGCGTATCAGGGTGATGAGTCAGACCATCAGAGAAATCTTGACAAAGCTCGTCACGGCTACGCCATCGCTCTCCAACCTACCTCCTTTTTATAAAGAACTCGTGGCCGCCGTGGTGAACGTAGATGACGTGCGGAAGTCGCTCGGAGCGATTGATGGCACCGCTAGAATAATAAGGAGGCTTGAGCGCGAGCACATTCGAAGACTTCGAGCTGTGAGCTCACTTGGTGGAACATCCGCCATCCGAAGGCAGGCTTACGGCCGAATCTCCTCCATCGTGATGCGAGCGAGCGACCATCTGGCGATCCTGCGGGAGGCGGAGAGAAAGCTAGCTAATCTCCCATCCGTCTTCATTGAAATGTCGACCATAGTCATAGCGGGCTACCCGAACGTGGGTAAGACGATGTTACTTCGGCGGCTCACAGGCTCAGAGCCAAAGATAGCCTCTTATCCCTTCACCACCACGGGGCTGAATCTGGGATATTTTGAGCGCAGGTACAAGCGCTACCAGGTCATCGACACGCCCGGGCTGCTCGATCGACCGCTGGAGGAGCGTAACCCCGTCGAGCGGCGAGCCATAGCCGCGCTTCGCCACCTCGCGGATGTCGTGGTTTTCATGTTGGACCCATCCGGAACCTGCGGTTATGAGTTCGAGCGCCAGCTTCACCTGCTTGAGGATGTCCGAAAGACATTCTCGAACGTCATAGTGGTGATAAACCAGACTGATTTGCTCGATGAGCAGCGGGTGCGAGAGGTTCAAGAATTATGTAACGACGCCATTTTCATATCTGCAGCGACGGGCCAAGGGGTACCAGAGCTCGAGAAGATCAAAATCTAGAAAGGAGTTTTGATGATGAGGAAGATGACCGAAGTCGGAAAAATGAAGGAAGGACGTTTCATAATAATCGACGACGAGCCCTGCCGCATCGTCGGTTTTTCGACCTCACCGCCGGGGAAGTATGGGCACGGAAACGCCAAGATATCCGCGACCGGGTTGTTTGACTCCCAAAAGCATTCCATCATTCGCCCCACGAGCGCAAAAATCGAAGTGCCCATAATCGAGCGAGGAAGTGCCCAAGTGCTGGCAATCGTGGCCAACAACGCACAGCTGATGGACCTCACGACCTACGAGACCTTTGAGTTGCCGATTTCAGTAGACCTTCGTGGAGATGTGCGCGAAGGGGGCATGGTGGAATACATCCAGGCCCTTGGGAGAAGGAAGATCGAACGAGTAAA
>JAUWXQ010000034.1 GCA_030616305.1 Hadesarchaea archaeon
TTGACACTCTCATCCCCGAAGATTACCTGTGCTTAGATTTTTCAGTTACCCAAAAGGTATTTTTCCCCCCTCACAATCTACTCTGAGGTGAACTATGCTAGATGCATTGGCAGCGGCGATGCCCGAGTTCATTACACAAGCAGCAAATGCCCTTAAAGAAGCTAGTCCTGCGATACTTATCATCCTCGGAGCCCTTCTTTTCTTCTTCTCCGGAGCGGTGAAATGGCTCGTGAAAGTGATAGGGGGCGGGATGGTTATCTACGGGCTGCTGACCCTGCTAGGATATCTCTGACGAATGGCATTGAGCACTGCTTTGACTAGGCGGAGTACGGACTAATTAAGCCTATAATGCTACCGCAACTCCATTATTAACGACATGATCGCCGTTCCGATTTATGGGGCTCCAGCATTAATCGTAAACATCGGGCGAGAACGCACACTGGTAGTCGCCGACCTGCACTTGGGCATCGAGGGTGAGCTTGCCACTAAGGGCATATCGCTGCCTAGTCAAATACCAAAGGTGAAGGCGAGACTCCTTGAATTGATAAAAAAGCAAAGGCCCAATCGATTGATTTTCTTGGGTGACGTCAAACACAACGTCCCAATCGCCAGCTGGCAGGAATGGCGTGAAATCCCGGGGTTTTTCGGGGAGCTGGCGAAGCTCGTCCGCGTGGAGGTCGTCCGCGGGAACCATGACGGTGGGCTGGAGAAGATGGTACCCAAAAGCGTCGTGATTCACGATACCAAAGGTGTCGTGCTTGGCAAACGAAAGCGCGTAGGGTTGATGCACGGCCACACTTGGCCCTCCCCTAAGTTGCTCAACGCGAAACTTATTGTAACCGCCCACAATCACCCGGCAGTCGAGTTCCGTGACGAGCTCGGAGGGCGGACGATTGAACCCATATGGCTTAGAGCCAAGCTCGACGGGTCAAAATTCCCAAAAAAGCTTCAAATCGGGAGCGAGTTGCCTGAGTTACTTGTAATGCCAGCGTTCAGCGAGCTCGTGGGGGGCGCCGCAGTAAATCGAGGAATACCTGAAGAATTGATTGGCCCCATGTTCAAGGCCGGTGCCATAAAACTTGATGAAGCTGAGGCTTATTTGCTCGACAAAACACTTTTGGGTAAAATAGGTAGCTTGAGAAAGTAGATTAAAATTATGGTGAGAAACCTCATCAACAAAACCTTTTATACAAACAACAATTTAGACTTCGAGGGATTACACGGCAGATGTTCTCATCATCGGCGCCGGTCCCGCTGGACTTTTCGCGGCGCATGAACTATCTAAAAATTCGAAGCTCTCGGTGACCGTCATTGATTGGGGGCGGGATATCAAAAAACGCACTTGTCCCGCGTTCGAAACCGGCAAGTGCATTGGGTGTGTGCCCTGCCATATCATGTGCGGGCTGGGCGGCGCGGGAGGGATGTCCAGCGGCATTTTGAATCTCAGGTACGACATCGGCGGCGACCTCAGCAGGCTCACCAAAAGCGTTCAGAAGGCTGAGGCCCTGGTTAAAGAGGTGGACGATATCTTTGTAGAGCATGGTGCCCCCAATGAAGTCTACGGTATGAATCCAAAGGGGATCGAGGAACTTACGCGAAAGGCAGCTGCGGCTGGCATAAAGTTCATTCCAATTCCCCAGCGCCATATCGGGAGCGAGTACCTACCCAAGGTTATCAACTCATTCAGGCGTAAACTTGAAAAGCAAAGTGTGAAATTCATGCTCAACTCGCAAGTCAAGCGCATCGGGAAAAATGAAGTTGTGGTCAATGGGGAAAAAATCAAGGGCAAATACATCTTGGCTGCTCCTGGAAGGGTGGGCGCTGACTGGTTTGCTGAGCAGGCCCGAGAGCTGGGGGTGAAGCTGACCCATGGCCCTATCGATATAGGCGTACGTGTAGAGGTGCCGGCTATCTCCTACGAGCGTGTAGTCAAAGTGAACCGCGACCCGAAGTTCCACATCAGAACGAAAACCTTCAACGACTTTACAAGAACTTTCTGTACTAACGCTATGGGTTGGGTCATGGAGGAGCGTTATAACAATCACGTTGGGGTTAATGGGCAATCGCTTCGTAAGAAAAAATCACTTAACACCAACTTCGCCCTCCTTGTCCATATCGGGTTGACTCAGCCCGTCACCGATACCACTGCCTATGGGCGATCGATTGCCTACCTGGCCACGACAATTGGGGGTGGGCGCCCACTGCTCCAGCGCTTAGGTGACCTGCGTGCTGGAAGGCGTTCCACCTGGGAGCGCATCGAGCGAGGACACGTAGTTCCGACTCTCAAAAGCGTCACGCCTGGAGACATCTCGATGGCCCTTCCCGGCAGAGTCGTGACAGATATCTTAGAAACACTCGAGCGCCTTGACAAAGTAGCCCCAGGTGTCGCCTCCGATTCTACCCTGCTTTATGCCCCTGAGGTGAAGCTCTACGCCATGCAGATCAATGTTAACCAGAATATGGAAACTAATGTGCCCAACCTCTTCGTCGCGGGTGACGGCGCAGGGCTTTCCCGCGGGATAGTCACCGCAGCCGCTACGGGGCTACTAGCCGCCAGAGGCATCATCGCAAAAGCCACACGATAGGTCGTTGCCATTAATTAGGGCCGAACTTATTATTCGTTGGGGGTAGTGTGAGAGTCGCGATTATTATACTCGCAACCATTATGCTGGCAGGACCTGCGCAAGCGCAAGAGTGGCCAACATTCAAGCATGACGCACAGCGCACTAGCTACTCCGACTATTCCGCCCCTGATACTGACGAGATCGCGTGGACGTTCGATGTAGATGGTAGTCTTTCCTCGCCCGTGATCGATAACTACAAGGTGTTCGTGGGGTCGAGCGAGGGGTACCTCTACGCGATAAATGTGCTCAACGGAAGGGAACTTTGGAGATTCGAGGCCGGAGGCGAGGTTTCATCGCCAACGGTTTCTGATGGACGCGTTTACTTCGGTTCCCATGACAACTCCGTCTATTGTCTGAGCGCCACAACGGGGGAAAAACTCTGGAGTTACTCCACGCAGGATGCAATTTACTCCTCACCGGCGGTCGTTAACAATGTCGTCTACATCACTTCGACAGGCAACTATGTCTACGCCATCAATGCCGCAACAGGACAGCGGATCTGGGAGAAGAATCTTGGAAACAAAATCACTTCATCGCCAGCCGTTGACAATAACTTGGTCTTCATAGGGACGTGGGGAGGTGCTGTTTACGCCCTACATACAAGTAATGGGTCAGTGAACTGGTCTAGGACGCTTGATAACTATGCAATCACCTCCTCACCGGTAGTCGCAGGCGGACGTGTCTACATCGGCTCGGACGACTGGAACCTTTACGCGCTAGACGAGGTCACTGGAGACAACCTCTGGAAATTCGATACGGAAGGACAAATCGAATCTTCTCCTGCAGTCGCCAGCAACATCGTCTATTTTGGCTCAAGTGATGGTTACGTCTATGCCATCAACGCGTTGAACGGCGGATTGGAATGGAGCTATCTCACTGAAGGTCCTATACAATCATCCCCTGCGGTCGCTGATAACAAAGTTTTTATCTCTTCCCAAGACGGATACCTCTACGCCCTTGACGCGCAGAGCGGGGAACTGATTTGGAAGCACCATATAGGAACCACAGGAAGCGCCTCACCAGCCGCTGCGTATGGAAAGGTCTTTGTTGGAACCAGTGATGGTAGGCTCTACTGCTTTGGGAGCTGGGGTTCGGTGCCTGGGGGCGATATAGGAAAGGGGGTTATTTATTTGTTCATCGCAGCTCTGCTGGTCCTTATGCTTTGGGGCCTTATCCATCTAAAGCCACCGAAGCCAAAACGGATCAGGAAAAAAGGAAGTAGTGGTGGGGTCGCCGAGATTTGAACTCGAGTCACCGGCTCCCGAAGCCGGCAGGATAGACCAGGCTACCCCACGACCCCGACAAGATTTATGCCAACCGAGTAAAAAGCTTTGAAAACAATTTTCTATGACTTGCGCCCTTCAAGCAGTTTTTCCATTTCTTTCTCCAGCCACGTAACCGGGATCTCTTGGATGCTGACCTTGAGGCTCCGCCTGCGGTGCCTGGACCTCGAGGGCTTGAAATCAATCAGGCCAAGCCCCTCCATTCGTTTGATGTACTCCCAGAATTGAGTGTGTGCGCGGGGCTCTTCCCGGTACTCCTCGCACACCACATGGTAACTTTTCTCAACATCTTCCGTCAACGCGTAAGCCTGCTTGGAGGCCCTAAGCTTCCGCGCTATGGCAAGCAGCGCTAGCTTCTCGTGGAGCTGGAGTTCTCGTAGGACCTCTCGCTTGACCTCAGGGTAAACCTCGGCCTTCGCTTGGCGTACATATTCAGGGGTCACCATATCTTTTCCTTCACCATCCACCGTCATCCCGGCCCGCCAGAGAAGTTCGAGAGCAAAACGCGCATCGCCCCACCGCGATGCTATCTCAGCTATCATCTCAACCGTCTCATCC
Organism: Hadesarchaea archaeon; assembly: GCA_030616305.1. Classification (GTDB taxonomy): domain Archaea; phylum Hadarchaeota; class Hadarchaeia; order Hadarchaeales; family Hadarchaeaceae; genus B75-G9. Next base: position 4,466 of record JAUWXQ010000034.1, read on the forward strand.
TCAACTGCTCCTGTCTTGAAGGCCTCCCCCACTCGCTGATTCAGGATATCCTTCAGTTGTGGGGCTGTGTAGCGGTCTAGGGGGAGAACGTTGTGCATGAAGGTACTCTGAGTCGCAGCGTCTAGAAAGCGGAGAAAATTTTTATCCCGCGCTATCGCGATGATGCTTATGCGATTCGGCGCCCCTGACTCCTCGGCCGCGCGAGTCAGCGAGTAGAGCAGGTCGGGACCGTTCAGCTGAACAAAGTAATCGAGCTCGTCCAGGATGAGCGCCAGATAGGCATCGTGGCTGTTCAAGTAAGTAACGACCATATCGAGGAGCTTCTCGGGGCCAAGCCCGTGATAAGGCCACCGCGGGTTGTGGTGCTGTACAAGCTTAGCGAGTACCGAGTAAGGCGTCTTGTCCTTGCGACAGTTGATGTGGAGGTAGGTTAGGTTGACCCCCCGCCCCTTGGCTCTGGGTTCTAGCTCCTCACCGAACCTCCGGGCGAGCGCGGTCTTCCCCACCCCAACGCTGCCTGTAATGAGTACGTGCTGACTCATCTTGTTCTCGATTACTGATCTAAAAATTCGTGTGAGTTGGCGAAATTCCTCCTCACGATGAACAAGCATTGGTGGCACGTAATCAGGGGAGAGCTTGCTCGCATCTCGAAAGACCGACTCGCGACCTAGCTCCTCTTCGAATACCTCTCCGAACATCGCTGTCCTCCCCAAGATTATCTCGCCGACGCAATAAAACATTCTATGCCAATAATAAAATGTAACCCGCCTGCGAGAAAAGTAGGGGTAAATCCTAACGTGAGTTGAGTTCCTTTCGAGCGGCAATATACCCCTTTATGATGTGATACAATCTGATCTCGCCGACTATGATGTTATTCCGCTTCGTAACCGGGAGCCTTCTTATCCCATGTTCTATCATCTTGCTCAATACATCCGTTACAGTGTCCTTGGGGTTACACTTGATGAGTCTTTTTGACATGACATTTTCAACTGTGCCGTGATGCAACGCCCTTAGGTCTGGGAGCCCAAAAGCATAGGGGACTTGTCGTGGGGATAAAATACTCAGAACATCGTGCTCCGTTATCGCTCCGATGATCTTCTTGCTTCCCTTGCCATCGGTAACCCACACATGTGTCTTCTTTGTCAAAATGTCCAAAACTCGATCTATTGGTGCATCTTTCTCGATCAGGGGAACATCTTCCGTCTGCATTATCTTCTCAATTGTGAGTTCGTAGTATTCAGGCCCCACTCTTCTTGGTTCAGCCATGCCTTTTTCCCCCAACTAAAACTCCTGCGTTATTATTAAACCTCTTTTTGGACTTGACCATTTTCAAAGCATTCCACAATGCCGGAGGCGTGACGAGAGTGGTGACCAGAACCATGACGAGAATGGCAGAAGCTATATCCGCACCTATTATGCCGTAATCGAGCCCAAGTTTTAGCAAGACTAATTCCACGCCTGCTCTTGGTATCATGGCAATGCCAACAGCGAAGGATTCCCTACCGCTGAATTTTGACGCTTTTGCGCCAAGCCCGCATCCAACAACTTTCCCGATGATCGCCACAGCTACCAACACCACTGCAAACAAGCCAATTGATGCAAACGCGCCGACATTGAAGCTCATACCTGTCGCCACAAAGAAAATTGGTATGAAGAAACTGCCTCCTATCAAGGAAACATGTTCCCTGAGGCGCCTAGCATAATGACTTTGACCTAAGATCACCCCGGCTACAAAAGCGCCTATAATTGCCGCCAGCCCAATTCCTTGGGTTGCCAGACCAAATACTAGCGCCATGATTAACCCTAGCATCAGAAGATTCTCCCTTCCTAATGTGAGTTTTTCTGAGAGCTTTTTGAATAACCTGATTCCAACGGTCAAAGAAACAATGAAAAATAAAATAGCAAGGGAAACAAGCAAAAACGTTTCCTTCAATGGCACGGCACCAGTTGCGACGACACCCATAAGAGCGCTCATCATCACTACGCCTATCACATCGTCGATTACCGCTGCACCCATAATCAGGGTACCTAACCTAGTCCGTAACATCCTTTGCTCTGCAAGGATCGAGGCACCCACTCCTATCGAAGTCGCGACCAAAGCAACTCCTACAAACAATGCAACAATGTGAGAAAACCCAAAGTAGATCGTCACAAAATACCCGAGAACAAGCGGTAAGATCACGCCGGTTATAGCGACGATGCTGGATGCGACTTCTAGCCTTTTGAATTCTTCGAAGTTTAAGCCAAGGCCTGTTAAAAACAGAAGAAGCAAAATTCCAATACCGGCGATATCGAATATAGGAGCTTGGGCGGACCCTGCCAATATTATGAGATTCCCGAGAATCATCCCTAGAAGCAGCTCTCCGAAGATTGCAGGTTGTCTTAACCCCTTAGATAGCAGCCTCCCTAAAGCTGCTGTAACAAGTATCACCACGAGAGCAGGGATAAATGTCAGTTCCAAGGCCATAACAATCAAGAAAAATACCACGCGCTCATTTCATATAAAACTAATTTTTGGAGGAGTGGACTACCATCAGACTACTTTAACCATGCGAGTCTGGAGATAGCCGACGATGACGGGGATGTAGCCGCGAAATTCATCGTCCAGCTCGGAATCGCCAGTATCGACCTTCAAAGTTGGAGTCAGCGAGAATTTATGAGGCGTCGTGAGCACCAAAATATTTTTCTTCCCCACTTCTCTCACGACTGCTGGACTGAGCTGTTGGTTTCCCCGCCCGAGGATGAAACCCTGCTTGCCTATCGGACTTACTATTATCGTCGCTGGTTTGCCCTTGATCGCTTCTAGAATTTGTCGTTCGTTTACATCGCGTACTAGAAGTTTAAAATCTAGGATAAGGTCGACGCCAAGCAACGTCGAGTTGTAAATACCTAGCTCCTCCGCAACAGCACGCGTTGTTGTGCCTGGCCCTAAAATGTACATGCGCCCCCGCTCCATGAGTTCAATCGTCCATCGCGCGATCGCCTTCTGATCCGCCAACTCAAATCCAGTGCTGCCTTCTTTAGTTGTTTGCATCATCACAGGTTCATAGGGGACTCGAGCGTAACCCTTCAGCTCTGCTATCAATCTGTTTTCACGGTAAGCATCCTCATCTATGTCCATAACTTCAGCATCCCGAAGCGGTAGTCCCTCGCTCAAAAAATGTGCCGCAACTTGACCCGCTGATTCTGGGGTATTGGCGAACGTCGCAGAATGCATTTTGACGCCTGTTGGAATGCCCAGAACTGGCACCTGAGTTCCTATCGCTTCGATAATATCACTCATCGTGCCGTCTCCGCCAGCGGCGAGGATGAGATCGACTCCCAGCTCAAGCATCTCCCCAGCTGCGTTTTTCGTGTCTTCCGCTGTAGTTTGACCTGAGGTTATGCGCCCAACAACTCGAGCTTCTAAACCTGCCTCGCTTGCCTCCGCCGCCCCCATCTCGTCTTGGTAAGTTATCAGTTCGAACTCCACCCCAGCTCGCGTTAAAACCCGCAAAGTTTCCACTGCCCTAGCTGAGGAAACTGGCTTTGCGCCGAGCTTTAGAGCTTTAGCAACAACATCTGCGCCATTAGTGCCCTTCAACCCCACACGACCGCCCATGCCTGCTATGGGGTTGACAATCAAGCCTAGCTTTTTCATCACTTCGCCAGTTTACGATACATTTTCCAACTCAAAATAGGTTCTCGGGAGGCTTTGACCTCGTCCAACCTCCCAATCGCGGTGGCGGTGGGAGCAGCCCGCAACTTCTCAGGGCTCAATCGGGCCTCCTCCGCTATCTCATCCATCGCGGCAACGAAGCGATCCAGCTCCTCTTTTGTCTCTGTCTCGGTGGGCTCAACCATGAGCGCCTCAGGGACGATCGGCGGGAAGTAATAGGTAGGTGCATGCATGCCGTAATCGAGTAGACGCTTTGCCACATCGCGTGCGGTTACACCGGTCTCGCGTTTGAGGGGCTCTGCGCTGAAGACAACTTCATGTTTGCAGGGACCGTTAAACTTGACCTCGAATCCCCCAACGTCTGCCATCTTCCTCATGATGTAATTCGCGTTAAGAACAGCCGTTTCTGCCACTTCCTCAAGTCCCTCTTTGCCCATCATCAAGAGATAGGTGTAGGCCTTCACGAGCACTCCGAAATTTCCATAAAATGATCTAATCTTACCGATAGACTTGGGGCGGTTGTAGTCGAGGTAGTAACGCTTACGTCTTCGGTCGTACTCCACCACAGGTCCCGGCAGAAACTTCTCCAGTTTACGAACCACTCCTACCGGACCAGCGCCAGGACCTCCACCCCCGTGAGGAGTAGAAAATGTCTTGTGGAGGTTGAAGTGAACTATATCGAAGCCCATGTCCCCTGGACGAACTTTGCCCAGAATTCCATTCATGTTCGCCCCATCGTAGTAGAGCAATCCCCCAGCCGTGTGAACTGTCTTCGCAATCTCTGATATTTCGTCCTCAAACAACCCTAACGTGTTTGGGTTCGTCAGCATGAGCGCTGCTGTCTTCTCCGAAACAGCCGCGCGGAGTGCTTTCAGGTCCACCCTTCCACGGTTATTCGATGGGACTATGATGACATTGAATCCCGCCATTGCAGCGCTCGCGAAGTTCGTGCCGTGCGCGGAATCCGGTACGATCACCTCGGTTCGACTCTCCCCTTTAGACTTGTGGTATGCGCGAACAAGCAACATGCCCAAAAGCTCACCGTGCGCCCCCGCTGATGGTTGCAAGCACACCCGTGAAACCCCTGCTATCTCAGCTAGATAACGCTCGAGCCTATACATCAGCTCCAATGCTCCTTGAACGGTCTCCTCGGCTTGGTGGGGGTGGATACAAGCGGCCTCCTCTGCACCGGCTAGTTCGTCGCAAACTTTCGGGTTGTACTTCATCGTGCAAGACCCAATTGGATAGAAAACCAAGTCAACGCCGTAGTTCATCTGGGAGAGTCGTGTGTAGTGCCTTACGACCTGTGGCTCAGATAGTTCTGGCAACTCCAGCGAGCGACGGGTGAGATTATCAGGAATTTTTATGCGGGCGGGCACCTCCGGATGCAAAGAAACTCCTTTACGACCCGCTCTGCTCAACTCAAATACCAGCGGTTCTAAGCACTCCCCGCGTGCCCAGCGCGCTTGGCGGTAAGTCATCCTTTACCCCCTACTGCCTGGGCGGCGACCTCCACGAGCCTATCGATGTCTTCCTTTGTGTGCAGTTCCGTAGTGCATAGAAGAGACGCCTCACCTAGTTTCGGAAACTCGCCGCGAATCGGCTTGCCGCCCTGAACCCCCTGCTTGAGAAGTCTGGCGTTGAGCTTCTCAATTGTGAGTTTTGGTTTGGTACACCTGAGTGTGAACTCGTTGAAGTGCGGTGAGCTGAAGAGGGGTGTTTCCAATCCCCTAATCGCATCTAGCCGCTTCATCGCATAACTAGCGTTCGCCGCGCAAATCTCAGCCAACTCACGGAACCCTCTCGGTCCAAGCGAAGTGAGATAAATCGCTGCCGAAACCGCGCAGAGTGCCTCGTTTGAACATATATTCGATGTCGCCCGCTCCCGCCGGATGTGCTGCTCGCGAGTCTGCAGCGCCATCGTGAATCCGCGTAGCTTTCCGTCGAGTGTCGTCGTCATCCCCACGAGGCGACCCGGGAGCTGTCGGATTAACTTCTCCTCGCTGCTACATGCAAATATGCCAAGCGCTGGCCCGCCGAAGTTGACCTGGTTGCCCAATGGCTGTCCTTCCCCGACCACGATGTCAGCTCCATAGTCCCCCGGCGCCTTGAGGAGTCCCAAGGAGACCGGATTGACGCCGACCACGAATAGTGCTCCCGCTCGGTGCGCGGCGTCGGCGATCTCATCGACCTGCGTCTCCAAGAAACCCAAGTAACTGGGATTCTCGATGTAAACTCCCGCGATATCCTCGGCTAGTTCCTTGCGAAGCTGGTCGAGGTCTAACTGCCCGGTATGGCTGTCATATCCGACCCCAACAATCTTCAGAGCTGGCCCCGACGCATAATTTCGCAGCACCGAGAGCCGCTCCCGGGAGATGAGCTCAGGCACGATGAACTTTCTACGCCTCGTCACGCGGGCGCACATGAGCGCCGCCTCGCCTAGCGCGGTCGCCCAGTCGTACATCGATGCGTTCGTGACCTCGAGGCCCGTGAGCTCGCAGATAAGGCTCTGATACTCGAACAACGCTTGGAGTATCCCCTGGCTAACTTCCGCTTGGTAGGGAGTGTATGAGGTCAAAAATTCGGCACGTTGAACCAGTGAGCGGACGTGGGCAGGAACGTGATGAGGCCAGACACCCCCGCCGAGGAAGGACGGCATCCGGGTGAAAGGCTTGTTTTTAGAAAGCATTGCCTTCACATGACGCTTTACCTCAAGTTCCGACATCGCTGCGGGTAGATTCAGCTTGCGTTTGAGGTGAATTTTGGGCGGGATGTCTGCGAATAGCTCATCTATATTCGCGACACCAATCTCACCCAGCATCTGCTCCCGAATCTCCTGTACATTCGGGATGTAGTGGTGAACCATTTGGATCAGTTTACTCGAGCTTTTTCACGTAAT
>JAUWXQ010000048.1 GCA_030616305.1 Hadesarchaea archaeon
GAACTGTCTGATGCTCTTGCTTCCAACATGGGTGCCTGCTTTGATTTCGTCAACTTTTGTTCCGTAAGGGGGCGCGTGGGTCACGAGCACCAATTTGTCGTCATCACCACAAGGGAAGGCCGCTAACTCTTCTTGGATTTCTATCTCTGTGAGTTCGAAGGGAGTGTTGAATGGGGTCAGATTGGAGCCCCCAAGCCCACAAAAGGAGACCTCTCCAAATTTTTCGCATTTTCCATGGAGGTTCACACCGTACTTGTCGAGCACATGCAGGATTTGCTTGGGGTCGCAGTTCCCCGGCACCGCGAATATAGGTACGTTTGCAGCCTTAGCCCGCTCAATTAGGCTCTGGGCCACTTCAGGAGGTCCGAATTGGGTCAGGTCTCCAATCAAAATGAGGCAATCGCAGCCTCGCTCGATGAGTTTAGCTAGGTAGTTTTCGGCGTTTGAAGTCCCATGGAAATCTGTTGCAACTAAGATTTTCAACAGCACACCGTGGTTATAGGCAGTATCACCTATTAAAATGGTTTTGGGTGGGGAAAATGGTTAGCGCACTGCTAGAAAAATACCGGGATAAAAAATTAGCCACTAAAATCGTCAGCGCTATACAAGAACTTATACCCAACAGACATGTGAAATTTGTCCACGTTTGCGGCTCGCATGAACAGACGATAACACGTTTTGGGCTCAGATCGCTGCTCCCGGATAATTTAGAAGTATTCAGCGGGCCAGGATGCCCAGTATGTTGCACACCGGCTGCTGAAATCGATGAAGCTATTGAACTCGCGAGGCAGGGCATTTTAATCACCACTTTTGGCGACATGTTTCGCGTACCAAGTACCAAGAACACGCTGGCAGGGACAAAGACCGACGGTGCCGACGTTCGAATTGTCTACAGCGTGGCGGATGCAGTTGAAATAGCATGTCGAAACCCCAAGCAGGAGGTCGTGCATGTCGCAATAGGTTTCGAAACCACGGCCCCATCGATCGCTGCAGAGGTGCTTCGAGGGCCACCAGAGAACTTCAGCCTGCTCATCTGCCATCGCCTTATTCCTCCCGCAATGGAGTTTTTGTTGGCATCGGGTGAAACAAACATAGACGGCTTTATCTGTCCCGGCCATGTTTCGACCGTAATCGGCTCTAAGCCCTACGAGCCGCTCTCGGAGGACTACAAGGTACCGCAGGTAATCGCGGGATTCGAGCCCGTCGACGTTCTCTTGGGGATATGGATATTGCTGAAGCAACTGCGCGATGGAAGGCACGAGGTTGAGATCGAGTACACCCGTTCGGTCCGCCCCGAGGGAAACGTGGTCGCACAGGAGAAGATGCGCGAGGTGTTTGAAGTTGTGGACAAGAGGTGGCGCGGGTTCCCGGTGGTGCCGAAATCGGCGTTTGAGCTTAGGCAGGAGTTCGAAAATTATGACGCGCGCAAAAAGTTTGGCGTTCAGGTCAAAGATTCCGTGGAGTTCGCAAAGGGATGTAGGTGCGGGGAGGTCTTGAGAGGAGTGATATATCCGAGTGAATGCCCGCTTTTCGGTAAAGCTTGTACGCAGGAACACCCAATAGGGCCATGCGCAGTGACTAGCGAGGGCGCCTGTAACGTGGCGATGAGGCATGGAAAATTTTAAATCGACGTCAAGTACTGTAAATCCCGCAACTAAAACAGGTAAAATGCTTCTTGTTTATTATTTACCGCAAAAATTATCTTGATATTATAAATTTAAAGCATAAATTATGTCCAAAAATAGATTATGGCCAATATAGGCGTATTTTGTTGATTTTAGGGAAATTTTTTATATAACTTCCTGACATGTTAGTGTGTTTCTGGTGATTGGTTGGTTGCGGCGAAGAAAAAAGTGGTCGAAATTATCCATTTGGCTGGGAAGAACGACAAGTACGAACTTCTCGAGCTGGAGTCTAAGCAGGTACTTGCAGCGTGGGGCGTGCCGGTCAACCGAACAGAACTCGCGAGGGATTTAGGCGAGGCAATTAGGATCGCACGCGAGATTCACTACCCTCTGGCGATAAAGGTAGCCTCCCCAGACATCCCGAGCAAGAGCGAGGCAAAAGGCGTGAGGGTTGGGATTAGTTCTGAGTTAGAGCTTCGCCAGGCCTTCGGTGAAATAGTTAACAACGTTCGAGAGTACAAACCCGACGCAGACATCATCGGCGTGACCGTCCAAGAGTATCTCCCACCAGCTCGTGAGGTCATCGTCGGTGCCCTGCAGGATCCATCCTTTGGAGCCACAGTGCGCTTCAGTTTGGCGGGATTTTGGGCTGATGTGTTCAATGATTTTAGTTTCAGGCTTGCCCCTCTCAGCGTGGAGGATGCGCGCGAAATGATTCAGGAAATCAAGGGTTATCCCGTGCTAGAGGGAATCCGTGGCGAGTCCCCAGCAGATGTGAACGCTCTTGCGGGTATCATCCAAAAGGTCGGCCAGCTCGCACACGAGTTCCCAGAGATAAACAAACTGGACATAGATCCAATCTTCACATTTGAGGCGGGCAAAGGCGCGATCGCTGCAGACGCTAGGATAGTCCTTGGGAGGAGCAAATGATGTCGTCAGGACTCAAGGTTTTCTTCGAGCCGAAATCAGTCGTGCTCATAGGCGCATCGGAGTTAAAGGGAGCGGGAGCTGCGTCCGCCACGTTCTTCCGCTCGCTGGCTTCTAACATTTCTAAATTTACAAAAGGCAAGGTTTACGGTGTAGACCTCAGCGGGAAGCTTGAGGGGTATATGAGAAAACTGACTAAAGTACCTATGAACTGCGACCTAGCAGTGGTTTTATTGCCAAAAGACCTTCTTACAAAAAATTTGTCAAGCTTGCTTGCTAAAAAGACAAAGGCGTTGGTTCTGATATCAGATGAGTTAGCGCAAAAACAGCGGGAAGGACTTGCTAGCTTAACGAAAAGAGGGAGGCTTCTCTTGCTCGGACCAAAGGCGACGATGGGAATAATCAACACCACGAATGGTCTCATGGCCACACCTGTGCGAGGTCTTACACCCAAGCGAGGACACATCGCCGTGATTTCACAGGACGGCGGGCTCGCAGCCGCGATGCTCGATTGGGCACGTTTTCACGGCGTTGGAGTAAGCAAGTTCGCATGTATTGGGGATGGTTTAGGTATTGGTATGGTGGGCATGCTTCGGTATCTAGCACAGGACAAGGAGACAAAGGTCGTCTGTGTTTACTTAGAAACCGCCAAGGAGGGAAGAAAACTGGTCGGAGCGATTAGCGAAGCAGCGAAAGCTAAACCCGTTGTAGTGTTTAAGGGTGGCTCAGAACACGAGAAAATTTTTGATGCCGCGCTTAAACAGGCAGGGGCATTTCAGGCGCGGAGTATCGAGGAGATTTTTGCCGTTGCTGAGGGGTTGGCGAAGCAGCCGCCTATGCGTGGGGACCGAGTTGCGGTCATCACAAATATCGTTGGACAAGCAAAGCTTTTGGTAAGATCCCTTGCGCAGGAGGGCTTGGTGCTCGCAGAACCCTCAGCGGAGACTGTGAAGAAGATTTCCAAAAAACATCCTCACGTAGACATCTCGGGCTTCGTTGATTTGGGGGTCGAGGCCAAAGCAGACCTCTACAAATTCGTGGTAGGACAGGTGATTTCGGATAAAGCCGTTGATGGCATGGTGGTGATAAATGCGATTAAATCAACTCTCCTAGAGCCAGAGGACATTCAGGGAATCGCGGAAGCAGCGAAGAAATCCAAAGGTAAACCAGTGATTGACTTGACCCCCGGGGGCGAGGATAATTTACACGTTCGCGAGGTTTTGGTGGGTACAGAGTTGCCTGTCTACAATCAGCCGGAGAAGGCGGCTCGAACTATGAAGTTGCTCAGTATGCGTGGAAAAATATTGAATCTCCCACAAAAATAAGGACTACATAGCCAAAAATTGCCCATGCTCGGGCTTTCCGATCACTTCGCCATCTTCCATCAATACCACCCCTCGGGATATCGTCATTGTGGGAATTCCCTTGAGTTTCATGCCTTCGTATGGCGTCCAGTTGATTTTTTGGTGAAGTTTTCCGGACGTGATTACAATTTCCTGTTGAAGATCTACCATCACGAGATCCGCATCAGAGCCTTCGCGAATGACACCTTTATGCGGATAAAAGCCGAAAATTTGAGCAGGTCTTGTACATAGGACATCGACCATCTTCTCTAGGGTCAGCCTTCCCTTAGCCACACCCTCGTTGAGCATTAGCGGCAGAAGGGTCTCCACACCAGGAAGTCCTGCTGGAACTCCCCAAATATTTTTCCAGCCCCCTTCTTTTTCCTTCCTCGTGCATGGCGAGTGGTCAGTCGTGACTATGTCAATTATCCCCGTGGCGAGAGCGTTCCAGAGGGCGGTGCGATCCTCGCTCGTCTTAAGAGCAGGGTTCACTTTCAAAAATGGGCCGAACCTTGCAATGTCGTCTCTCGTGAAGATTAGGAAGTGAGGGCAGGTCTCCGCGCTCACCCTTAGCCTTTTTTTCTTCGAATCCGAAACTACTTCGCAACCTTGGTGGGTCGTGATAGGGGTTAGGTGAAGCTTGGAGCCCGTGCGCTTGGCCACGTTAACTACTTTCTTCGCAGCTTTCTCTTCCGCCTCGTTAGGACGCACATCGGCATGGGCAAGTGGATCCGTTCGGCCATTATTCAGAAGTTCTTGTGTTTTTTCTCGAATTATCCCATCGTCTTCCGCATGCACGAGAGTAACGCCGCCAAGAATTTTCACTATTTTCATCAGCTCTTCAAGCGTTTTGTATCCAATGGTGTGAGGGGCACAGGTGGAGGCCTTGAACGACTTGACGCCGAGTGATGCGATTTTCACCGAGTTTTTTACGGACTCGGCTGTCATATTGCCTGCATGGATTGCGAAATCGACGAGGCTGTTCTTCTGCCCTGCTCTGATGACATTTTTTATGTTTCTGGATGTTATGACCGGGGTGTTAAGCGGCGCCACGATAACGGTCGTGATACCACCAGCGGCAGCCGCAGTGCTACCGCTGTGGAAATCTTCACGGTGCAATAACTTTCGATCATAAAAATGAACGTGTGCATCGATGACACCCGGCATTACGATCCTGTCCTTAGCGTCTATTTCTTGGTCGCCCTTTGCCAACCCGCTTACCACAATTTCGCGAATGCATCCGCCCTCGATAGACAGCTCCCCCCGCACGATTCCCTCGGGCAGGACCAATCTAGCATTTCGGATGACTAGTTCAGTCAAGGGTGTCACCAAACAAATTCACAATCACTTACGCATCCTTGTAGCGGCCGCCCGGATATCGCCTTTGTTTACAGTTTTAGCTCCACGGTGTTGGGCGAGTTTCAGAGCCTCGCTTGATATCTTGAACCCCTGCTCTTCAAGCTCAGCGCCGAGCTCCAAAGCAGCGCTGCGTGAGACGCGGACCTTGGCAACTTTTCGGATGAGCTTGGCCATCGCTGCCACGGAAAATTCAGACATATTTCACCATACCCAAGTGATTCGTGGGACTTATTTGGTTTTGTATACGCTAAAGTTTAGCTAAAGTTTAAATCTACTCCCGCAGTTTCCTTCACAGGGATTGACACGGTTGACCTGTTGATAAAAAACGGTTTGATTGTTACGATGGATAGAGATCGCCGAATTATCGCCGATGGTTCTGTGGCTGTCGATGATGGCCGCATAGTTTCCGTGAAGCGCGGTTTGGCAAGGACGGGCAAGCCAGAGGATGTTATCGATGCCCGCGGCAAAATTGTCATGCCTGGCCTGATTTGCTCCCACACCCACCTCTACCGCGTGTTCCTACGCGGTGCCCCACTGAAGATAGAACCCCCCACCGATTTCTCGCAGATTTTACAACGCGCGCGGTGGCCGATGGAGGAGGCGATGACAAAGGAAGACGCGTATGCAAGCGCCCTCATCTCCTGCCTTGAGTTCATAAAGACAGGTACCACCCTGTTTGCGGATACCTTCGCAGGCCCGAACGCCGTGCTAGGGGTATTGGACAAAATCGCCTCAGCGGTCGAGCAGTCCGGGATTCGCGGTATCATAGCATTTGAGGCAACGGAGCGCCGTACCCATGCCGAAGGAGCAAGGGGCACGAAGGAAAACGAGCGCTTCATCCGCAAGTTGAAGAAGGAGCGGGCACGTCGCGTGCAAGGGATGTTCAGCATATGCGCTTCCTCCGCTGTTTCCGATGAACTCTTCCGCTATGTTAGGGAGCTGGCTAGCCGCTACAAGGTTTCCGTGAGCATCCATGCTTCGGAGGGACTGGCCGATGTCTATCACAACTATGAGCATTATGGCAAGCGAGCTATCGAGCGATTGAATGATACCGGCCTGCTTGCGTCGGATGTTGTGCTAGCGCACTGTGTCCACGTCAACGATGACGAGTTGGCAATCATCAAGAAGAGAGGCGCTAAAGTGGCACATAACCCTATGAGTAATATGCTAAACGCAGTTGGGGTCGCGCCGGTGATGAAGATGCTTTCAGTGGGAATTTCGGTAGGGCTAGGCAACGATGGGTATGTCTTCGACGGATTCGAGAACATCCGGGCGGCCTACCTTCTACAAAAGGTTGCTCTTCGGGACCCCCGAGCAATATCGCCGATGGAAGCGCTGGAAATGGCAACGATTAGAGGGGCAGAGTTATACGGGCTTCAGAACGAGCTCGGCTCCATCGAACGCGGGAAGTTGGCCGACATCATCATTATAGACCCCGCGCTCGCTCCAACACCCTTGCGCTCTGAGAGCGTGGTTGGACACATAGTGAACGCGGTAGACGGTGATGATGTGGATACTGTGATTGTCGGAGGAAATGTGCTCATGCGTGATCGAAAAATGCAGACGATGGAGGAGGCAGAGGTAGTGAAGGTGGCGAGGAAGTCGGCGGAGAAACTTTGGCAAAAACTTGGCTTAATAAGGAGGCGATGAAGTGGTGGACCTTTCAGTTGAAATTTGTGGTTTGAAGTTTAAGACCCCCATCATGCCAGCAGCTGGACCGACCACGCGCGATGGTGATAGTCTGGTGAAGGCTGCAGAGGGAGGCGCTGGCGGGCTGGTGGCAAAGACGGTGAGCACTACGCTGGCTCATGTGCCTCGCCCCTGTATCATTAAGGTAAAGGACAGCCTGATGAATGCCGAGTTGTGGAGCGACATTCCTCTCGACCATTGGCTCAAACATGAGTATCCCATGGCAAAGCAAACAGGGTTACCTCTGATAGCGAGTATAGGCTACAGTGCAGAGGAAGTTCGGGAGATTGCGCCAAAAGTTGCGGCAGCAGGGGTAGATGCGCTTGAACTCTCAACACACTACTTGAGCGATTCAGCCCCTGTTGTGGAGGCAACAAAGGCGGCGAAGGAAACGGTGAAGATTCCGGTTTTCGTGAAACTCAGCCCGAACGTGCCTGATGTGGCTCAGTTCGCGCGGGTGGTGGAAGAAGCTGGCGCGGACGGAATAGTCGCGATAAATGCAATCGGCCCCTGTTTGGCTATCGATGTGGAGAACGCGATGCCGATGCTCGGGAGTTCCCACGGTCATGGCTGGCTCTCAGGGCCAGCAATCAAGCCGTTCGCAGTCAGGTGCGTGGCGGACATCGCGCGCGTCGTGAAGATACCGATAATCGGTGCTGGCGGCGTCACCACTGGACGGGATGTAATAGAGTTCATCATGGCAGGGGCGTCAGCAGTACAGATTTCCACTGCGGCGATTATCCGAGGACGTAAGATTTACGGACTTATGGCGGATGAGATGGCGAAATTCATGCGCGCGAAGGGTTATAACACCACAAATGACCTCAAAGGAATAGCTCTCCGGCATCTGCCCGAGCAACCATTCCGCACGACGGCCAAGCCTGTTGAGGTGATAGCTTCGAGGTGTAACGCATGTGGCTTATGCGAGCGCTACTGCTTGTATGATGCGATCCGTGTGGTTGGGAGAGTCGCCAAGGTGGATTCCGTCAAGTGCTACGAGTGCGGACTTTGCGTTTCGGTTTGCCCAACGCGAGCGATCAGGTTCTAGTCGATTTAGAAGTTTAGTAAATTGTTAAGCCCTTGATGCAGTTTAATGGCGAGATTCTTTGTCAGTCCTGCAAGATTATTAGTAAACAGACTAGCTGGAAATATACTGGCGTCTGTAACCCTCGCGGAAATCGTATAGGTACTCCAGTGCGCGATGCTCTTTAGCAACCATTTCGATTTCTGCTGCTAAATCTTCTATTCCTTCTCTCTTGATAGTTGGATTTAAGATAATCTTCATGATTTGCGTCTGTCCAACGCTAGTTATCTTCAGAGGAAGTGTAGCGCCCATACTGTGCACCGTTGGGTACTTCGCGAGTTCGTCGCGCAATTTTGCCGATATCGGATCA
>JAUWXQ010000037.1 GCA_030616305.1 Hadesarchaea archaeon
GTTCTCCCGTGGCGCCCCTTATTGACAATTTGTGCACTGATGACCCCAAGCATATCCAACTCCGAAACCAAGTCGCTCACACGGCGCTGTGTTAGCACATCCAGTCCGCCCTGCTGACACGTATCCTGATATATCTCATACACGTCACCGCTCACTATCCTGCGCGGAGTTCTCTCCACCAACAACACAATGCTGTAGAGCACCAACTTTGACTGTGTGGGCAACGTCCGAATTATCTCAACCATCTTGTTCTGTTCTATCTTCTCGTGCGCCTGCCTGACATGCTCAATTACGACAACTTCTGCGTCTTCACGTTCTGCAAGTTCCCCGGCGACACGAAGCAAATCTAGGGCCCGTCTGGCATCACCATGCTCCCTAGCTGCGTGAGCCGCACAAAGTTGAATCACGCCGCCGCCAATTACGCCGTCCATGAAGCTTATCTTGGCCCTTTTTTCCAAGATATCCTTGAGTTGAAGCGCATTGTAGGCAGGGAATACCAACTCTTCCTCACTGAGACTGCTTCGCACGCGAGGGTCTAGGTACTCCATAAAGTTTGTGTCATTTGATATGCCTACGATTGCAACTTTCGCGTTCTTCAAATCCGAATTCATCCGTGTCAGGTTGTAGAGAACCTCATCACCGCTCTTTTGCACCAACTTGTCTATCTCATCGAGTACTATCACCGCGAGCTGTCGATCTTCATCCAGCGCCTTAAAGAGACTATGGTAAACCTCATCCGTCGGCCAGCCAGTCATGGGAACGTGCTTGGGAAGTCCAGCAGATCTTAAAAATTCCTCTCCACGGCTATTCTTGAGTTTCTCCAAGAAAATATCCGAAAGATGTGCGAGTATACGGTATTTGGTATTCACTATCTCGCAATTCAGGTAGACTACTCCCACCTTTAGCGGCGCGCGATCGCTGACGCGTTCGAGCTCCTTCACCACATACTTCACACTTGCGGTCTTACCCGTCCCCGGCTTGCCATAGATGAAAATGTTTGACGGAGTCTCCCCTCGCAACGGCGCCGCAAGTATCCGAGCGAGCTGGTGAATCTGCTCATCCCTGTGTGGCAGTTCCTCCGGTGTGTAGCTCGGGCGCAGGTACTCTCGGTTTTTGAATATCGGTTTCGTCTCCAGCAACGTGCTGAATAGACCTTCCGCGCTCATTTTTTCCTACCTCCTCTCCAGCCTTCTCAAATAAGTCGCTCAGCCTTCGGCTCCAGCCATCAAGCACATCGGCCAAGCGATTGATCAGGAAATGTTCTTCTATTGATAGCCCGCTGGGCCCCTCGGGTGAAAGCGCTAGTCGAACGAGCTTAGGGAGCCTGATTTCTGTTAGAGCCAGAGTTTTATCCTTTAATCCACCTGCTTTTTCAAGATCGCCTGCCGCCTGCAATGCCGAAACCTCGCGCGCGACCGATGGATAAAAATTATCGGGTAACGGCGCGAGCTCGGAGCTGCGTTCCTCCGCAAGAATCAATTTCCGGAGCTCAGCAGGCGTGGGCTTTTGAATCGGCACGGCAATTCCGTGGCGCTCAAGGGCCGCCGCCTCCCACGCCCAAAGCTCTACCTCATCTCCAGCTGTAAAGGGGCCCAGTTGTTTCCGAATCAACTTTACCTCCGGCATATCCTTCAAAACACGAACATTCGTTTTCATACTATCTCACCGCCCGGCTGACCGTCTCCGGTGTGGGGGAGTAGAGGTAACCCCTCTTTTTCTCCTCATCAATCATCCACTCCACAAAACTCTCTCTGATGCCCTCTGCCCCAGCTTGAATCTTTACTTTTTCAATAGGTGCTGCTCCGCCATACTGCCCCTCCAGCTCTTTGATTATCTCAAGTACCCGCTGACGCCTCTCGCGCTGAGACTTTGGTATGCCCGTCATGAGCAAGTCGATATCAACAACATTCGCCTCCGTGTCCATCCCCGCCTCTTTCAAGCAAGTTTTTATAAGGTTTATCGCGCGATTCGCATCTTCTACTGTCACACGGTCACTCAGTCTCATTCTAGCATTTGACTTAGCCAGCCGTATGAGCGCCTCTAGCTGTCTAACTGTAATAGGGAGCGGGGCCCCCTCTGCTGCGACTTTTCTCCAATCAACAAAGAAGTTCTCTATCATTTTTTGAGCCTCCCTATCCTCCATTTTGGGTTCGATGTTTTTGCGCGCATAAATGATAATTTTGCGCAGGAAATCTGGGTCAAAGGGGGCCTTCACCACTTTCTTTGGGGCTGTATGCATCTGCAAAATATGCTGTGCCATCGAGCGATCGTAATCGGCACGAGGCTCATCGCGCATCAAGAGCACTAGATCGAACCTGGAAAGCATTACTGGATCTAGAGCCAGCTGCTGGGCGGGTGGTATGTTTTTGTCAAACCTGCCGAACTTTGGGTTGGTGGCTGCAAGAATCCCTGTGCGGGTATTAAGGGTTGCAATGATTCCGGCCTTAGCTACACTAATCGTTTGTTGCTCCATCGACTCCAAAATTGCAGCTGCATCATCCTGGCCCATCTTTTCAAACTCATCAATGCTTGCCAACCCACCGTCAGCTATGACGAGGACTCCAGCCTCGAGAGTCCATCCCCCGCTTATTTCATCGCGAACTGCCGCGGCGGTAAGACCGGCGCCAGTCGCCTTCATTCCCGAAGTGTAGAGACCGCGGGGAGCGACATTTGCCATCCACTTAAGTATCTGTGATTTTGCAGTGCCAGGGTCTCCACAGAGGAGAATATGGGTATCGCCGCGGATTCTAGTTCCATCCGGCAACTCAAGCGGATTGCACCCAAAGACCTGGAGCGCTATCGCTTCCTTGACAACTTCGTACCCATGAATCGCAGGGGTTATTGACTGAATGATTTTATTTCTGAGCCAAGGATCTTTGGCAAGTTCTTTTATTTTCTTCTCGTCCTCCTCCGTCAACTCGGACTCCTCAATACCCTTCTGCCTGACATCTATATGACTCACAAACAGGATTTTCCGAAAAGTCGTCCTGCGTTCCCTGCGTTGCCTCTCTTGAAACACTCGGAGCACTCCTGTTATGGTCACGTGATTACCGGGCACCGCTTTGTCGACAAAATCGTCCCTGATTATGCCATCCAATCTCCGGGGCATCCGGCCTCCACGGAGTTTTTCGGGAGGTTCCTGTATGCAAATGCTCTGCCAATCGCGGAATACCGTGCTCTCAACCACTAAATCGAATGGGCCCTTCTTGCGACAATTGGGGTTCTCACAGGAAAGTGGTTCCCTGAAAAACTCGCCCACCTGTAGCACCCTGTTCTCCTCGCCACAACGCCTACACTTAAACACCGCCTCCTTCGCCTCTGGCTTAACCTCGCCCGATCGAGTCATGATGCCCTCAACCTGGATGAATTCACTCACATGTTCAGCACGAATGTGGCGAATTTCGATGATTTCCGGCAACCCCTTGACACGGAGACGCATGCCAGGAATCTTCGTTATTCCCTCAAGCACAGCATCGGCGGCGTCAAAAAAACCCGATGGAGCATCAAGTAGACCCTTCGCTAGCTCTTTGTCAAACTCAAGGAGATTCTCGAACTCGACCACTAACGATTTGCGCCCAGTTGCTGTTATCTTGCGAAGCTCTTTGGAAATCTCTTTCCCGTGGAGAAACTCCTCTAGCCTTTCCTTAAGCTCAGATTCCAAACGATACCAGCCTCCTAACAGAACGGCAGTGGGGAAAGGGGGAGTACCACATAAAAACGATACTGTGAAAAATTTGCACTTTTACTTTAAAAATTGAGAAAATTTTTGTATCTAACTTACTTATTTTCGCTGCAATATTGTTCAATGCTGGAAGTGGAGACCTAACGACACGTCGACACATATTTGTGGTGCTGTTTGACGCTACCAACGTATTATCCCTATATTAAACTCAAAGAAGTGATTTCTTGTCTATTTAGGGGAGGGGTCACCGAAAATACTCCCAATTCGATTTTAGTGTCTTATAGCAGTTTATTTTAAAAACAAACATTACAGCACGTATTTTCTCCAAACAAGGTGTTAACTCCTTTGGTTCGAGTGGAAACACAAGAAAACAGTGGAAATGGGGGTCTAAAAGCTTTGGCTAGATGGTTAAACTTCAAATTTAAAATTTTTTCGTGACTAGATCAACGTATTTTCACGTACTCGTACGCCTGGGTCGCAGATTCAAAACAGTAATGAACCTTTTGATAATCGCGCCTGAACTCAGCCACGCCAGCCACGACGCGCTTGGGCTCCTCCTCATCGATAATCACCCGTTTGATGAACTCAGCTATCTCCTCCATTTCGCTCTCCTTCATGCCGAGCCTCGTCACCTCAGACGTTCCCAGCCTTATGCCACTGGGATTCCTAAAGTGCCTTCCTTGCCGAGGGTCCCAAGGTAAGAGCTCCCGGTTGAGTATCACGTTGGCTTGCTCGAGTTTTCGCTCGAGCACCCCCCCATCTCCGTACTTGGTGACGTCTATGGCGAGGGTGTGCGAAGCCGTGAAGCCCTGATCTGGACATAAAACTGCCAATTCCCGGTCGTGAAGCGCCTTTCCGAGAGCCTTTGCGTTTTTCACTATCTGCGCCGTGTACTCCTTCCCGAACTCCAACATCTCCGCGAGAACCACCGCAAGACCCGCCACAGCGTGCAGGTGGTGGTTGCTTACCATACCTGGGAATACTCCTTTGTTTATTGGGTCCGCCAGCTCCTTTTTACATAAAATCATTCCGTGCTGGGGGCCTGGAAGAGTCTTGTGGGTGCTGCAGGTCACTACCTCGGCGCCCTCGCGCAGGGGATCCTGAAACTGGCCACCTCCAATCAGGCCGATAACATGGGCGGCGTCGTATGCTACGTGCGCGCCGTGCTCCTTGGCTACTTCGCTTAACTCTTTGACCGGGTGCGGAAACAAAAATAAGCTCCCCCCGAAGGTCACGAGCTTCGGCTTCACCTCGGCTATTCGCTTGGCGGCCGTGTCGACATCGATGTTCATGCTCTTCTCATCGAAGGGGAAATACTCAATCTCCAGACCGTGGACCGCCCCGGCCGCTCCTCCAAACTTCTTCTTCCCCATGGTGATGTGCCCTCCGGCGGCTATGGAAAGGCACATCATGGTGTCTCCGGGGTCTGTTAGTGCCGTATACATGGCTAGGTTGGCGACAGCACCCGAAACTGGCTGCACGTTCGCATGTTCCGCCTTGAAGAGATCTCGGGCCAGCTCCATCGCAAGCAGCTCGACTTGGTCGATATAGGTGCATCCGGCGTAGACCCGCTCTCCCGGCATGCCTTCAGCATAACGCCCTCCAAAATCGGTGGTGAGCGCCTCCCGAACCGCTGGGGATTGCACGTTTTCGCTAGCTATCAGCGGCAAAACTGTCTTAAACCACTCGTGGTGTTTTTGCAGCAGCCCTAATGTCCGATCGTAAGCCTCTCTCGGGCGCATTTCATCACCTCAACATTCTCAATATTTCTTCATACCTCGCCAGAGCCTCCCGCGGACGCTCCGAGACCCTTATTGCCTCCTCTGGGTCTTTAAGCATGTGCCCCGTCGCCACGCACACCACGCATTCATCCCTCTTGATGATTTCCTGACCCACGAGTTTTTTGAGCCCCGCGATCGTGGACGCGCTCGCAGGCTCTGCCCCTATCCCTTCAAGTCTAGTCATCAACTTCTGGGCCTTGACGATCTCAGCGTCGCTCACCGCCTCGGCTGTGCCCTTTGAGGCTCTAATCGCCCGGATGGCCTTTGGCCCGTTGACGGGGTTGCCTATGCGGATCGCCGTCGCTATCGTCTCTGGCTTTTTGACCGGTTCAAACTTGTCCAGTCCGCGCTTTATGGCATCGACAATCGGCATCGACCCCTCGGCCTGGATCCCTGTCATCACCGGTATACCCTTCGTCAGCCCGACCGCGTCGAATTCGAAAAATCCCTTGTAAATCGCCCAGATGTTGGCGCAGTTTCCCATTGGTACTACCACCCGGTCCGGCACCTTCCAGCCAAGCTGATCTGCTATCTCAAACCCTATCGACTTCTGTCCCTGGGGCCTGAAGGGATTGACCGAGTTTAGGAGGTAGATGTCCTTCTGCTCCTCACATATCCTGCGCACGATCGCCTGCGCCTCGTCGAAGTTTCCCTTTACCGCTATCGTCTGCGCACCGTAAATCAGCGTCTGCGCCAGCTTGCCTCGCGCCACCTTACCCTTGGGGAGCAAGACCACGCAACGTAGCCCGGCCTTGGCCGCATAGGCTGCCAGCGATGCCGAGGTGTTGCCTGTCGAGGCGCACGCGACGGTCCTAGCTCCCAGTTCAAGCGCCTTTGTGACACCAACTGTCATCCCGCGGTCCTTGAACGAGCCCGTTGGGTTCGCCCCCTCAAATTTCACGTAGAGCTCCCGGACCCCGACTTCCTTGGCAAGACGGTTGCAGCGATAGAGAGGCGTTCCTCCCTCATCCAAGCTGACGATTTTCGATTCATCTAAGATCGGCATGAAGGCGCGATATTTCCAGACACTCAGCGCCTCAACCTTCAAGCGCTTACGATCAAGCCTCCGCTTCAGCTCTCTTAGCTTGAACTCGACCTCAAGCAAGCCTCCACATTTTGGGCATGTATAGAACCTTTCATGAATTTTGAACTTGCTGCCGCACTCGATGCACTCCAGTCGCAAGCCTAACCCCCAAGCGTCCGGTGGATATCGATTAAATCACCAAGCAATGAACTGGAAGTTTCCTTGGGGCCAGCCCCGAAGCCTGTTATCGAAATCTCCCGCGCGAGGTCAAGCTCAAACGTCACCGCGTTCAAAGTCCCGCTGACGGCGAGGGGGTGCCCGACCGGTATGAGCTTCGGCCCAACCTCAAGCAACCCCTGCCTCGCTACTCCAACTAGTTTTATTACCTGACCAGCCTCCCGCGCCAGCCGGATCGCCTCAGAACGGACCCGCGTGATGCCTGTGATTTTAACGTCCTTGAGCTTCGCGTTCACACCTAAAATTGAGTTCGCGAGAATCGTAATCTTGCATGCAGTGTCGATTCCCTCGATGTCGAGCGTCGGATCCTTCTCAGCTATCCCAAGCTCTTGGGCCTCACGCAGGACTATCTCGAAGGGGGCGCCCTCCGTGCTCATGCGCGTGAGGAGATAATTAGTGGTTCCGTTAAGCACACCACGAATCTCGCGTATTTCATTCCCAGCCAAAAGTTTCCTCGCGAGGCCTATCACTGGCACGGCTCCACCAACCGAAGCGGAGTACCTGAACTCAATGCCGCATCGTCTAGCCAATGAGTCTAATTCCTTGAACGCGACCACGAGCGGGCCTTTGTTTGATGTTATCACGTGCTTTCCGGCCAGCATCGCACGTTTGATGTGAGTCAGACCGGGCTCCCCTGTTTTGATGTTTGTCGGTGTGAGGTCGTAGACAACGTCCGCCTCAACGTCTTCAATCACCTTGAGAGCGAGTTTGCCTCGTTTTCCTCCCTTGTATGCGGCCACAGTCCCCCTCTTCTCGGCTGTCTTCAATAGCCCAGCCAAATTGAGACCTTTTTCATCCACTGCCGCGCCGAATTCATCAACAGCTGCGACCACGCGCGGGATTAAACCGTGGGTCTTACGCAGAAAGCCCGCTTTTTGAATGAACGCGCGGCTGAGCCCTTTCCCCAAGTTCCCGAACCCTACGAGCACTATCCGCATCATCTCGCCTCAAGTGAAGTTATCATGAGAAGTTTTTTTCTATCTGCGATGCGCTGCAGGTTAGAAATCGCCAAGTTCGCGCGCTTTTCATTGTCGGCTGCGATTGTTATTCGGGCTGTCGACTCTTTACCGGGGTCGCCCATCGCGAGGCTCAGGTCGGATACCATCACTCCTTTGAGGACATTCAAGCGATCAATCGTGTCCCTGAGGTCTGTGTGAATGATGTGGCCTATCAGCAGGGCCGTTGCTCTCACAGCGCCCTCACGCTCTCCAAGCTGGGTAACCCTAACTCCTCTTGCCCGAAGCGCGCCTAGAATTCGATTGAGCCTCGCCCGATCACCAATCTCGAAAACCAGCATGACTGGTACACGCCCGAGCGGTGTCTTTCGCTCACGCTGGTGCATGATGCTCTGAATGTTGCCCCCAAACCGTGAAATCGGTTCGAACGCCTTGAGAAGCTGCCCGGGAACATCCTCAAGCTCCATCACAATCCTCACCAGCAAAACCCTCACCCTCCTATTATCACACAAACCATTGTGGAGACCTCTGTTTCAACTGAGGGTGAATTATCTTAAATATTGCTTCCGTGGCTGCCATACACTCCATAGATCGGAGAAAATTCAAAGTTGAAGAAATTTATCCATGAACTTGTAGCCTTCTAAAACGCCAAACGATCCTCTCTTTGCTGAAGACTCGTCAAAGTATTTCACGTCGT
Source organism: Hadesarchaea archaeon (assembly GCA_030616305.1). Taxonomy (GTDB): domain Archaea; phylum Hadarchaeota; class Hadarchaeia; order Hadarchaeales; family Hadarchaeaceae; genus B75-G9. The sequence continues at coordinate 8,378 of JAUWXQ010000037.1, forward strand.
CTTTTTGATCCCTAGTTGAGCAAATAGCAAACGGCACAGGATCTGCAACGTGGGCCCTAACTTTTATTGGTGTTGGATGGTCGGCCATTATCGAAATAGCATATTCTCCCTCCAACCCATCGATTATCTTTCCGAGCAGACGGGAATCGATGTTTTCAATAGCTTCGATTTTCCTCTTGATATCACCCATGTGCCCGGCTTCGTCCGGTGCTTCCACGTGGATTAAAACTAAATCATTGTCTTTCAAGGCTTTTAGCGCAAACTTGGCTTTGTTCTCGTAATTTGTGTCGTAATATCCAGTTGCTCCTGGAACCTCGAGTTTGCTCATCCCAGCGCACGCACCTACGCCTTTAACCACATTCACGGCCGACACGATGGCTCCTTTAATCCCATATTTTTCAACCAGAGTTTTCATCTGCGGCCTTTTTCCCGGGCCCCACAACCAAATCATGTTGGCTGGTTTTTTTCCCTTTTTTGCCCTAACGACATTTGTTGGGTGGTTCGAAAGAATTTGTTTTGAGTTTAGAGTCATTTCATTCAAGGTTTTTGCAATTTCGTTATTTTCTGGTTTAATCAAATGGTCGCTGACTTTGTCTCCGATGATCTCGTGGGGGGGCATAGTTTTGAGTTCATCCGAGCCCCGGGGTGCATTTCTCACCACAAATAGATGACGGTAGCCAATACCCACATAAAAATCACCCAACTGTCCATAATTTTTCTTTACCGCCCTCATCAACTCCCTGGCTTCCTCTGTGGTTATGTGGTCGGCGCTGTAGTCTGCGATTATCCCGCTTTCCTCCGTTATCAGGTTACATCTGAAGGCGAGGTCTTCCTTTCCTAATTTAACGTCCATGCCTGCTGCCTCTAAAGGGCCCCTACCGCGATGATGTTTCCTCGGGTCGTGGCCCAAAATAGACATTATCGCAATATCAGAACCCGGCTCCATGCCCCCTGGGATGGTTCTCAACAACCCACTCCTGCCGTTAGAAGCAATCCAATCCATATTTGGCTTATCAGCCGCCTGTAACGGAGTTTTTCTTTCAAGTTCCTCTAAAGGATAGTCGGCCATCCCGTCGCCAACGACTATGATGTATTTCATGCGCCCACCAAGATAGATTGCCTCCCACTTTCTTGTAAACTACACTATAGTATACCGCCAACTCTTTGTTTCAACCAGAAAAATCCCATCACCTAAACCTTGTGGGTGGTCTTCTTCGCCGTGGGATGGAGATGATAAGCATTTCTCCCTTGAGCTCAACTTGCCTTGTATTTAACGCGACATCAGGCGGAAGTTCAAACGCCGCGAAGTATGCCTCGCCGCTAGGCTTTCGCGCGATGACCTCGAGCGTATTCCCCAGCGGTCTCAGCTCGACATCTTCCTTCCTCACCCCGGGCACTTGCATCGTAAGCACCACTTCATCTAAGCGCTCAATTTTTCCAACGTCGGTCTCAAGCATTTGTGATATCGGTTTGATTTTTCTCATTTTCTCAGGAAGCTTAGGTCGCTCCACCTTCTGGGGCACTATAGGCGCTATCTTCGCTGGAGGCCCCCCAATACGCGTCACTCTGACCTCGGGCTTCCCTGCGCCATGATCCCTTATCTCTATCTTGAACCCCGCGACACCCGGCGTTCGCTCGAACTCGCGGAAATCAACCTTAAACTCCTTTTCCATGCGCTTGAGCTCTTGATCAAATTCCTTCATGTATCGCAAAAAACGCTTGAAAAACTCCTCGCCAAACGGGTCAAATGGCATTTTTCATCGACCTCGTTATGACTTTGGCCTAGCTCTTAATTAATTTTGGGGAAGTCTAGCGCTAAGCCTGAATTGTTAGAATACGAAAAAACCGCGCTGGATCCTGTCTTCCTCCTCTAAATCTCCGTAAGGTTCCTCTTCGCTAAACAAACATTCGCCGTCTGAGTAGAAGTCGCATTCAGGACAGCACCCGTTGCGGTGGCCGCATCCTTCGTACATGGGGCATTTG
>JAUWXQ010000023.1 GCA_030616305.1 Hadesarchaea archaeon
CCGCTCAACAGCTCGCTTCTCCCATAACAGCAATCCCTCGCGCGCGATTCCGACCTTCTTCCGCGAAGGGGTCGTGCAGTAGCGACGGTTCACCACAATCACGCGCTTCGCCTTGAAACCCACTTTTTCCGCCAGCTCGCTCAGCGGGATGCAAACCTCCACCGCCCCCTCACGAGAACATCCATCTGAGGTGACCATACAGACTTTCGCCCCCGGCTTGCAGACACGGTAGAGTTCCCGAATGGCCGCGAGCATGTCCTTGAAGTAAAGTTTTGCCTCAAGTGGCTTGCCTTCGACGAACTCCGCAACTTCTGAAAAATCTTCCCCGCCAGCACCCTCCGCGCGAACCCCGATGAACTCGTCCGCGCGCGGCTCCTCCAGTCCGAGGATCCACTGTTCGATTCGGTGCGCGTGGATGTACTCCTGCTTCCTCAGGTACGGCGGCGAGGTTATCACCGCGTCGACGCTCCCGTCTTCGAGTTTCAACTCTCTGGCATCACAGCGCTCAACCCCTACCTTTGCCGGTTTTGCCTTGAAGTGCTTGAGGTCGTCACACATTCGCATGAGCTGTTCTTCGAGCGCCCTCCGGATCGATGGTGCCGATTGCTTGACTACCCTGAGCGCCGCGCCGTCCTTGTACGCCAGGCTGCAGCGCATCGCCGCAACCGCCAGCCCAAACAGCATGAACTCCCTGGTCGCTTCGTTCTCCACTTCCATGATCTCCCGCCTGAAGAACGCGATGTCGTTCAGCGCGGGATTCAGGAACACGCGCTCGGCAAACCCCGGGGTCTTGGCTTCAACCCACTCGAACTCCGATTCTATCAGCTCGGTAACCGCCGCTAGGAGTTCCTCAACGTTGTAGTCGCGGAGCTTCACCCGCGACGCCAGCAGCAGGAGTGGATGCACGTCAAAGCCCACGCAGTCCAGACCAAGCTCCTTGCACGCGAGCGGTGTCGTTCCAACCCCGCAGAACGGATCGAGAACAAGGTCTCCTTCTCCTAGCCTCCATGTCTCCGCTAGCAGCCCCACGAGGTTACGCGAGAACGCCTCCTTCATAAGGAACCAGTTGTACACTGGGCGTTTCCGGTCTGGGAGCGGTGTGGCGAGTTTCCCAAGTTTAAGTTTTTTGACGACCTTCATCCCATCGCCTTCAGAAAACTCGATTCGGCATCGGTGAACTCCAATTGGCTAGTTATAGCAGCTGCCGTCTTTTTATCGTGTTTGAATACCACACCCAGGCAAGGCAGGATGTCCTTCCGAGCGACCCTGGCGGAGGTGTGGCAGCGCTTAGCCACCTTTCGGGCAACGGCGTCCCGCACAGCTCGGTTGGCTCGCGTGCGCGCGAAGCGTCGGATGTGGCTCGGGGGCCGGAACTTCGACCACTTGAGGTGTTCACCCCTTGAGGTGGCAACTCCAGCACTCATGAGGTCACTCGCGTACCCCCAGAGCCCATAGGCCTGTCCCCTCCGCGCGCGGCCAAGAAATATGTCTGCCCTCGAAATCGCGTCGTATACATTGGCTAGATCGGTTGGGTCCGTGACCATTCGCGGGATGTTCTCGTCGATCCAGGCAAGCGCGTCGTTTGGGGGAAGGTCGAGCGCCCAGAGCAAGGTTCTCGCATCCTTGGCGCTTGAGACCGAGAGGAGCTGCTTCAGGAAGTCGAATACGTTGACCTCCCGGTCGCGGCGGTAGAGGACCAGATCTTTGACGGTCAGCCGTTTTTTACCGAGCGTGAACGTCTGGAGGTCGTTGATAGCCGAGCGCAAATCTCCCTTCGCGGTCTCGGCGATTACCTTGAGGGCTAGCGGCTCAGCCGTGATTCCCTCCGCCCGGCATATCCGCTGCAGTTCCTTGATGGCGATGTCAACGGTCAAACGCCTGAAGTTGACTAACACACACACCATACGAAGGTCCCAAGGGATAGCGTACTGGTCGTTGGCTATGAGCACGAGTGGGTTCCGGGTCTCCTCGAGCAGCTCCTTAAGGGCGCGGTATCCCCCTCGGTCGGCGGTCCCGTGGATGGTGTCCGCCTCATCGAGCACTATCAGCCTTCGACCACCGGCTCCAGCGAATAAGGTCCCCGCACTTGCTGCAGCTCCAGCTACTCGTTTGATTTCAGATAGGGTGCGCTTGTCGCTGGCGTTCATCTCGATGAGGTCCCAGCCGAACTCATGTGCAAGAGCAGCAGCTGCCACGCTCTTCCCCGTCCCGGCTGCCCCGTAAAGCAAAATGGCGGGCTTGGTGGGCTTTCCTTTCTTCCACCCCTCCGCCCAGCTCGTAATATCCTGAATGGCTTTTGATTGTCCGACGATTTCGCGAAGTTTGCGCGGTTGATACTTCTCGACCCATAGCTCTGACATCCCGACACCGAATCGACTTTGGTGAAGTTCGATTTAAGTTTGAGCAACAGCGCGCTCAGTTCTTGCGAAAATCCAATTAAGCACGAACCACCAAAAGAAACTGAGTGATTTCTTGAAGATTGCCGTTATCGCCGACCCGCACCTAGGAACAAAGTGGGGAAGACCCCGGGAGCAGGACTCTTTTGTTCAGTTTCGAGAGGCGATCGAAAAATCGCTTGACCTCGGGGCGCAGCTCATTGTTCTGCTCGGCGACATCTTCGACACCCGGATACCGCGGCAAGAGGTGTGGGCCCGAGCCATGCGCATCCTCTCGATACCGCTCGCACGGGGACGGAACGAGATTAAGCTCATCGATACGGTCGACAAAAACCTCGAGGAAATTTCACCCGTGGCGCTTCGGGGGACGCCTATGGTCGCCCTTCATGGGAACCACGAACGCCGCACGCGTGGACTGACGAACCCGGTCGAGGCGCTCGAGGCAGCCGGGCTGCTTATTCACCTGCACCACAACACGTTGATTTTCGACACCCCTCAGGGCAAGCTCGCGATTCACGGGATGAGCAACGTGCCCGAGCAGCACGCCAGGAAGGTGCTCGCGATCTGGAACCCAAAGCCGGTCAAAGGAGCGTTTAACATCTTGGCCTTGCACCAGTCGGTCGGGCCGTACGTTTACTCGAGCGAGGAGTCACCCACTCTAGATGTTCCTGATTTGCCTCCCGGGTTCGACCTCTACCTGTGTGGCCACATCCACTACCGCACCGAGTCCACCGCTCACGGTAAGCCGATCCTCTTCCCAGGGGGCACCGAGCGCACACAGCTGCTTCAGGTCGAGGCGGAAACTCCTAAGGGTTTCTACATGGTCGAGGTCGGCGATGGGCTCAGCCGCAAGTTCATCGAGCTCACGTCCCCGCGAGATTTCCACTATGCGGAGATGAGGTTCGAAGGGGTGAGCATCCCCCAGCTCAACGAGGAGGTGAGGGCCAAGGTGAGGGAGCTTTTGGGGAGACAGAGGAAAAATCGTGGGAAGCTTCCTCTTATAAGGGTGAGACTAGTGGGGACGCTAGCCAAGGAAGCATCGCGCAGCGAGTTCGACGAGCGAGCGATTACCCAAGAGTTCGCGGATAGGGCGTTAGTTGTGGTGAGCAAGGGGGACTTGGTTGCCCCTGGCTTGGAAGAGAAGGTGCAGCTCTTGCGCGAACTCAAGGAGCGGCGGATGTCCATAGATGAGACGGCCATGACCTTGCTGGAGGACAACCTACGCGAGGCTGGCTACACTCAGATATTCGATGTTCGAGCGCTCTACGGTTTGCTGGTCGAGGCGCGCGAGGAGGAGGCGCTGCGGAATGTTTTCGTGGTTGTAGAAAACCTCGTGAGAGTTGAACTGGAGAGGAAATCAAATGATAACGCGCGTTAAGCTGAGAAATTGGAAGTCTCACCGTGACACAGATCTCCGTTTTGGTGATGGCACAAACGTTTTGGTGGGAATGATGGGGTCAGGAAAATCATCCGTGTTAGAGGCCATTACCTATGCATTGTTTGGAACGATCCCCGCGGTGCAATCCCGCCGCATCAAGCTGGAGGACTTGATCACCAGCAGACCCAACCCTCTCGACCGGGCAGAGGTGGAGGTTAACTTCGTTTCGCCCGATGGAAACGAGTACATCGTTAAACGCGTTGTTCAGCGGGGAAGCGGAACAGCGTTATCGGAACTCAGAAAAGCAACAGGTGAGTTGATTGAAAGTCCAAGTTCTGGGCGCGTGAGCGAACTCATCCGGACGCTGTTAGGGCTCGACTATGACCTATTCGAGCGAGCGATTTATTCGGAACAAAATCGCCTTGACTACTTCCTGACTCTACAACGGGGAAGGCGGATGGAAAGCATCGACGAGCTTCTTGGCATAAATAAGCTTGAAAAAGCGCGCAAAAGTATTGGCACGTTGGCGGGTCGCGTGAGGGATCGTGCAGCGGAGCGAGAAGCGATGGCGAACCAACTCAAGCAAGATTCATCGATCACCCTGCTGCCGGTCCACGAGCAGGAGTTGATAACTCTCGAATCATCTAAACAGGAAATTTCGGCGAGACTTCAGCAACTGCAACCGGAACTCGAGTCAACCCGCACCCAAGTTCAACGGTTCCATAAAACTGAGCAGGAGCTCTCGCAGCTGGAGCAGTCCTACCGCGAGCTGGGTGGGGCGATAGGTGCGCTGAAACACCAACTTGATGAAATTAAGAGAAGGCTGGGAGCTGCAGCTGGCATCAGAGTGGAGGAACTCCAAAAGCAGATGGGTGAGTTGGAGCGGGCCCACGGCGAGAAGGTTTCCCTAGCAAACCAACTCAATTCGAATCTCACCACCACCCTTTCAAAACTGCAGGGGCTGGAAACCCGAAAAACGATGCTTCAGGATGGACTGAACAAGATAGTCGTTGATTTCGAGCAAAAGCGAAAACTTGGCGAAGAGCTGGAGAGGTTGAAACCACAGGAGTTGACGGAAGCGATTGAAAAATCCCAAACTGAGCTTCGCGGCGTGGGCGACGAGCTCGCCGCTTCCCGCGCCAGGATTCAAGACTTAAAGCAGTCGATGGAGGAGCTGGCGGAAGCTGGGTCCACATGCCCCGTCTGTGAGAGCCCCCTCGAGGAGTCCAAGAAACAAGAGCTTCTACATCAGCGCCGGGGACAACTCGAAGGTTTCACCCACCGTGCGAATGAACTGGAATCGCGCTTGAAGTGGCTCAGTGAGGACTTGCGCCAAAAGCTCGAGTTGCAACGAAAATGTATGCTGCTGGCGAAGGAGGTTGAAAATATCCCGAAGCTTGAAGAAGAGCGCTCAGGCCTCTCCAAACGGCTGGAGGAGGCTGAGCTGGAGATTCCGAGAGCAAAAGAAGAGAGCGAGAAGCTGAGGGTGGAAACCGAGTGCGCCCGCAAGGAGGTCGATGAACTTCACGAGAAATTGTCTGACACAAAACAAGTCCTTCAGTCACGACTTGACCTCGATAAGTGGGACGTCGAATACAAGCAGAAACTTGCGGAAAGCGAGCGGGTTCGACAGGCGTTGGAGCAGTTGAGGCGCACTTATGACGAGACAAAGGCGGAGGAGTTTCGGAAACGGCTGGAGGAGCTCATCGGCACGCAAGAGCGCCTGCGCGCGGAGCTCTCAGGCAAGGAGCAGTTGTTGGTTGAAAAGAAGAAATTTGTGGAAAACATACGGGAGAAGCTCACACTGATTTCGCGCTGCGATGCGGAGGTCAAGCATATGCGGGGTGCGGCCCAGGCGTTGACCACAATCCAGACTGCGCTCTCTCGAACCCAGACCTCTATGCGCCGGATGTTCATCGATGGGGTCAACGAGGTCATGAGTGACTTGTGGGAGAGCATCTACCCTTATGGGGACTTTGTGGGGATTCAGCTGGCGGTTGAGGGCGGAGAACGCGGCGGCGACTACGTGTTGAAGCTTCGTGACCGTACTGGCAACTGGGTCCCGGTCGAAGGGATAGCGAGCGGCGGCGAGCGAACCGACGCGTGCCTCGCGCTCCGAATCGCGTTCTCGATCGTGCTCGCGCCCAACCTCAAGTGGATAGTCTTCGATGAGCCCACGCACAACCTAGATGCCGAGGGGATTCAAGAGCTAGCGAAAATATTGAGGGACCGCCTCCCCGAAGTGGTGGGGCAGATCCTTCTCATAACCCACGAGGAGCGTTTGGAGAGCGCCGTGAGCGGCTACCTGTACCGTTTTTCCCGAAACAAGGATTCGGATGAGCCAACAAAGGTTGAACAGGTTACCGTGCCTGAGTTGTTTGAGTAATTGACTGTTGGGGATCACATGCGAGTAACGTGTGTAAGGGGAAGAACTACCTAGCGGTTTCAGCACGAAAGTTATTTAAAAGCGCTGCGCGAGGGTATTTGCAGTAGGTGATACAGTGGGTGCATCAAGGGCATTGGGTGGATTGCTGTGTGTGGCAACGGTTCTGGTAGCAGCTCTCCACATCTACTTCGGTTATCTCAGCGGTGCCGCGATCGGGATGGGTTTGTCGTTTGCATTGCCCGTCACGGTCGGAGTAATCGCGGTGTGTGTGCTGGGATTTTGGCTTGGGTGGATCATGGTCACCACGAAGGAAGTATCCCCTCCGCCTGCGCCGGCCAAGTCGGAAGAGGAAGAGAGCAAGTCCGAAAAATAGATTCCAGCAGAAGTTAGCAGCTTTTAAGAGCTGACGTTTTTAAGCTTATTAGGTGACGATTTGAACTACCGCCGATGGTTGATTGTCGGCTACGTGCTCGTGCTGATGGCGTTTACGACATCGGTGCTATTGATTCCCGGGCAGAAGTACGACACGTTGACCACTTCGGATAGTGGCTGGGTTTACGATACCGCTGTTGAAATAGATAAAACAAATGCTTTAGCGGAAAACAACCCACTTTCTCACGCGCCCTATGGATTGTCTATCGCTCTTGGGGAGCAAGTACAGCCTCTGGTAACGGTGATGATCTATCGTGGTGTTAATGCCATCAATCCAAGCGTTACCCTCATGGATGTCGTGAAATACTGGGCCCCCTTGATTTTTGCCCTTTCGCTCATCCCGATTTTTTTGATTGGCAGAGAGTTTAGTGGGGACCTGGGGGGTTGCGTTGCGGTGTTCTTCGCCGCCACTTTGGTCTCGTCAATTTACTGGCATAAAGTTGGGGCATATGACAGAGAGCCCATTCAGTTGATACTCGGGGCATGGGCGATATTTCTCACCATCAAACTATTCAAGGCGCCCCGGCACTCGATTCCCAAGTTCGCGCTCTTGGCCGGAATGGTGTACGGGCTGTTCGGGCTGGCGTGGGCGGGTTGGCACCACGTTATAGCTATCGCGATATTGGGTTTGTTGTTCGTTTTGCTGGCGGGATTTTTGGGGAGATTCCTACGCAAAACATCCGACTTGTTTGGCGCCTTTTTCTCGACCATTCGTGGGCATCTTGGTCTGATAGTGGGCGTGGTGGGGATGATGGTAGTTATAACCCTTGTGTTGGGGGTTCTAGGTGGGCAAAGTCCGCTATTCTGGGTGGGCGTCTTTGGGACTTATACAGGGTACCTTGGGCTAGGAGGAGGGGGCGGAGGTGTTTCATTCACTACGTATGCTGGCGAGATGCAGGCGCCCAGCTCTTGGGGCAGCACTTTAGGCAAATTTTATGGTGCCGAGATTTTGACCACGTTTATCCTCATCCTAATCGGGGTAGCACTGGCCAAGTTCATTTGGTCGAGGAAACGCTGGGAAATCCTCACTTTTTCATGGCTCATTGTTCTCGTGGCGATGGTCTGGCCAGGGGTGGGGCAGGCACGGTTCGAGCGGCTATGGTGGCCATTTGTACCTGTTCTAGCTGGCGTGGGTGCGGCGACACTAGTCTCCCTTGCACGGCGGTTCTCTTTCGAGTCGTCTGGTGAATGGCTGAAACACTTTCAAAATCCTATTGCGTTCGTGGTAGTGATGGGCATCATTGCCGCGCCGTTTGTTGTCAATGCATACAATACCGCCCAGTATACTACCCCCCCAACCGAGTGGCATGCCAGAGGCTTGGATGAAGCGTTCATGGAAGCTTTTGATTGGTTCCAAGAGAGTACGCCAGAGAATTCTGTCGTTTCAATCCAGTGGTCATTTGGGCACCTTTTCACGGGCACTGCTCGGCGGGCGGCGGTGACAGATGGCGCCGAAATCAGGGCAGAAGAAGGGAAGTGGGAAAATGATCCATCCTTTGTCCCCCGCCCCCCAGATTACATCTACTATGTGGAGGACAGTCGTGGACTTATTTATGGGGTGGATGTTGCTCGGAAATCGTTTGAGGTCAATGGCAGACGGATTGATGTACAGTGGTTACCCATAGTTGGCGAAGATGAGTTTAGCTGGCTCCTCACAACATATCGGGATAACTACGGCTGCAAAGTTGACTATGTCATATTTTCAATTGAGGAATATTCAACGGCGGTGAATTATTACCAGTCCACGCAGCCGATAAATATCCTGTTGGGGGCAGAAAGAATCAGAACGCCATCACAGTTACAGCCGAGCACGGAGGGCCAAAAATATGTGTTCAATTTTGGAGAAAATAGAGAAGCTGTAGTTCTTGACTCAGAAACCCGAGGCGTCTATCTCCGAACTGATAATGGAAACCTGAATATGGACGGCTATGGTGTCTTGATGGTGGACAAACAGGGTAGGATATCAGATTACGGTGGATTTTTCCCGCCATCATCCACTCCAGATATCCAAGAAACGTTGCTCATATTCTTTGATGAAGGGGGCGACTGGGTATCGGCATGGCTCATCGAAGGTGTATCAGCCGAGATAACCGGGCGTTCCGTCCCGATGAGTGCACGCGTTTTCGCAGGCGACACGGAAGGCATAGATTATCTACAGATTGTCTTCACAAGTTCAAATGGTTTTGTGAAGGTTATCAAAATCAACCACGTGCCCTCGCCGATTTCTCCTGCTGATGGCGCAATGATAAACGACAGCATGCCGGAGTTCCAATGGTCGGGTGCGATCGGTGCTGGCAGATACGAGCTGTGGGTGGACAACAACGCAGACTTCACCTCACCAGAGATCCGGGAGGACAATCTGGTCAATCCGACATACACTGCCGTCGTAACTCTTCCTGATGGCGATTACTTCTGGCGGGTCGGGGCATACGACGGCGAGAACAGTTTACTAGGGTGGTCCGAGACCTCAGCTTTCACTATCGACACTCAAGCTCCTAGCCAGCCCCAGCTTTACGAGCCACAGGATAACGCTGAGCTTTCCACATCGGAGGCGACATTCAGGTGGACCGAGCCAGAGCCAGGCGTGACCTATGATATCCAGATTGACGACGAAAATGGTTTCACCTCACCATACGTGCATGATAACACGGACCTCACGGACAACTCCTACGCCTACACCTTCCTGAGGAATGGTGTGTACTACTGGCGCGTTCGGGCTAAGGACGATGCGGGCAACACAAGCGAGTGGTCAAGCAGCTTCACGTTTACCGTCAGGGCACCGCCCCAGGCACCCACGCTAAGCTCACCTGAAAACGAGACCCTCACAAGTGACAACACGCCAACTCTCGAGTGGGCTGGGGGCAACGGTGATAATTACCGCTTGCTGTTGGACAACGACTCTGACTTCTCGTCGCCGAACGAAAACCGCATCCTCGCTCCGTCTGCAACGTCATACGCGATCGCCGCAGAGAATGCACTTTTAGACGGCACCTATTTCTGGAAGGTGGTGGCGATTGTTGGAGACACCGAGAACTCTTCCCCAGTCTGGACACTCACCGTCGATACCATGGCACCCGCGGCGCCAGCACTCCATACGCCGGATAACGGTGTGGAGACCAGCGACAACACCCCGACATTCGGGTGGTCCCCCAGCTCCGGCGCGGACAATTATCGGCTGATGGTTGATGTGAGTCTAGGGTTTGACTCACCAGAGATAGACATCTTACAGCCAGAGAACACATACACCTCGACGGACGAGCTCACTAACGATAATTATTACTGGAAAGTTATCGCCATCGACGCAGCTGGAAACGAAAACGCGTCGCCGGTGTGGATTTTCACGGTTGCTGCTGGGGGGACGTGATCATGCAGCGCCCCCGCGGAACCCGTGATCTGTTAGGCGAGGAGCTTGTGAGCGTTCGTCGTGTCACGCGTACTATGTGGAAGCTGTTCAAGTGCTACGGCTACGAGGAGGTAGAAACCCCAGCGTTCGAGCACCTAGAGGTCTTCACCAAGAAAAGCGGCGTGAACGTGGTAAAGCAGCTCTATGCATTTAAGGACAAGTCGAGCCGGGAGCTAGCCCTCCGCCCCGAGCTAACCGCTCCTGTGGTTCGTCTCTATATCCAACAGCTGAGGTCTGCGCCCAAGCCTCTCAAGCTCTGCTACTTCGGCAATTGTTTCCGGTATGAGGAGCCCCAGGCACAGAGGTGGCGGCAGTTCCTGCAGTCCGGGATTGAGATAATAGGTTCAACGAGGCCGGAGGCTGATGCAGAGGTGGCAGCGCTCGCGGACAACGTGATGCGGGAACTTGGTTTGAAGAACTACGAGTTCCGCGTCGGGCACATTCGGCTGCTCCGCGAGTTGCTTGCTCACGCTGATGTGGAGGGGAACGACCAAGACCCCGTCCTGAGAGCGATCGACAGCCGCGACGAGAAGCGAATCCAAGATGAGTTCAAGCGCGTGGGCGTTGGTGCCAAAAACGAGAAGCTCCTTCGGACTTTGATATCGCTGCGCGGCGGTGTGAAAGTCTTGGAGAAAGCAGAGGCGTTGCTTAAGGAAGTCCCTCGGACGGCCCAAGCGCTGAAGAATTTACGTAACGTGATCGAGTGCCTTGATTCCTTAGGGGCAGAAAAGTTCGTAGTTGACCTAGGGATAGCCCGTGGGCTTGAGTACTACACAGATTTCGTGTTTGAGTTCTACGTGGACGGCGTTCAGGTAGCGGGCGGCGGGCGCTACGATGGTCTAATCGAACTCTTGGGTGGAGACCCGACTCCAGCGGTAGGCGTTGGGTTTGGCGTCGACCGGATAGCACATGTCCTCCTGAAGCGCGGCATGATAAAGCCGCGGGATCGATTGGACTGCATGGTTCTGCCCGCAGATGAGAAGGCGCTAGGAGAGTGTTTGAAAATCGCCACGGAGCTGCGCGGGACCGGTCTTTCCGTCGATGTCGATTTGATGGGACGAAAGTTGGGTAAGGCTTTAGCATACGCAAATACGCTGAAAGTGAAACGTGTAGTTGTCGTGGGGACGAAGGACCTGAGCAAGGGGAAGGTGACGTTCAGGGACATGGTGAGCGGTAAGCAGGAGCCTGTCGCTCGCGACGAGATCGTGAAAAGGCTAAAATTTGTGGCCTAATTTCTCAAAAACCTGTTTCATCAACAAGGAGTCATGTTCGAGCACAGGCGACTCTGAGATAAGCGTGATGCTCAACTTGCGCTTTAGGATTTCCCTAGCGAGGGGTTCGAAAGGAGGCTTGTCGTACTTGATTGGGAGGTGGCGCCGCTCGTTTCCGTATCCAGGGATCTTCGCAGGGGTCCACTCCATTGATGTGAAGTGCGAGTGCAGGTGCTTCAGCTTGAGGGACTTGAGCTTCTCGAACACCTCGGCGTAGTCGATCTTGCCCGCCGTCCTCCCGTATAAATGAGCAAAATCTACGACAGGCTCACAGCCGCGGACCTGCTTGCAGAACCGTACGATTTCATCTAGCGTGCCGAAGGCGCTGATTTTTCCAGTGGTCTCGTGCCCCAGTGTTACTCCCTTGATCCCCGTCGACTTCATCCGGTCCAACATGTCCAGGCAGGCCTCCTCGACCGCCTCGAACGCAGCATCGGGTGCCAGCGAGCCGTAGTAGCCAGGGTGGAAGACCGCGATGCGCGCCCCCATGTGGTAAGCCCGTTCGACCGAGTCCAGGATTCGTTTTTTGGACGCTTCGAGCTTTTGCTTGTCGGCGGAGCAGAGATTGATGAAGTATGGACAGTGTACGGAGAGCAGGATGCCTAGCTCCTTCGCAAGTTTGTCCACCTCGTCCGCCATCTCGTTCTTCATGTAGACTCCGCGGACGAATTCGACCTCCATCGAATTCAGCCCCAGCTCCACAACGCGCCGTAGACCATCCAAGGTGCCGCGCCCCTTACTAGAGATCGGGACTCCCGCTGGACCGAGATAAATCACTTACTCCCCAAAACCCTTATGGCGGGGCACAAAAATCTCTTGCGTTGGTGGGGCAGTGGTGCTGAGCAGGTTCCGCGATCGTGCGAACAACGTGATAAGGCCGGTGGCTGAGGCCATCGCCCGAACCGGTATCAGCCCTAACACGTTGACCTTCATCGGCTTGGCGGTGGGGATCCTCGCTGCGTTCTTCTTCGCGCGCGGGGAGCAACTGTTGGCCGGACTAGTTCTCCTGTTGGCTGGATTTTTCGACATACTCGATGGAGCTGTCGCCAGGGTTTTGAGAAGGGAAACGGCTTTTGGAGGAGTGCTGGATTCGGTCGTGGATAGGTATGTTGATTTCTTGATATTCGCTGGCATCATCTACGCTTTCGTTTCCTCTGGAATCGCTGAGGTGGGTCTTATTCCTGGTTGGGCATGGGGTGTTTTGGCCATCGTGGGAAGTTTCATGGTCAGCTATATCCGCGCCCGCGCCGAAGCTGCTGGTTCAGGCAGACTAGATGTTGGCATCGGAGAGCGCGCGGAACGACTTCTCATCTTGGCCATCGGAGCTTTGGTTGGTTATACCCAGTACGCGGTGGTCATAATAGTGATCCTGACCCATCTAACCGTGTTACAGCGATTGTTCGTGGCGAGGTTCCGTTTACGTTAGCTAGAAAGCTTTGCACAAAATTCCTTCAAGTATTTGATTCCCTCGCGAAACAGCTCCTCGCCATTTTTCGTGATTTTATAATACTTGCGCGCGGGCTTCCCTCTCTGCTCCTTCCACCCCATCGTGACGTATCCCTTTCGTTGGAGGCGGTAGAGCACGACGTAGGAGGTAACCGTAGCGGGCTTCCACCCGAAACGCTTCTGGACCTGCTGACGTAACTCGTACCCGTACATCGGGCGCTCCTTCAGCAGCTTCAGGAAGTACGGCCAGAGCATCTCCGCCGTGGTTTTTTTCTTTAGTCTTGCAATAGCCAAGGAAAACCCACTTCCTATTATGCCACAAACCTTAAATAGTTTACTTTGAGAGATATTTCACGTTTGGAGAGTTTCCAAACTGGAGATATATCACATGGTGAAAGTAGCTATCGTTGGGGTCGGCAACTGTGCTTCGTCGCTGGTACAGGGCATCGAATACTACAAAAATGCGCGCGAGGATCAGTTCGTCCCCGGCCTCATGCATGTGAACTTCGGGGGCTACCACATTCGAGACATCAAGTTCGTTGCAGCTTTCGATGTCGATGCAAACAAGGTCGGAAAGGACCTCTCAGAAGCGATTTTCGCCCCCCCAAACTGCACGGTCAAATTCAGCGATGTTCCCAAGTCAGGGGTGAAGGTCATGAAGGGCCCCGTTCTGGATGGAATCGGGAAATACTTGAAGCCAATTTTACCCGTAGATTCGACCCAAGATGCAGTCGATGTCGCCAAAGTGCTCGAGGATGTGGGCGCCGACGTCATGATAAGCTACCTGCCGGTGGGAAGTTACGAGGCTTCCCGGTATTATGCCGAACAAGCCATCAAAGCAGGGGTTAGTTACATAAATTGCATCCCCGAATTCATAGTCTCGGGCAAAGAGTGGGCCAAAAAGTTTGAAGACGCAGGATTGCCGTGTGCCGGGGACGATATCAAATCCCAGGTTGGCGCGACTATTTTACACCGCACGCTCGCGAAGCTGCTGATCGACCGCGGGGTGAAGCTTGAGGAGAGTTACCAGCTCAACATCGGTGGGAATTCCGATTTTCTGAATATGCTCGAGGAAGAGCGCTTGAGTTCGAAGCGCGTGAGCAAGACGGAAGCCGTCGCGAGCCAGGTGCCATATGAGGTGCCCTTGCGGATAGGCCCGAGCGATTACGTGCCTTTTCTGAATGATAACAAGGTATGCTACGTCCACATGCGGGGAAAGAAGTTCGGCGATATCCCGCTCACCCTAGATGTCAAACTGTCCGTTGAGGATTCGCCGAACAGCGCTGGCGTGGTGATCGATGCGATTAGGGCCGTGAAGCTTGCACTAGATCGGAAGATAGGCGGCCCGCTCATAGGGGTCTCGGCTTATTTCTTTAAACATCCACCAACCCAAATGTCAGATGCCGAGGCAAAACAAGCGGTCGAGGAATTTATCGCCGGAAGGAGGGAGAGATAGATGAGAGAGAGCAATGCCCTAGACATTGTGGTTGTCGGGCATGTGGCCATAGACACGAACAAGTTTCCTCAGGGGATGATAGAGAGCGCCATCGGAGGGGCGCCCACTTACACCGGTTTTGCATTGGCCGCATTGAGGAAAAAAGTCGGCGTCGTGTCGAAGATTGGGGTCGATTTCACGGAACAGTTCCCACCAATCCACAGCAAGCTCGGATTGGACACCGAGGGCATCCTAGTGAGCGGGGAGCACACAACCACGTTCGAAAACATCTATGATGAAAGGGGGAACCGCACCCAGCTGTGCAAGCACATCGCCCCGAAGATAGCCCCCGGTGATATCCCTGCCCTTTATCTTGGGGCTAGGGGATTCTACGTCTCTCCCCTCGCGGACGAAGTGATCCCGGAGACCATGGAGAGGATCAAGGGAGACAACCTAGTGATGATGGACCCCCAGGGTCTCTTCAGAGAAATTGACAACAAAGGGAAGGTCACCATCAAGCCGGATGTCGACCTCGAACCGTTTTTGAAGCATGTGGATGTGGTAAAGCTTGGTAGGGACGAGGTGAGCGCCGTTAAGAAAGAGCCCAAACAACTCTTAAAAGAACTCTGCGAGATGG
>JAUWXQ010000042.1 GCA_030616305.1 Hadesarchaea archaeon
AGGGAATTTCGCCGGGACATCCCGCCTGAATGTAAGAAGTTTGAGAAGGAACTCGCCATGTCGAAGCGCCGACAACCAAAGCAAAGATAGTCAGTAGATCACAAAGTAGATTAGCCTCCCGACCCTTGATTTCCGTCGCCCACGAGATGCTACTGGTCTGCAATCCGGCTCACACAGTGGACTGCTACAAGACTTTCGGCAAATTTCAACTCCCCATTAGGTTAGAACTAGGCAATACCACTTATTTTTTGCGCTATACCGATCCAACACCGGAAAAGCGTCGTGTTATATCCCGCCCCTTTTTATTTTTATGGCGGTCCCATTTTGGTACCCGCTCGCATAGCTGAAAGTTCATAGCTCTCCCAACTGTGCCTGGTTCTCCAACCTCAGCGCGTAGCACTCTTCTAGGCTCGGCTGTGCCGCTCGGTCTTCGCCATAGGCACCCGAACATGATTTTTGAAATCGAAAACTTTATGTATGGACGATTTCCTCTAAGAAAAAGGAAAGCGAAGGGCGATTGGATGGAAACGTGTGAGAATTGTGGGTACACTGGTCAGAAAAAAAATGCACATGGGAAAAATTGGGTCTCCATCACCTGTCCGAAATGTAGAAGCAAGTGGTTCCGATGGACGATCACGTCCCCCCCCCATTTCCAAGTGGGCGATGACGTACAAAATATTTAAACGCCCCCGCACGCAAAGAAAATAGGAGCACAGAAGGCTGGATCGTTGATGGAGAAGCGCAGGAGCCGGGCAGACATAGTTGCGGATATTCTATCTGTGACGCTAAACGGAGCTAGAAAGACCCAGCTTATGTATCAAGCAAATCTCAGTTTTAGGAGAAGGGAGAAATACGTGGGAGATCTCATTGGCCTCGGTCTGATGGATGTTATATCCCACTCACCCGTGACCTACACCACGACCGAACGAGGACGGGAATGGCTCAAAAATTACGAAAAAATTAAGCTATAGCAAATTTTTCTCGGTCGCCTGAATCCATTCAAGCCTTTTTTTGTCTATTCTTGCTTTCTCTCCGTCATATTCGATGAAGTTGAATCGCCCCAGGAACTCTAGGATTTCCTTGGCTTTGATGGTTGGGGCGGATATGACCCTAACTACTTCATGCACCTCATGCCATTGGAGGTCCTGAAGCAGGCCGAATATCTCGTCGATAGCGAAACCCACTTGTCTCATAGTTTTTCAATTTATTGTTTAATTAAAGCCTCTTGTGAAATTTAGAACTAGATGGGAGGTCTAGACCTTAGGTTCATAATCGGCTTAACGGGTCCCCCCCCTCGTTTCTTACAGAGCGAAGCGCCGTGGACTAACTGGGCGCCACGTTAAATAGCCCAAATAAAAAAGGTGAAAAAAGTGAAGAAGAAAATTACGACTGCAGCGATCTCGGCATTCATGATCCTTTCGTTGATTTCGGTCATAGCGATTCAAACACCCCTAGTGAGCGCGAATCCAGAGGATCCCATCGCTGTTAAATTGGAAATCACGGGGGCAGGCTCCGCAAATTGGACGACAGAACTAAAGCATAGTGGAGACTACTCGGTTCACTTGACTGCTGGTGCTTCAGGAGGAAACGAGGCTAGGATTGTAATCCCGATGCCCGAAGGAACTACATTGGGAGACATTGAAACAATCTCATGGTGGATATACACCGTTGCCGGGTATCCCGCTCATGTTGACATCACTTTAGATGTTGACAATGACGGATATCTTGACGACGTGGATATGCTAACGGCAGAAATGGCTTACAACAACAGTTCTGGCAACGAGTTGGACAATGGACTAGAACCAACTCTCGGAAGTTGGCTAAAAACATTTGAGTTGACTCTAGATGACGGATACGGTCAAATTGATAACGACACTATGCTCTGGGTCACTAAGATGGGCGCTGGTAATGACGATGCTCCTTGGGGCACGCTTAGAGATTGGAAAGACGGTATAGTTGCTAACGACCCCGAACCAGACCTGTTGGCAGCTGGCGTAATCGATGCGTCGGCCCCGGTCTTGAGGCTGGAGATAGAGGTGGACGACTGGGTACTTTCGACTGAGGTCTACGTTGACGACATCACGATAAACGGCGAAACGTACGACTTGGAGCCAAGGGTGATCAACGAAAACACTGGAGCGGGGTACGACACGATCCAAGCGGCGATAGACGCGGCCTCTCCCGGCGACACCGTGCTCGTGGGGTCGGGGACTTACAATGAGGATATAACCATAAACAAGGGGAACTTGACGCTCAGGTCAACCGACGGAGCAGATGTGACGATTATAGATGGCACTGGCGTGGCGGTGGGCACAACCGCGGTTACAATACAAGCGAGCGGTATCACATTCCAAGGCTTTACCGTTCAGAACTTTAAGTACACACCCACCACGGGCATTGGCGCGATCTGGGTTTTAGGTGACAACGCGAAAGTCGACAGCAACATCGTTAAGGATATAGAAAGTGATACAGAAGATCCAGCTGGAATTGGTATAGATGTCCAAACCGAATACGCGAGGAACGTGCAGATAACGAACAATGTGGTGCATGATGTTGGGAGCATAGGAATAAGGGTGAGGGACAGCTGGAGTACCTGCACTGGTGTGAGCAACGCCTTGATTGAGAACAACGTGGTGTACAGAACGGCAAACACTGGCATCCTGATCACAGGGTACGCGAAAGGCGTCACGATAAGAAACAACGAGATCTACGAGAGTCTTGAACCGACACCCTACAGCCTCTTCGTCCACTTCGCTTCAAGCGATGTGCTGATCGAGAACAACTACATCCACGACAGCCTTTACTCCAACGTGGTCTTGGCTGGCTGCGAAAACGTGACCATCTCGAATAACACCATAAGGGGTGCCCCGACATGGGATGGCCGCGCTGGCAAGAACATTTACATACTGGACGACTACGGATGGGGTACTGGCACGCTTAGTGAAAACATACGGATACTCAACAACGAAATCAAGGACGGAGACTACGGGGTGTGGATTAGATACACAGGCACCGTGGAAGATGACGAAACCCGAATGGCGACGACGACCAAGATAAATTACAATAACTTCGTGAACAACGTGGAGTACGGAGTATTCAACGATGTCGGTGGCACACTCGACGCGACCCTGAACTGGTGGGGAGACCCGAGCGGACCAAGCGGAGTCGGCCTAGGTAGCGGTGATGCAGTGAGTGCCAATGTGGACTACCGTCCGTGGCTTCGCATGCCCGTGGGAGAAGACGAAACACCGCCGACTATAGAGGACGCGCTCGCCATACCAGATATGATATCACTCATAACGAGTACAGATGGTATGAGCACGGGACCTGAGTACACCTACCTCGTCGTTGAAGTCGTTGAAACATATGGTCTTGGTAATGTCACCCTGAACTTCAGACCTCTGTTAGATAATATGTTCGTGAACGTGGAATTCGAGGACCAAGATGCATGGGAGGATTTCTTGGGGTATTACGCGGAAGTGGGGATGGAACTGCAGGATGGTCTCTGGGTTTACGAGTTCTACTCCCAGGATCCGATAGATTGGCTCTTTGATTACAACTTGGTGGACGAGGACGATGTGTTCAGAATACTTTCGGAGGAGATAGTGCTCGGCGACTTTACCATACCTGTGACGTTCTCCGGTTACTATTATGTGTACGATGAGTTCGGTAATCCGGTCCCAGTATACACAGAACTCTGTGACGCCATTGAACTTGCGATAGTCGACCTCATGGTGCCGTTGGAGGAAGGGTGGAACCTGCGGTCTACTCCAGTGACGCTTGCCAACCCGAGATGGGGAGATGTGACGAGCCTTGGCAGAGAGGCTAGTCTCTCTTACGATGTCGCACTCAGGCTCGACGTCGCAACTCAGGAATGGGAGGTAGTGGACAGCGACTACCCATTGAGTCCGCTCGAGGCGATATACATCCACGCGACAGAGAAGGACCAGATAGGGCTGATATTTAGCAGAGAGTTAACAGCTCCACCAATGCGCCAGCTTGAACTCGGATGGAACCTCGTAGGCTACGCCCCACCCGTGGATATCTGGTGCTACTGGGAGGGAGCGAACTTCAGCTGGGATGAAATGCATGTGCGCGAGGCAATGGTTTCAATCGAGGAGACATCGGATGGAAATACCGGTTACGACATAGTGATAAGCCCGAGAGAGGATCTCTCGTACGAGGAAGTATTTCAGTACAATGATTACGAGCCTTTCGACTTGTACTATAAATATTTCGAGCAGGAGTCTTGGGTGTACACGGCGAAGCCATGGGAGTACGATGTGGAATGGGACATGTGGAACGGCGGGTACTGGGAATACATCTACGAGTGCTACATGCAACCATTCTGTGGATACAAGGTATTCATGGAGAACCCCGACTGGCTAGCTGGGTTCAACGAAACGCCACTGACATGGGACTACTACTAGGACTAGTGGCCATAGATGATGAGGATGCTTCT
Source organism: Hadesarchaea archaeon (assembly GCA_030616305.1). Classification (GTDB taxonomy): domain Archaea; phylum Hadarchaeota; class Hadarchaeia; order Hadarchaeales; family Hadarchaeaceae; genus B75-G9. The sequence goes on from JAUWXQ010000042.1 coordinate 4,463, forward strand.
GCACCCTCTTAACAATTTTACGGAGCCAGAAAAAATGAAACGAAGCGCGAAGGTATGCTTAGGGCTAATGTCGGCTATCATGCTCGCCATGATAGCAGGTTTAGCTGCGGCTCAAGAGCTTCAGATTCCTGAGCTTTACAGCGGGAGCGTCCAGATCGTTGGGCCAGAGGGAACGACCATAAGTGCACCCGTCGGGACGGTGGTCGCGGCTTTCTTCGGCGGGAACGATATGGGGTCCTTCACGGTGACCCAGGAGGGCACGTATGGTTACCTGATAGCGCCCAAGTACGCGGGCGACTATATCCCCGACGGAAGCACGGTAGAATTTCGCGTCAACGGCGTGACGGCAAATGAGACCGACACGTTCCGAAGTGGAGATGTGACGGAGCTCAATCTGACCGTCAACGATAGCGTTCTACCTGCCTCTTCTGTGAATGCGATTTCGCCACCAGTGTGTACGTCCACTACATTCTCGGTCACGGTGAGTGCATCTGACGTGCTCAGCGGTGTCGGAAGTGTCGAACTTTACTACAGGTATTCCGGGGGGGCATGGACTTCCTTCGGTGTCGACGCAGCCGCCCCATGGGAATGGTCCTTCACCGCACCATCGGGCGACGGCTACTATGAATTCTACTCGATCGCCCGCGACAGGGTCGGCAATGTCGAAGCAGCTCCAGATGCGGCGGATGCGAGCTGCACCGTCGCTGTTTCATCGCTGGCCGCCGCGATTGATATACCTAGCATGACGCCTGAAACTCCAGCCATAGTTGATGTCGAGAATGTTGAGGATGTCTCCATAACCGAGCTTGAGATAAACGTCTTGAACGCCGTGGAAAACGTCAGGATAACCGTCCAGGAGTTCACGGATAAGCCAGCGGAGATAGCGATAGGCGCCCCAGGGGCAACTTACAAGTACTTGGAGATAGTGACGGAGAACCTCTCTGAGGACGACATAAGCTCCGTCACAATAAAATTCAAAATCGAGAAGTCGTGGATCTCGAGCAACTCTATCGACGAGAACACGATAACACTCAACAGGTGGAACGAGGACGATAATACGTGGACATCGTACCCCACCATAATAGTAGGTGAAGATGATACCTACTTCTACTTTTCCGCGACCCTGCCCGGATTCTCAACGTTCGCGATAACCGGCAGGGTCATCGTCGTGCCACCAGTTACACCGCCCGGAATGGCAACTTTAACCGTCGACACGACCCCGGTAAAGGCGAGCGTTTATGTGGACGGCATCCCATGGGGGACGGCGCCTCAGAGCAGATCGGTTGACCCGGGGACCTACACGGTTTCCTTCGGCGGCGTATCGGGATACACCACCCCGGCGCCCGAAACCGTGACGCTGGCGGCGGACGAGACGAGGACGGTTACAGGGGTCTACACGGAGATCCCACCAACCCCAGCCGAATTTGAGCTGAACAACCTTGTGATCGGGCCTGCGGAGGTTGGGATAGGCGAGGTCGTCACGATCTCCGTCGGTGTGGCGAACGTCGGCGGCACGGCCGGAACTTGCTCGGTAACACTCACGATAGATGAGATAGCAGTCGAGACGAGGGACATCACTTTGGCGGGAGGGGCCACTGGAACTGTTGCATTCACCGTTTCGAGGGATGCCGAGGGCACCTATAGCGTCGAGGTCGATGGGTTAACTGGAAGCTTTACCGTGGTTGCACCGCCTCCGACACCACCCGGGATACCATGGATAGCGGTGAGCGGGGTAATCGTAATCGCTGCACTCCTTGCCACTTTGTTCTATTTCCGAAGAATCAGATAGACGCACGGAATCTTACTTGAGTTCTCACCACAGGGTTTTCACAATATTTTTCCACCCTTTAAAATGTGTTTGACCACCCATAGGGAAGAGCATGCAATCAGCGCAACCGTAATTAACAATAAAATCAGTTCAAATCCCGCTTCACCATAGGTGTTTACTGGAACGATGTAAGACTTTGTGGGAGAGACATACGCCATTAGGAAAAGTACAAAATTGAAAAATGAGAGCCCCGCTGACCCAGCGATGCCAAATAAAATGAGAAGTTTTTTTATCTCAGGGATGCGCGGAGCAGCGCGCGCAACAAAAAGCAAACCCGTAAAGATAAATATCACTACGAGCATCAAGTCCGGCATCCCCACCCTTGGGGGCGTGATCGCTAGGGTTCCAGAGGCGACCAAAGTAAGCAAAATGATAAATATGGTTAATCCTATCAAAGCACTCATTGGCCTAGTTCGTGCCTTTTCGTTTCGAATTTTTTTCGTGAGCATCTCTCCTTCTGAGTTCCAAGTTTACGTATAAGTTTCATGTCTATTCTAGATTTCGTTAAGTCTTCTAGGTTAGCATTTTCCAACTAAAAATGGTGCCAGAATACTTTATCAGGAAAGCTTACGAATTTAGGGGCAGATGCGCATTCCTTTTCTGGGAACTAGTAGAAAAGGGAGAATTCCAAGAAGGATTTCTAGCGGAATGACGCTCGGCTCCCAATTCCTTGACCATTTTGAGCACTTTTCTACCTCTCTTGGTCAACCTGTAAATCCTCCCGACTTTTTCGGTAGGAGTCAGACATTTCACGATTCTCTCCACATGATTGTTGGTGGGGTTTCAGTTTATAAGCAGTCTATTACCAAAGTGTTACCAAAAATTAACCAAAAAATTATAAGGGTTCCAAGGACCCGATAAACAAACGGGTGTGGTAATAGATACATACACGATAGCCGGCTTTGTCTCCTCAGCCTTACTTGTCTCGCTTGGCATCTATGTTTTAAAAGCCGATCCACGGCGCACCATCAACAGGATGGCCGCTTTACTCGCATTTCTCGGGGCAGCTTGGTGCCTCGGCAAGTCAATGGAGGATTTGTTCCTCGACAAAAATATCGCCTTCCTCTGGGACAGGTTTGCCGAGGCGGGCTTGATATTGATGTTGCCCGTGTTCGTGCATCTTGCGTATATTTTCCCAAGACCTAAACCCCTAGGTTCCCGTGTTGCTCTGCTCTATCTCCCCGCGGCCGTTTTAATGGGCTTGTTATTCGTAGAATTGTTCACGGGGGAATATATCCTACTCGTTTCCCCGACCCGCATCCCGTATTTAATGTATCAACTCATCTTCGTATGTTTTGCGATGTTCAATTTGGCAAGGGCGTACGTTAAATCCAGATATGCGATGGAACGCATCCAACTCAAGCTCACCCTAATCGGCGTGGGGGTCTCGCTTTCGGTTGCCGCCTTTACCATGGGTCTAAGCATATTTTTTGCTGGTAATATAGGCCGTCCAGCTGTCTTTGCAATCCCGGTTAGCTTTGGCGTTATCGTCTACGCAATGACGAAGTACAGACTGTTCATCTTACCGCCTGTAAGTAGATTTTTCATACCCGCGCCAGAGGGACGGCTGAAGACAAAGTTAAAGTACGAGCTGAAAGAGGGCGGCAGTTATTTGACAAAAAAGAGGGGGCTAGGCCCGAAAATCTTCAAGGATTTGACGGTGCACGGTATCCCCGGGCTGTGGTTGACGACCTCGCGCCCGAGCAAGATTCGGGAGGAGTACGGGCTGACAAGAACCCCCATCCTTTGGTTTACGCCTGAGCGGGTGAATGGTGAAGTGACGGTGAACCCGAATGAACTACATAAGGCGCGGGGCGAAGTTTCTCTCTACCTCTCGAAAGTTTATCCGAGATCAATAGTGTTTGTGGATTGTTTCAGGGAACTCGTCTTTGCAAACGGATTTGAAAAGGCGATGGATTTTTTGAAGAAGACCGCAGGGTTATGTTCCCGAAATAACTCGAATCTGCTCGTTCAAATCGACCCAACCGAGTTCTCAAAGGGGCAATTGGCGGCGATAGAGAAAGCAATCGCGCCATTGTGAGATAACCTCGTGCTTGTTGCGCTATGTTCATTATCCACACCATTTTTTTACTTGATTACTCGTATTTGGATTTTTTGATGTCAATTGTCAAAACCAATCAAAGAATTTTTGAATTTTGAAGTAAGTAAATAACGCTTTACTTTCAGTTAAGTCGGAGCTTTAGCGATTTGAAAAATCACACTTGAGGAGTGGCTTCAAAGTTGGTTGCTGATGGAACTCGGCGGCGCTTCATCGTTAAAGAAAATCCGTGAGCGAAACCGGCAGTAGTGAACCGAGGAGCTACCTAAAACCACGGATAACGCGCATCTCCATTTCTGTAGTTGGAATTGAGCCCAAGGTCAAAATGGTCAGAATGAACCTTTAAGACCCCATTAGGTTAGAACTAGGCAATACCACTTATTTCTTTTCTTTTCGACCTTCCCGAGAAGCCAGCCCAGCTTGGTCGACTGCTACAAGACTTTCGGAAAGTCTTAGCTCCCCACGAGATGTTGTCGGAGCGATTCGATCTGCCGATCGAGCGCCGTGATCACGCTCGAGTTGTCGTAGAGCTCCAACTTCCCCCCACAGCGCGGGCACTTGAAATCGTTCTCAGCCGCGACCTCGAATGACAGCTTGGGGCCGTTGTCCTCGCAGCCGAAGAACATCGTGTTCCGCTCCACCTCGAGCCGATCCTCGAGCTTTTGCAGGAGCAGGCGCTTGTTGTTGTCGAAGTACTCCCGCGCTCGCTCGGGCTCGATCCGCCAGTAATAGACGTACCATCCGCTGTGCT
>JAUWXQ010000016.1 GCA_030616305.1 Hadesarchaea archaeon
GCAAAGAAAAGAGCAGGAGAGCCGGAGCACGTTGTTACGGATGGCCTCATGGCTTATGTGAACGTGGTAAACAGGATTTGGTTCAAACAAACTCTCACAAGATACGAGAGGAAAAAACACATCCGCATAACCAGAAGGGACGACTACCGAAACAACATCATAGAGCGAATTCAAGGGACAATCCGAGAACGAGTTAAGGTGATGAGGGGCTTCCACAATCCGCAATCGGCCGAGCTGATACTAAATTTGTTCGTGATCTGGTATAACTTCTTGAGAATACATCAGGGGATAGGCATGACGCCAGCGGAGAAGGCGGGGATAAACCTCAATCTGGACAAGGACAAGTGGCTAAATTTGATTTATAGAAGTAAGATTAACTAATCTTCAATTTTTGTTTAATCCGCTTATCTTTTGTTGGATAATTCTTCTCGCAAAGAAAGGCCAAATTATTTACTATAAGAATGCTGACATCCTTTGCACGAACCAGTAAAACATGGTGGATATTTTAATTGTATTTCTTTATCGCTTAAAGATAATATATCCTCTCTATATTTTTTTGGTAAAGCACCATTGATTTCTTCAAACTTGTTTAATAGAGAAAAAATCAATTCTTTCCCTATTCCCAGTTTTCCACACAAAAAAAGCAATTTCTTTTTGTCATTCTCTGATTCAACAGTAGTTTTTTCGCTTTTAGATATATTAACATCAACGAAACCAAACTTTAATTTTTTTTCTAAAAGCTCTGTTAGGAAATCTAACTCTATTTCAAAACCATCTGCTGTTAAATTTAGTTTATCGCAAGTATCCTTATCAAAACCCCAAAGTCCACATTGACCATCAGGTAAACTATATCCGTACATTTGTGAAAGCAAAAATAATTCAAATTTTTCTATTTTATTTCTTGCCTCACTAATACCTGATTCGCCTTTTCTGCATGATAAAACCGCAGAATATGACTGAGATATTAATTGTAAACATAGATTTGTGATGTGTGAGAACGGAATTTGACCGTCACCATCACTATAAACATAGTAATCGTTCTTCTCTGGTTTAACTCCCTCTAAAGCTAGACGGATTACACTACCTTTGTTAACTTTACCTACAATTGGGACATTCTTTATGATATAGCTGTGTTCATCAAGTGACCTGAAAGAAAACTTATTAACACCTATCTTTTCTAACTCGGGTTCGATATTTTTCATCCATGCAGACGCATTTTTGGCGTTCTCATCGTAACCAAAAAAAGCCATGAATAATACCAAAGATGCCAGTTAACCACCTTTACTGATTTATGATTATCTCTCTCTTGTGCTTGCAAGATGATAAAGTTCAGCCACGTCCTTATGTGAACCCATAACTTTCAAGTATTCTTCTGCTTCTATCTTTTCATGTAGTGGCGGGTTTATCCTTTCTAATTCTTCTGAAAGTCCCGGATGCATGTGAACCACATGAACTTGATGCTCTTTTTGTATTTCTTCAACAGTTTTTCCAACCAAAGGTGAGCCTTCAATTACCTTAAATTCTCCCGTTGATACTAACAAGATTTTCATCCTCCTAATCATAATCAATGCGGTGCTTATAAAGCTCTGTTTACCCCTCCCACGTTATAAACTATGTTAAACTCCAAAATTAACCTTTCGGTCAAAATTACCACTTTAGTAGCGCCCCAACCCAATTTACAAGAGCAAGATTATTTCTTAGACCGATTGAGAAATCCCTCTGATAAGAAAATAGCCTCAATATTCTAAATCCTCTTTTTTACGGGACACTTCTTGTCGTAAAGAAAATCCTAACTCGAACAGAAACGTAATTAAGATGAATACCACCGACCCAATATAAGTGTTGGAATCAAAACCCCCTATTTTGAACCACCACCCTATAGTCATCCCAATAAGGGCAACGAAGGTAATAGCAATCGCAACTTTATAATACGTGGGGAGTTTTCTGAAAAATTCACGGGTAATTTCTATCTTTGAGAGGGTTGGTTTAATCGCAACATCATACGCAACCTCGGATACCCTATCACCTGAACTATTAAGCCGAGAAATAGATAACGACGAGTTGTTTTCTTCTAGTTTTCCAGTTAAATCACGAATGATTCTATCTCTTAAGTCTGACGCCCGATCTGAACTCTCAAGACCATAAAAACTGGTTCGGAAAGCCACTGTTGCTAGAATGGTTTTGCGTTTGTATTTTTGGTTTGAACCAATGGCCAGAACAACAGTTCTGCCATCAGGGTAACGAGTTTTGTACACCAAACATTCTTTCGTTTTATGTTTAAGACGAAAGTTCCAAAAACGGAGAAAATCACCGCCAACGGTTCTTGCTATTGTTTCGTAATCTTTATTGATGGAGTACGAACGTCGGTCTAGTTTACCCAAATTCCCACCTACCAACCACCTGACAACTGCTGTTTGGACAAGCGCAAGAGTGATAAGCAACATCCCGCAAAAAACAACCCCAGTCCCCATGATTTGCAACAATTGTGTGGAAGTAAACGAAGGAACTAAATTTGCCATCTTGTTTGTAATAGAAATTGTGACCACCGTAATAGTTCCTATACTCACATTGAGAGGTGACACAATGCGTTTTGGATGAAAGAGATACATAGAGAAAACGGTGCATAAAATTATTGGCAATCCGATATATACTGCCATGATTAACGGGTCTGTAGGAAACAAAATTATTGCGTATTGAGGAGTACTTGAAGTACTCCCAGAAATTTGTGCAATTGTTGGTGAGACTATTGCAGAAATTGAAAGAATCGTTTGTATTGCTACTAGGAATGCTGTCCAAAATAGTAGTGATACTGCGGAATCCTCTCGCCTTAATTTTTCGAACGGCGCCACAATGATTCCCACATACTACTAAGCCACATTTATATATTCCAATAGTCGCTCGAAGGATTTTAGACATTTTCACCCCCCTCGACTTTTTAAACAAATTCACTGATAGAAAATGGAAATAAATGGACGGCAAAAAATTCGTTGCGGGATATATCGCGGGGCTGTTTGTTCTACCTATAGAAATAATACTTTTTGCGGGTTCATTATTTGTTTCTCTCATAGCAGGAAATTTTCCAGAATCCGCATCAGCTATGGCATCAATGCTTTCTACGGCGGCCACTGCAAACCTAATTATCAATTTGGTTGTCGGGATTCTTGGTGCTTTAAATTTGGGGGGTATGAGAGATGTTGCGTTTGGGTTTCTTGGTGGTGTTTTAACTGCAATAGCCTGTTTTGGAGGTATTTTGAGTATTGTAGCACCGCAAATTGTGGCTGGGTTGTGGGGCGAGTTTCTTACTGTGCTTTCACCGATTGTTATAGTCATATTCATAGCCCTATCATACGAGTTTTTACGAGAAAAACAAGGATACGCGGGCCGATAGTGACTATCAACCCAAATATCACAGCTAGAATTACTGGCGCTATTACCTCTTTTTTTGATAGGTGCGTGGTGTGGTAAGCATAACCAACCAGAACCGCCACGCCCATCATCGAGATTATTGCCTTTACAACATCTATAAAAAACGCCGCATGATTTGTTGCGTTCAATGCCGTTGCGCCCAAAGTAGTGAGAAACAGCACAACTTGGATAGTGCCTCTCTCGCCAGTGGCCCAATACCCTCTGGTTCTGTCGAGGGGCTTACTCACTCAGCGCCCCCCTTTGGGTGGGTGGGGAGCCACCCACCGCAGAGTATACAGAACCCGCTTTTCCGGCAGTCTGGGTCCTAATTATTTGACTTTTTCTGTCACCCGTTCGACGCGTTCTTCCATGATTCTTTGTGTGTCTAGTCTCTCGTCAATTCGCAGCGTGGTGATCACGCGTTTGGCTCCAGAGTCGATTACTGCTTGGTGGGCTGCTTTGGCAACACTCAGTGCAGTGTCGAGTTCTGCTTCAAAAACCGTGCATGTGGGGCACAGTTGGTACTTCACACCAGCTCGCTTGACCTCGCGCAGGGCGGCCGCGATGTAATCGCTCAGTCCGGTGCTTCCGGTTCCAATTGGCACCACAGAGAGCTCAGCCATCACGAATCGTTTCACCTGTTTCACCAATTAGGAAATATATACGTGGCAAAATAAGTATGCGCGGTGTGCAAGTGTATCTGGTCCTAGGTTGTGGCGATGTTGGCTTTTCCGTCGCCAGCAGGCTAAAAGAGAAACGTGCCGAGGTAGTAGTGATTGACAGGGACGCCAAGCGTGTTGAGCAGCTAAGACTCATGGGTTATCGTGCGATTGTGGGCGACTTCGGGCTCCCTGAGGTCCTCAAGGGAGCGGAAATGAAGCAAGCCGAAATGGTGCTCATCATGGTTCCAGATTTCTCAGCCACCAGAGCGGCGCTGGGAGCCATTAACAGATTAAAACTGGAGCTAAAAGTGGACCCTGTGGTCGTCGCGCGTGTTTCAGATGAGGCTGAGGTGAGTGAAGCGAAGTGGCTGGGAGCAAGCGACGCCCTGCCCTCTTCGCAAGTCCTCGCGGACCTCGCCATCAGCAAGTTCGAAAAGTTGAAAGAAATGGCAAAGGAGAAACGCCTTAGAGCCTTGCTTCAGGGGCATGCCCGATTGAGTAAAGGAAAAATTGCTATCATCCTTCAGACAAACCCTGACCCAGATAGCATTGCTAGTGGGGTGGCGCTCAAGCTTTATGCGAAGGCCTTCGGCGTGGACGCTGACATAATCTATGATGGAGCTATTGGACACCTACAAAACCGGGCTCTTGTCAACCTGCTTGAGCTGGACCTCCTTGAGGCCAAGAAAGCAAATTTCGAAGATTATAACTTATTTGCCCTCGTCGATGTTGCGACGCACGCCAATTGTTGCCTGCCGAAAGAGAAAAGGTCAACCATAGTAATAGATCATCACTCCGTCCCCTCCGGAGAAGTGCAAGCGTTGTACCATGATCTCTCGTTTGTAGGAGCAACTTCGACTATTTTGACGAATTATTTGCGGTATGCTGCGGTCGAGATAGACCGGGCAACCGCAGCAGCGCTTATGATTGGAATATTAACTGATACAATGAGTCTCACCCGCAGAGCAACATCCTTGGACTTCGACGCTTTCGAGTACCTCAAGGACCTCGCTGATGTCGAGATTCTCGGGAAGCTCTTAGCACCGACGATCTCGTCTGATTCCTTGGGTGTCCTCGTCAACGCTATCAAGGCCAGCAAGTTTAGAGGAGGTTATTTGACCGCGAATCTGGGCGAGGTAAAGGATCGAGACCTAGTGGCACAGGCGGCAGACTTCCTCCTCAATCGCGAGGGGGTGACCACCACATTCCTCTATGGTGTGTGTAACGATGTTGTGTATGCATCGGCTCGGACGAAAGATGTAGCGCTTCATTTGGGGCAGACGCTGAATAAGGCGTTCAGTGATGTGGGCTCGGCTGGCGGGCATCCGCAGATGGCAGGGGCAACGATCCCGCTAAAGGCGCTCGGCAGGGTGAGCAAGAATAAGCTTCGGCGAGAGATCGACCGAGCGGTTGGACGAAAGTTCTTGGAAGTGGTCGGCGTAGTCAGACCTTCCAAACCCAGACGAAAGCGAACTAAATGAAAATAAGTGGCCCAATATGGGATATCTGCATGCGGCACTACAAGACGTGTTGACGGATGAAGAGCTTAAACGGCTACCGAGGGGTTTCGAACGAATAGGCCACATTGCAATCATTTCCCTTCCTCATGAACTTTTACACCGGAGCCAAGATGTTGCACAGGCGCTACTCAATCTCAAGGGCGTGCGGACGGTCGCGTTTCGTGAAGGAAAGATATCAGGTTGCGACCGAAGGCCTGGTTTAAGGGTAATAACAGGGGACCCACTTACTGAGACCATCCATCGCGAGAATGGTTGTACCTTCAAGCTCGATGTAGTGCAGGTGATGTTCTCATCCGGCAACCTCTATGAACGCGGACGCCTGCCAAAACTTGTCGAACAGGGGGAAATCGTTGTGGATCTCTTCGCAGGGGTAGGCCAGTTCAGCATCCCAATCGCGAAGCACGCAAGGCCGAGCAGGGTATACGCGGTCGAGTTAAGTCCTGTTGCATATGGGTACCTCTGCGAGAACGTCAGGGTCAACCGCGTGGGGCACATCGTGAGGCCGTTGTTGGGTGATTGTGCGGAGGTCGTCCCTCGTGCCGTGGCGGATCGCGTGATAATGGGTATCCTACACGTGACGCATCGGTACCTCTCGCTGGCGCTCGAGGCGCTCAAACCTAGTGGGGGCGTCATTCACTATCATGAGAGTGTTCCATCCAAGCTTCGATTCGAGCGGCCGGTAAAGCGCGTGCTAGAAGCAGCGGCCGGACGGGAGGTCGAAATCTTGCACAAGCGTGTCGTGAAACGCTACGCTCCAGGCGTAGATCACGTAGTCGTGGATGCGCGGATTGGGCCCAGCCGTGCGTGAAAATTTCGGATATTTATGTCAAACGTTTGACACCCAGCATTAAGTTATTTGGTAAAAAGTGAAATTGAGCATGGTGACATCTTGCAGGACCCCACTTCAAAAGAGCTCGTGAAGCTACGGGCTGTTGCGGACTATTTGTTTGACAAAGGCGTTGGCAGGGTGCTCTTTCCCGACGGTGTTCGCGTGGTGAAGAGCAGAGGACGGATTCGTCAGGTTTGGCTAGCTGACGAGCCCCTATGTGCGATTCGTGCCTCAGATGGCTTCATCGTGTTAAACCGGAGGGGAGCCAAGTTCGTGCACGCTGCGTTAAAGCCACCCCGCTTGCGCGTGACGGTAAGAGACGACGCAGCCCCCTTCGTGGCCCAAGGAAGGAGCGTGTTCGCCAAGCACATCGTGGCCGCTGATCCAGAGATAAGACCGGCCGAGGAGGTGCTTGTTGTAGACCAGCGCGATGGCCTGCTGGCGAGCGGAAAAGCCTTATTGGCGGGAGAGGAAATGTTAGCGTTTAAAGTTGGAAAAGCCATAGAGGTCAGGCGGGGATTCGGTTGATCACGAAAGAGGCAGGAGTTGATGGTTGATGTTGCCAAGACGGATTGACCGGCGCCAGATGGAGCGGATGATGCGCCAGATGGGGGTCAAGGCGCAGGAGATCGGAGGGGTCCAAGAGGTCGTGATCAAGCTCGCTGATAAGGAGATAGTAATTCCGAATGCCCAAGTGACGCTCACCGAGATGGCTGGGCAACGAAGTTATCAGATAAGTGGGCAAGAGTTCGAACGAAAGCCCGAGCTTCAACCTAGCGAGGATGATATCAAACTGGTCATGGAGCAGGCAGGAGTTGAGCGCGAGGCGGCGGTGCAGGCACTAAAAGAGACGGGCGGCGACATCGCGGAGGCAATCTTAAGGTTAAAGGAGAAATCCTAAGAAATCCATCTTAATCTCCGGAAGAGCGCATCTCTAAGTTTGGCGGAGAGCTCCTCATCTAATGCTACCTTGACGTTATCCACATCAGTAAGCGCGGCTATCCCAACTAATGAGTTCGTTAGAAATGCGCCATCTGAAGAAAAGACTTTGTCCAGGTTAAATTTTCCCTCCTCCACCTCAAGCTCCAGCTCCGGGGCGAGAGAGATTAGCGCTTCGCGGGTGATACCCGGCAAGAGCCCGCAGTCGACAGCAGGGGTATAAAGAACCCCCTCTTTGACCCAGAAGATATTGGCCACGCTGCATTCGGTAACTTCGTCGCGCTCGTTGAGGAGAAGGGCCTCATCGTAACCCATTCCAATCGCTTCTCTCCGGGCGAGCACGTTTTCTAAATAGTTCAGCGATTTTACGCTGAGCAGTGGCGATGAAGAGGTTCGCTTAAAGGGAACGACGTGGGCTCGCATGTGCTCTTTTGGTGGCTCGTAGCCCCTGACGATTACCAAAATATGCCCTTCGTCCGCTCGCTCGTAGAATTTTATACGGCCGGAAGAGAGGAGACAAATTTTTACGTAGGCGTCCATCATGCTTGACCTCCTTATCGCCTCCTTCACAGCACTTTTGACGCTCTCTTCGCCCGGGAAGGGTATAGAAAGAAATTTGGCGCCACGTTTCATTCGAGCAAGGTGTTTTTCTAAATAAACCGGTGGCGAGCTTTTCCACCTAAAGGTTTCAAACACCCCTTCAGCATAGAGCAGCGACCTAAGTGGGATTTTTTCCTCAAACGGCTTTCCATCCAAGAACAGAAATTCCGTCATCCCACCCCCTCACGCGAGTGCATTCATCATCGCCTGCGCCTTGATTAGCGTTTCTTCGTACTCAAGCTCCGGCACTGAATCCCACATTATTCCTCCACCCACCCAAAAAGTCCCCACGCCCCCCGATGCTACCAGGACCCGAATCGCCACGCTTAGCGTGAAGTCACCGTTAGGCATGAAAAGTCCGATTGCGCCGCAGTATTGGCTCCGGAGGTGTGGTTCGAGTTCGCCGATTATCTCCATCGCCCTTCGCTTCGGCGCCCCGGTGACCGAGCCTGGGGGAAAGGTATTTCGGATGATATCCTCGACTGTGACCTCATCACGAAGCTTACCGTTTACCTCAGACACCATCTGGTAGAGAGTCGAGTACGGCTCGATTTTAAAGAGATTATCCACTCGTACACTGCCAAACTCGCAAACCCGTCCCAAATCGTTTCGCATGAGGTCGACTATCATGAGGTTTTCGGCCCTTTCCTTTTCACTTTCTAACAGCTCTCGCCGGAGTTTTTGATCCTCCCACTTGTCCCACCCCCGCTTTCGCGTACCCTTGATGGGCTTCGTCGTCAGCTGACGCCCACTTTTTCGTAGGAACAGTTCCATGGAGCCGCTTAGGAGCTGAAATTCCCCGAAGTCGAGACAGCAAGCGAATGGAACAGGCTGCGCTTGGTAAAGCTTGGCCAGGAACAGCTCAGATGAGATTTTAAATGGAACCTCAAAGCGCTGCGAGAGGTTGACTTGGTAAATGTCACCCTTGGCGATGTACTGGCGCGCTCGCTCGACCATTTGAACAAAGTTTGTTTTAGTCATGTTTGGGCGCGGGGGGTGATTTGTTCGTGCATCGCTCGTGATTTTAAGGTCCTCTTGCCATTCATCTAATTTTTCCTTCTGGAGCTTACCCTCATCAAAAAACAAGAATGAAGCATCAGGAAATACATGCCCGTTTTTTCCTAGACTAGGCGTGAAATCCGGTTGCAAAAACTGAAAAAATTCATAGCCGAAATAACCCACGGCGATGTAGCCTTGGCTTAGGATTTCATCAAGCATAGCTAAGGGATTCTTACCGCGCCTCAACCCCCGTACCTCGTGTTTGAGGACCGAAGCGCCGTTTTGAAATGTGAGAGACAAACTCGGGTCTTCTAAGAGGAGGACCGACCCCCCGTTAGAAGTCCAGCCGCCTCCATGGCTGACGAGGAGCGCGCGCCCATCAGTCTGGCGGTGGAGATTTCGGAATTTCGTAGGTGACATTCTTACCCATTACAACAACGACTTAGAGGCATAAATTTGAGCTGGGATTCACCGAGTCAGCAGGTAGACGACGAATGCGACGAGCGAGAGTACAAGGAGAAAGGGTGACGTGGCGAAGTAAAACCCATTACTGTGATGGCCGTATACCAACCAAGACGGCACTTGAGAGATCTATATGTTTTCCGATGATCGACAACAGCACGAAGGCGATACCTAATAGAATCAAGGCTATCCCAAGCAGCGTCAGCGGGTGGGTCATGTTTGCCTCTACAGAATTTCGCTTCGTTCAACATGCCCGCCGCAGTATCTCCTAGCGTAAGTTGCAAGTGAATTGACCGCGGCATCAACTCGGTCTTTCGTTATTCCCGGGGCGTTCCAGACCACGATCAGCGCGTTTGATGTCTTCTGCGTGATCATTGCCGCTTTGGCGTCGCCCAGCGTGTAGGCGGCGAGCACCCTCTTGTCGTCCCGCAAGATTATCTCATTAGGCTTCGGGCTGAGTTTACGCCCATCGATGAGCTCGAATGGTTCTGTTTCCGTCGCCAGCGTGGTCCTCGGCTCCCCCTTGATTTTTTCGGTGTCGTAGACCCCTGCGGCAACCCAGTGCTCCACGGTGGCTAGCAGGCAGGAGTCGACGAGGTTGTTGATTGCAGGGAAACGATCGTCGAGTGCTCTGCGAAGCAGATATTCAGGCGCGGGGCGGTAGCTCGAGGGGTCCGCGCCCATGGACTTGAAGAACTCTCGATAGACCTTGACCTCCGGCAAATCCAGCATGTTCAAAGTCCCATATCGCGCTTTTAGGCCGCTGAAGACCTGGCGTTTCCGTTCTATCAGCCCTTCCGCAGTGGGTTCGATTGTAACTCCGCTAACAAGAGCATAGCCCGCAATAAATTCCGAGTACTTTTCCTTTACCTTTGGATCAAGCTTCATTTTCAACCTCCTAGTTTAAGGTGGACGAGAGAGCTATTTAATTTTCTGTCTACTTTATTATTGGGTTAAATGAAGCCACTTACGAGACCGTTTTACGAGAGAGACACGGCTATGGTTGCTCGGGAGCTGCTGGGCAAGGTGTTGATTCATCATTCGCTCAAGGGTACAACCAGTGGGAAAATAGTCGAAACAGAGGCCTATTATGGTAAGGGTGATCCAGCATCCCGCGCTTCACGTAAACGGACAAAACTGAATTGGCTCATGTGGGAGAAAGGCGGGTTAGCATTTGTGTATATGGTTCATGCCCAGTGGTTGTTCAACATCACCACAGAACGTGAGAGAGTTCCCGGAGCGGTACTGATTCGAGCGCTAGAACCGTTTGAAGGGCTGGAGCTGATGAAACGACGAAGGGGGACATCAGAGGAGCGAAACCTTGCAGCGGGTCCAGGAAAATTGACTCAGGCGATGGGGATAACCTACGCTCATCACGGGCAGGATATAACGAACCCCAAAAGTGAGCTTATGATAACTTCTGGAGGAGATGAGCCCGTTAAGATTGCGTGTTCTCACCGCATCGGGGTGAGTGCGGGCTTGAAGCGAAAACTCAGATTTTACATACAAGGGAATCTTCATGTTTCAAAATAGGCTTTGGGGTCTCGATGGATAAGCAAGCCATTCGTGAACGGGTTTGGCGGGAAATGGAGGCTAAAGGAGTAACAATTTTTCCGAAGCCTGCTCAAGGAAGGATTCCAAACTTCGTTGGCAGTCGGGAGGCAGCTGTGCGTCTTCGTTCGCTATCAGCTTACATGTCAGCGAAAACGATATTTGTGAACCCAGACGCTGCTCAACTGGCCGTGCGAGAGTTTGCATTGCGCGATGGCAAACGATTGATCATGGCGACCCCAAAACTGCGAGAGGGTTTCATCATGCTCAACCCAGCGGAGATAAAGAATGCGAGGAAAGCGGCGAGCATCCGCGGCGCTTTCAAGCACGGTAGAAAAACAAGTATCCGTGGGGTGGGGGTGGACTTAATTGTGGAGGGTTCTGTGGCTGTTGATAAAAACGGAGGTAGAGTGGGAAAGGGCGGAGGCTTCGGTGACCTGGAATTCGCCATCCTGTGGGAGGCGGGTGCCATCGCGGACACCACACCTGTCGTGACAACGGTCCATCCTACCCAAATCGTCGACGAGATCCCGATGAGCGAGCACGATGCACCTGTCGATTTAATTGTGACACCAGACCGTATTATCGAGACAGCTCATGCCTACTCAAAACCACGAGGGATTATTTGGGAACTCCTGCCGAGCGATGCGTTTAAGCAAATGCCAATCCTTGCTGAATTGAGGGAAAAACGATGATCGCAGGAGCGGACGAAGCCGGTCGCGGACCCGTACTTGGAAATATGGTGCTCTGTGGTGTGATGTTTGAACAGCACGCGCTTGATGAACTCAAAGCCGCTGGCGTGAAAGATTCAAAACTCCTGAGTCCCGCCAAGCGCGAATCACTTGCAAAACTCATAACTGAAAAAGCATTGAAGATTGAAATAGTCGAACTCTCACCAGCTGAAATCGATGAATTGCGTCTAGTCAAAAAGATCAACCTCAACGAGGCTGAAGCGATGACATTTGCAAAAATCATAGACCGCCTCAAACCGAGCATAGTATATATCGATTCGCCCGACCCAAATCCCAAGATGTTCAAAGAAAGGATTCAACGCCACATGAAATGCAAGACTGAACTTGTGGCCGAGAACTTTGCAGACCGAAAATACGTTGTAGTGGCCGCAGCTTCGGTGGTCGCGAAAGTTCGACGTGATCAGCGTATAGCAGAGCTTCGCCAGCGTTACGGTGACTTTGGCAGCGGCTACAGTTCAGACCCTCGCACGATAGCCTTCCTGGAAAAATGGGTAAGTGAGCACGGGAAGTTGCCGGATTTTGCGAGGAAGTCTTGGGAGACGGCGCGGCGTGTTGAGAGCGAGGCAAAACAGAAATCAGTTTAGCGAAAGATTTATCAGTAGGTAGGTAGTAAATAATAAAACAGGGGTAATCGTGAAGCTTCGATGCGCTCACTGTGGCCACCAGTGGGACTACCGCGGTAAAAGCAAGTACTATGCGTCCTGTCCGCGATGTTTGTGGAAAGTACCTACCCATGGTAAAGCAAGAAGACAAAAGGCGCGCATACCCTCAAAAAAAGTTGAGCCGAAATTTTTAGATTCGGTAAAGTTTGTCGACGACTACTTAGGTATGCAGGACTGGGGGGTTCGCGAGAACGCAAATGTCGCCTACTCTTTCTCGTCTCTCTTCCTCAAGGCTGCCGGCGAAACGATCACGCGCTATGCACTTTCGAAGGTCTATCCGCGCGAGGTAGCCCGAGCTCACATCGAAGGCGATTTCCACATCCATAACTTGCCATTCGGAGTGGTAGGCTACTGTGCAGGTTGGTCCATCAAAGATTTACTTTTACAGGGGTTCAGCGGTGTTTCTGGTCGAACAGAGTCCTCGCCAGCGCGGCACTTATCTTCAGCCCTCTTGCAAATCTCCAACTTCCTCGGCTCGGTTCAGAACGAGTGGGCAGGGGCACAGGCGGTGAACTCGCTCGACATTTACCTAGCGCCACTCGTGCGTAAGGATAAGCTGAGTTATAGGCAAGTGAAGCAGGCGATGCAGGAGTTCATCTACAACCTTAACATCTCCTCGCGCTGGGGGGGCCAGACTCCATTTACCAACGTGACCTTTGAGCTCAAGGTGCCAGATGATATGAAAAAAGAGCTCGTGATTTACGGTGGTAAAACACTCGATGAAACCTATGCCGACTACCAGCCCGAAGCAGACCTGATCAACCGGGCCTTTCTTGACGTGATGCTACACGGTGACATGCGTGGACGAATTTTCACTTTTCCCATCCCAACTTACAACGTGACGAAAAATTTTGACTGGGACTCTGAAGTTTCCAACTTGCTCTTCCAGGTTACGGCTAAGTTTGGGATTCCTTACTTCCAAAACTGCATGAAAGGCGGCATCGATCCCCGCGAGGTTAGGGCGATGTGTTGTAGATTACAATTGAATTTGAAAGAACTTCATCGTAGATATGGCGGCTTCTTCGGTTTCGCAGAAAAAACAGGAAGTGTGGGTGTAGTAACGATAAATATGCCTCGTCTGGGTCATGTTTCGAAGGATGAAGACGAATTCTTCGAACGGCTCGAGCAGTTGATGGAACTCGCGAAGGGTAGTTTGGAGATAAAGAGGAAACTCGTTGAAAAAAACATGAAACGCGGGCTGCTGCCTTTTTCAGCGCGATATTTAGGGACACTAAAGTTTCACTTCTCCACTATAGGACTAGTGGGCATGCATGAAGCCTGCATGAACTTTCTCGGTGAAGGTATCGAAACGAGGACTGGCAAGGAATTTGCTGTCCGGGTGCTGAAGTTCATGCGCGAGCGGCTCGTTGAGTTTCAGGAAACGGGAAACATCTACAATCTCGAGGCCACGCCAGCTGAAGGGACCTCGCATCGTCTGGCGAGGCTCGACAAAAAACGTTATCCAAAAATAAGCACAGCAGGTAAAAAAGTGCCGTATTACACCAATTCGACGCACCTCCCAGTAAGATACACGAACAACTTCATTGAGGCCCTACGTCACCAAGACGACCTTCAGGTGCTCTACAACGGTGGCACGGTCTTTCACGGCTTTCTTGGGGAAGCTGTTAGCAGCGCAGAGGGCTGTAAAACACTTGTTCGAAAGATAGCGAAGAACTTCAGGTTGCCATATTACACGATAACCCCAACTTTCAGCATATGTATGAATCACGGGTATCTACGTGGCGAGCACTTCAAGTGTCCGCGCTGTAGGAAGCCGACAGAGGTATACTCGCGAATCGTGGGATATTACCGCCCGGTCCAAAACTGGCACGTTGGGAAGCAGGAGGAGTTCCGCGAGCGGCTCGAATATGATGAGAAGATCAACATAAAGGCGATCTGATTGAAGTTCCGTCTAATGGGCATCACGGACTTGTCGACAGTTGACTGGCCCGGGAGGCTCGCTGCAGTCGTGTTTTTTCAAGGTTGCAACCTACGCTGTCCTTGGTGCCAGAACGTGGACGGGATTGATCCAAAGGGGGGCAAAGTTACAGAGGTTGAGGACACGATTGAGTACCTAAAAGGGCTCAAGCCGATGATAGACTCAGTCGTGCTCACAGGGGGTGAACCACTTCTCCAGCCCGAAGCTTGCCTAGATCTTTTGAAGGCGGCGAAGGGGCTCGGGCTGAAATGCGCAATCGAGACAAACGCAACAGACCCCAAGGCGCTCAGGCGCTTGCTACCCCATCTCGACCTTGTCGCCATAGATGTGAAAGCACCCCTCAGCGACCCGAAGCTCTATGAAAAAATCACGGGTTCGGTTGGGGTACCTGGGTTAGTCCAAAAGATCAAGGAGAGTCTAAAGCTTGCGGTTGACTCGAAAGCCGGAGTGGAGGCGCGAACCACGGTTGTGCCCACGCTGAACGATGACGAGAAAATCATCGCGCAGCTCACCAGCGACATCAAGGGCGTCGATTGTTTGAGGCTTCAGCAGTTCAGGAATAAGCAGACCCTCGATCCGAGTTTTCAAAAGCTCCCCTTGCCCAGCCGGGAAAAACTCCTCAAGTTCGCGCGCGCGGCGAAACGAAAGGGAATAAAAAACGTGAAAATTTCCACCATCGAGGGCGGGCTTGAAAACGTTTGAAATTGGCCCCCGATGTTCCCCAGCACACTAACACCGAGGTTCATAGAGTGTCGTTCGACGTCCTCCCCCCAGGTAACCCTCATGGCAGGGACTGGCTCGGGGGCCGTGCCCACCTGTTTCACACCAGGGTTGGCTTCATGGTCATCGTATTAGGTGATCCCGCCAGTTACTCCCCGAAGGACCCAATTTGGCGTGTTTGTCGGTGGGTCTGCTCGAGTGTTCCCACGATTATGCACCGGCGCTCATTGATCACGCCGGTTCTCGATTCCCGCGGGTTTGTCCCGTCATCGCAATTAAAAATTGTTTTGGAGAGGTAAAAGGTTTGTCTAAAGTTGTTTCAAATATTAGTTGAACCAAAATTAGGCGGGGAGCCAGATGGCGAAGACTCTTATAATTTGCGAGAAACCCACGGCCACCGTGAAGATAGCCACAGCCCTCGCGGAAAAAAGGCCGAAGAAGGGAGAGCTCAACGGTGTTCCCTACTATGAGTTCGAACGCGGTGGCAAGCAAATGGTTGTTGTTCCAGCGCTTGGGCACCTTTTCACCCTCAAAAATCTGAAACCCATGCGCGATTACCCCGTCTACGAAATCGACTGGGTCCCGACCTACGAGGCTGACCGAAAAGCGAAGCGCACTAAAGTTTTCGTCGAAGCCATCAAGGAACTCGCCAAAGATGCAACCGAATACATCAGCGCCAGCGATTTTGATATTGAAGGGTCGGTGATAGCATACAATGTGCTAAAGTACCTCTGCGGCGATGAAGCCGTGGAACGTGCAAGGCGGATGAAATTCTCAACCCTTACCGCCGAAGACTTGTGTCGGGCGTACGATCAACTGATGCCAAGGCTTGATTACGAACTCATTGATGCTGGCATCGCCCGTCATGTGCTCGACTGGTACTGGGGCATGAATGTTTCTCTAGCGATGAGCTCGGCTGTAAAAGTTGTAGAGCAACGCTTCGCCAAGCTCTCGGCTGGTCGCGTGCAGACACCTACGCTGAAAATTTTGGTTGAGCGTGAGCGGGAAATCAAAGCTTTCAAGCCCGAGCCATTCTGGGTCCTGAGTTTACTTCTGGAGCTCGATGGGGAGGAGATAATAGCTGAGCACGCCACGCCCCGTTTCTTCGACGAGACAGAAGCCGACAGAGCGCTGGCTGCGTGTAAGGGAAAGCCCGCCCAGGTCTCAGCCATCCGGACACGCCAGTACCGGCGCTCGCCCCCTATTCCATTTGATCTCGGGGCCCTACAATCAGAGGCATATCGCTGCTTCGGCTACACACCGATGTGGACGCAGCAGATCGCGCAGGCGTTGTACCAAGTGGCGCTCATCAGTTATCCGAGAACAAGCAGCCAGAAGTTACCTCCAACGATAGGCTATACAAAAATCATCGGGCAACTTGGTGGAATAAAGCAGTACAAGAAGTTCGCGGATGAACTACTTGGCATGCCTGAACTCAGACCAAACGAGGGCAAAAAGACCGATCCAGCGCACCCCGCCATATTCCCAACAGGAGAGAAACCCGAGAAGCTCACAGGGCCCCAGCAAAAGCTCTACGACTTAATCGTCCGGCGCTTTTTCTCCGTGTTCGGGAAGCCAGCGTTGGTCGAGAGTATGAAGGTCGAGCTCGATGTTGGCGGACAGCTCTTCTTCATCCACGGTCGGAGGATACTCGACGAGGGTTGGCTGAGGTATTATGGCAAATACGGCGCCACGGAGGAGGTGATCCTGCCTCAGTTGAGCGAGGATCAGGAGCTGGTTGTGAAGGAGGTGAAGTTTGAGGAGAAGAGGACTCAACCTCCACCGCGATATAATCCCGCGTCGATAGTGAAGGAGCTCGAAGCTAGAAATTTGGGTACAAAATCTACCCGCGCCCCCACTGTGCAAACTCTTTACGAGCGAGGTTACATCTTTGGTACTCAAATCACCGTCACCGACCTCGGCATCGAAGTGGTCGACTCCCTCCTCAGGTACTGTCCAGAAATCGTAAGTGAGGAATTGACCGCACAATTTGAGCGCGAGATGGGTGCAATCCAAGAAGGCAAGCGCGACAAGGAGGAAGTTATCGCGAAGGCGCGTATAGAGCTCGATAAAATTCTCGAAAAGTTCAGGCAGCACCAGCTCGAGATAGGCAAACAGCTGGCCGAGGCCTACAGGATTACCCGCATGAAGCAGCGGATTTTGGGCAAGTGTGCCAAGTGTGGCGGTGACCTAAAAGTGATCGTCTCGCGCGCCACTCACAAGCGCTTCGCCGGTTGTTCGAATTACCCAAAGTGCAGCAACTCCTTCCCTTTACCGCAGGTCGGGATGATTATCTCGCTCAACCGAACGTGCGAGCAGTGCGGGGTACCGATGATTCAAGTCAACCGCATAGGGATGAGGCCCTATCGGATGTGTATTGACCCGAAGTGCCCGAGCAAGGCAGAGTGGGGAAAGAAACGTGCCGCTGCAAGAAAATCCCGAAAAAATGAAGAGGAGTCCTAAAATCAAACTCGTTGGATTATCAAAGGTTTTTATTTTGTCAGCGCAATAAGGTAATGATGAAAGGGCTTAATTTATGCATAAACTCTCAGACGCCACTTGTCAGGTTCAAGCTTCAGTATACTGAGCTATTAGAAAAATACGGGGAGCTACCAGATCCCGTGCCGTTAAATATGTTGGCAGAGGGGGAGGACTACGAGATATCACCGGGAGGGGTCCCAAAGATCGTATTCCCATTGATGAATAAGATGATTGAAGAAAAATTAGTACGCAATGCTCATTGGGTGTCTTTGAACCCGACAGGGCCAGAAAGGGTAACGGCAGGGAAAATTCTTGTTCATAACGTCTCGCTCGGAGTCCGGGATCTGCCCGCCTACGCTCGCATGAAAGAAAGGATTTGGGAAGAGGTGCACGATTTAGAACGCCATGACGTTGGACCTAAGGAGTTCGCCGCATATGCTAAGTATAATTGGCTCTGTGCTACTAAGATGTTCGAATTATTGCCAATCGATGTTTTTTACATCCACGACTTCCAACAGCTGCAGCTGGGGAACATGCTCGGGCTCGCAGGGCCGACGGTATTCAGATGGCACATACCCCTCGACCTCGACAAAGTTGATTTCTACATGCGAGACTTCATCGTTAGCTGCTTGGAGGCTTTCGATGCTGTCGTGGTCAGCTGCAAGAGGGATCTCGAGGGCCTGATCAGGGCAGGGTACCATGGAAGGGCTTATCAAATCTACCCCTATGTCGACGAGGATAGATGGGCGGAGCCATCAAGTTCTGAAATGGATAAATTTTGTTCAACTTTCGAGATAAAAGACGACGACAAGGTGATTTTAGTTGTTGGAAGGATGGACAAAATAAAAGGCCAAGACATTACGATAAAAGCGATGCGTAAGCTTGTCACCAAGTTTCCAAATTTAAAACTAGTGTTGGTTGGTAATGGTAGCTTTTCGGGGTCGGCTGAAGGAGGTTTGTCCCATCCAAAGGCCAACCTTTGGCGGCGCGAGTTACACAGGTTGGGCAAGAAGCTGAAGCTGGAGAAAAATGTGATATTTACTGGATACTTGTCAGATGAGCTTCTAAGAGCAGCATACAAGCGGGCGGATGTTGTTGTTTTACCGTCCGCGAAAGAGGGATTCGGTCTGATAGTGGCAGAGGCATGGCTTTACAAAAAGCCGACAATCGTGAGCAGGGGGGCAGGAGCTTCCGAACTCATTGTAGAGAGGAGAAATGGGTACACTTTTAAGCCAGGCGATGTTGAGGGCCTCGCCGACAAGTTGAACCTCGTGCTAAAGAATTTAGAATCAGCTATTATGATAGGCAAAAGAGGAAATGAAACGGTGAAGGCTCTTTCCTTGAGTGAGGGTGTTAAAAGAATTTCGGAAGTTTTAAACGTCGCTGTAGATGGATTCAAGAAAAAGTAAGTTTCCCTTAAGCTTTTTGTTTTTGCATATAGACAGTTCTTATCGGGAATGGTATCTCGATTCCTTCTTTCTTGTAGCGCTTGTGCAGCGCTTTGACGAATTCGTGGCTCACCAAATACTTGTCCACGTACTCTTTGACCCTCAGGATGACAGTGAAGTTGATACTAAAATCGCTGAAGGTGTGGTAGCGGATGAAGGGATCGAACTCTGGCACGCCTCCGGTAATCTTCTTCAGCACTTGCTTTCCAACATCGACGGTCACCCGCTCAACCTTCTCGAGATCGCTGTTGTAGCTGACCCCAACTTGGACTAAGGCGGCCATCTCCTGTTCGGGCAAGTAAAAGTTTGTGATGATCGCCCCACCCAGCTTCGAGTTCGGAATCACGATTATGTTGTTTGGTAACTCCCGAATCCTCGTGCTGCGCCAGCCGATGCTTACCACATATCC
>JAUWXQ010000056.1 GCA_030616305.1 Hadesarchaea archaeon
TCGGTGATCGGACACCTACCGCCACCAATGACGTTGAAATACCACATCCAAGCTTCTTTATCTATCGGCTCGCCAACCGTGCCTAGCAAGCGAAGGCTATTCAAATCGTGCTTTTTAGGCCACTCACGGCCTAGTTTCACGAACATCCGAATTGCGGTCGGGGCCGTGTAGAGAATCGTAACCCCGTACTTTTCGATAATCTCCCACCATCGGTCTGGGGCTGGATAATCCAGAGCACCCTCGTAAATCAACATTGTGGCACAGTTCAGAAGCGGACCATAACATGCGTAAGAGTGCCCCGTGACCCATCCTATATCAGAGGTGCACCAGAAGACATCATCATCGTGTATGTCGAACACCCATCTTGTCGTCCAGTAAACCTGGGTCAGATAGCCGCCAGTTGTGTGGATGACTCCCTTCGGTCTTCCGGTAGTGCCCGAGGTATACAGATAGAACAATGGATCTTCCGCATCCATCACTTCAGGTTCGCAATTAGGTTCAGCTTTTTCTATTAATTCATGCCACCAGTAATCTCGCCCATCAACCATGTTTACTTCATTGCCAGCCCGCTTGGCAACGATAACTTTCTCAACTTTCGTGCCTTTTATTCCTTCATCAGCGCTCGCCTTGAGGTTCACCACCTTGCCCCGTCTGTAGTAACCATCAGCTGTTATGATGACTTTTGCCCCAGCGTTTTCGAGTCTTATGCGGAGAGAATCGCTGCTAAAAGCGGAGAACACCACGTTATGAGGCGCACCTATACGAGCGCACGCCAGAAGGGCTATCTGAACTTCAGGAATCAAGGGCAAGTAAATGCCAACTCTGTCGCCCCGTTTGACGCCAAGGCTTTTGAGAACGTTAGCGAGCTTGTTGACCTCTCGGTATAGGTCATTATACGTAAGCTCACGAGCTGGCTCGTTTGGCGGCTCGGGGATCCAGATTATCGCTTTTTTGTCGCCTTTACCTGCTTTAACGTGGCGGTCGATAGCGTTGTAACACGCGTTTAGTTCGCCGCCGATAAACCATTTTATGTATGGGGGCTCCCAACGGTAAGCATCGTCCCATTTTTTGTACCAGTCTAGACCTTCAGCGGCGCGCTCTTCCCAGAACTTTATTGGGTCTTTTGCGGCCCTTTCGTAAATGGCATCATCACTTACCCAAGCCCTTTTCTTGAGTTCCGCTGACGGCCAGAATACATCCTTTTCCTTGGGATCCTCAACGACCCATTTAATTGATTTCATGATTTCACCACAATTCTTGAAGTTTTTGTCTTGAATGTATTTAAACTTTCACGGGTTTGGCAGGTGATTATTTGTTGGAGAAGAAACGTTTTCCTAATTCCGCTGTTAAATAATTGATCCAAGGGAAATCCCCAATATAGGGTTGTAGATCTTTATCGGCCGCATGCCAGAGTTCGTCCAGTTCGCGCGATTGATTGCTTCGTTCGCGATGTTTGATCGAACCGAAAGTGGCAAGGTAGGGTGTGTAAACTAATTATACGGTTGATATGCCTGGAGTGAAAACCCGAATCCAAAATATAGTGGTATCTGTTACCTACGAGGGTGTCGAGTTCAACCTCGAAAAATTGGCGAGAACGTTAGACGGCGCTCGTTACGATCCTGAAGTTTTTCCAGGTATAGCTTATAGATCAGAGGTGCCCCGCGCATCTTTTCTGATATTCACTTCCGGCAAGATGAATTGTGTTGGTGCTAAAAGTATGAAAGATGCCAGACTTGCGATCAAAAAACTGACCAAAAAACTCCGAAGGTTCGGTGTCAAGATTAGATCAGAACCCGAAATCAAAGTTCAAAACATCGTGGCTTCCATTGACTTTGGCAGAGGGTTCGATTTGGAAGAAATTGCTAGGAATTTCGAAAACACCGAGTATGAGCCAGAAGTTTTTCCCGGGCTGGTATTTAGGCTTGATGACCCTAAAGTTGTGGTTCTGCTCTTTGTATCTGGAAAAGGCGTTTGTGCGGGAGCGAAAAGCAAGAAGGATGTCGAGAGGGCCGCCGAGAGGATAACCAAGCTAAGGCTGCCGAGAGGATGATCAAAACACTTCGACGCTAGGGTTAAATCAACGAAACGGTAACATTAGGGAGCACCAGAATAATGCTTCTGCAATTCTGTGATCAGCTCCTTCACCACCGGAAGTTCCCTAGCATATGGCTTTAAATCCTTGCAGACCGCATGCCAGAGTTCGTCCAGCCCACGTGAACGATTGCCCCGCTCCCGATACTTAACTGCCTGCACGAGCATCGAGAGGTAGTCGGCCGCATGAACGAGTTTGGCCTCAAGTGTTCGCTTTTCGTTGTATTCCTGCCATAGCCCCAAATATCTCTCCTTCATCGGCAAATCGCTTAGTAGGTCGTTGAGCGCATTTCGTTCGATTCGCTTTTTTGTTTCTCCCGACTCCAAATGCTTGAGCGCCGGGTAAGGAAAATCGCCGACAAGTGCTTCGGCCCAATCATGCACCACCGCTATGCTGAGGGCTCGTTTTTGGTCTATCTTTATCTTTCTACGTTCGAGTTCATCGGAGAGTACCAACGTCATCGCCACCACATCGAATGTGTGTTGCGCTACGTCCTCGACCTCCCCAAGCGGCACGTTGCAGAGTAGCCAGCCCGTGCGAGGAATACTCTTGAGGTTGTTAATACGCTCGAACAGTTCTTGCAATTTCATTCAGACCACCATCAGTTTCGCCTGTTTGACGCCACGAAGCGCACCTAAGCGGTCGACAAGTTTCCGGATATCCTCAGCCGGACCCCTAACTATCAGCGTCTCCAAGCAATTTTTGGCGTCCACGTGCAAATGCTGGACCGTGCTTATGATATTCGCGTTCTCGTGCTGAATGTCCATTAGCCTATCGCTCAGTCCCCGGACATCGTGCTCGTATACCAGGATCACAACCCCGAGGCGTTCACCCTTGAGCTTTTGACGCCACTTGTAGTTCGCCAAGAAATCTCGTAAGGAATCTCGAACAGCTTCAGAGCGGCTTGCATAGCCTTGGGCTTTAAGCGAGCGGTTGAGTTCATTCAGCAAATCTTGAGGCAGCGTCAAACTAACGCGCGTGATTTTTGCTCCCATGTCGTTCCCAGCAAACCTCGTTATCAGATATTTTCAAGCTTTCCATGGTTGCTGTTTCACAACCTCTCCATCAACGCACCGACGATTAGCGGAAGCAACACTGTAGCATCGCCCTCTACCGTCACATAACTCGCCTTCTCCTTCACCTTCCCCCAGGAAACAGCCTCGCGCATCCTAGCGCCGCTCAGACTGCCGTCCCACTCGGGTGCGGTCGTGATGCAAACAGCATAGTCCAAACCATGGCGGTATTGGTTCCACCAGAGAACGTGGTGCTTGCTTATCCCTCCCCCGATTATGAGGGCCCCGGTGCGCTTTGCATCGAACACTATATCCGCCAGCTCCTGCTCGTCACGGAACTGATTCAGCTTGAACTCACGGTGGTCCTGCCAGAAGAGCCAGAGCTGAGAGCCAAAGGCGCCGTCAAACATGCCCGGCACATAAATGGGGATTTTTTTCCTCCACGCCCAATAAAGGATCGAATCCCTTTTCATCCTCTTCCCGAACTCCCAAATCAGTTCCTTGCCCGAGAACTCACGCTTGCTTTTTTTCCATAGTTCGTACAGGATGGGTTGCATTTTCTCTTCAAGCACCAAGCCGTAACTCTCGTTGGGCGCCAGAACGTTACCGATCCTGTTTATCCCTTCACGGTGCAACTTGGCGTCGTCCATCTCAAAGCTGCCGTGGTAGTAGTCCTTCCATGTACGTGCTAGATCATGATCAAGTGTGCCACATGTGGTTATGATGACATCGATGAGCTTCTCCTTCACGAGGTCCCGTATGATTCCCCTGCAGCCCGTCGCGACAATGCAAGCCGGAAATGAGAAGAACTTGACGCATGTTTTATCTTGCTCCATGCGCTCAAGAATGTCGACAGCCACTCCGACCTTCTTGGCGACGAAACCGCCTCCTGCTTTCATCTGCTGTGCTAACTCGTTGAGCTTCATCCCTTTGCGCAGCGAGATATCTTTAACTGGTTGTCCAAGAATTTTTTTCATGGTTTTAGCCTTCCTT
>JAUWXQ010000043.1 GCA_030616305.1 Hadesarchaea archaeon
CGTGGGCAGCGATGTCGACACCACGATCGTCGACGGAAAGATTTTGATGCAGGGGCGCGAGGTCCTAACCCTCGATGAGGATAAAGTTTTGAGGGAGGCCCAGAAGAGTTCTGATGACCTGCTCGCCAAAAAGGAGGGCAAAAAATGAAGCCTAAAATAGCTGCTCTTGCACCGAAGGGTAAACGCATGATCGAATGGGCAGAGCGCCACATGCCAGTTTTGATGACCATCCGGAAGGAAATGTCGAAGGAAAAGTCGCTGAAAGGGTTGAGGGTAGGGATGACACTCCACATCGAAGCAAAGACGGCTGCATTGGTCAGGACATTGGTCGCAGGGGGTGCCGAAGTTGCTATCTCTGGATGCAATCCTCTCTCAACGAAGGATGAAGTCGTTGCGGCCCTGATGAAAGATGGGATAAATGTGTACGCGTGGCGCGGGCAGAGCGAGAGAGACTATTACGCTAACATACACCAAGTCCTCGACCACCGCCCGGATATCCTGATCGACGACGGGGCAGATCTAATCTCAATAACCCATGCTAAGCGACCCGAGCGAATCCCGAAAATCCGTGGGGCGTGCGAGGAAACCACCACGGGGGTGAACCGGCTGCGGGCGATGGCGGCGGGGGGTAAGCTGAAGTTTCCGGTTATCGCGGTTAACGACTCACCTGCGAAGCGCCTGTTCGACAACCGTTTCGGCACTGCAGAATCGACGCTCCAAGCAATCATGGGCATAACGAATACTCTCATCGCCGGAAAAAACATCGTCGTGGTCGGTTATGGGTTCGTCGGGCGTGGCATAGCATCACGGGCGAAGGGGCTCGGGGCAATTGTAACTATCGTCGAAACTAATTCGATTAGGGCGCTTGAGGCGACGATGGATGGTTTCAGGGTTACGCGGATGTCGGAGGCCGCGCGCATTGGCGATATTTTCATAACCACAACTGGAAGCATCGACGTCATTCGGAAGGAGCATATGGGTCGGATGAAGGATGGCGCAATTCTCGCCAACTCGGGTCATTTCAATGTGGAGATAAGCCTCAAGGCGTTGGAGGAGCTCTCGGTAAGGCGGAGAAAGGTGCTGGAGGACGTGGAGGAGTTTAGGCTCAGGGATGGAAGGCGGCTATATCTGCTCGCGGAGGGGCGCCTTGTCAACCTCGCTGGCAAACGCTCGCTTGGGCACCCGATGGAGATAATGGACATGAGCTTCGCGCTCCAAGCACTGAGCGTTACCTATCTTGCAAAACACGGTAGAGGACTCGAGCCAAAAGTTCACGATGTGCCGGCAGAAATCGATCGGAGGGTGGCCGAGCTGAAATTAAAATCGCTTGGAATCGGGCTAGAGAAACCCACCCCTGTTCAAATCAAATACGCTAGGTCTTGGCTCGTGGGCACCTAAAAATTAGATTCATTATGGAGCTTAACTACGCAGCAGGCCTGAACCTCAGGATCGCCGCTAGCCCCTTGAACGCCGCCTGAAGCTGTTTCCCTTCTTCGGTTTCGGTCGATATGAACTCTACCTTTGTGTTGAATTTTTCTGCGAGCTCGAGTAGCTCCTGAACCACATCCTTGCTCTCAACCAACGACAATTTTTGCTCACCACACTTTGGGCATTTTCGCCCCGCTAGTTGCTTTCGATAAAATTCAGGGTTATCCACCATCTCGTCTAGCCTATGCCTGCATGCTTGGCACTTCACGGTCATCCTGTGCTCCCGGAAACCCTCAGAGACCAGCAACAGCTTCACCGCCCCTTGCTCGAGGGCCCGCCTTATGTCTCCCTCGCCGTAAGCCACAAGCCCCTTCCCCACGACAAGCTCCTCCATGAAGTGCTTCACGAGCGATTTCTCCTTCAGGATATCGAGGTCGGCGAGGATGTCCCCAGATTTATTGACGAGTTCTTTAATCCCATGCTCGTCTGTGTAGCCGGTGTCTAGGACCCCGGCGATTTTCTTCTTCACCTCGTCGTGCAGAAGCCCGCTATTCAGAAAATCTTCCTTTGTGGGGCCGGGTCCTCCCACGATGATCGCCTTCAAGTCAGACATCTGAGGAAACATCTTGTTGGCAGCCTCCGCGACCCGCTTGGAGTACTCGTGTGCTGCGATTTCCCGCAGACGCTCGAATCGCCTAGCCGACTGCCCACCTTTACTGTGTTTCCCTGGGACGGCCGACGTGAGTTTTCTGATTATTTCTACATGCTTGCCGCGCAGGGTTGCGAAGGTGGCCTCTCGCCTGTCCATAACGAGCAGCCCCACGCTCTCCTTCACCCGAAGCATCTCCCACAGATGGTCGAGCACGAACTCCTGGTCGCATCTGTACATCCGGATGGTCACAGGCTCAGGAGGTTCAATCCAATATAGCTGGATATCTGCGATGTCATCTCTTCCCGCGACGTTTCCGCAGAAAATTGCCATTCCATGAGGGGGCGGGCGCCGATGGGTTTCAGTATAGGTCCGGAGGAACTGGATGATTCGTTCGAGCGCGCTCAGGACGTTTTTGCGTGTGGTCTTAGATTTGATATTTGAAGCGGTGCCCTGCTCATCTCGAAGCTGCTGCATGACTCTAGCGAGCTCGAAATCTGGGGTAATGTAGACCGAGATAAGCTCGGTACCTCGGCCACGTTTGCCTGCCAACTCTTCGAGCATCCTCCTGAACTGGTAACGCGTCTTGCTATCCGCTGGCACTTTCATCACAGGCATAATTTTGACGGGGAACGTTAATAACATGATGCGGAACTTTATTTGGTGCTGCAAGTGCGGGTCACGCTATGTTTAGGCGGTTCGATCCTTGCCTTGGAGAAACTAGACGTTGGATGTATCAAGGAAGTCGCTCAAACCGTGCACACGCTTAAGTCCCAAAAGCATGATGTTCTCGTCGTCACAGGGGGCGGAGGACCGGCTCGGGAGTACATCAAGGCCGCCCAGGCGTTGGGAGTTTCAAGCACTCAACTTGACAAAATAGGTATAGATATAACACGTCTTCACGCCCGCATGGTGATCTTGGCTATTGGTGATATCGCCGAACCCGACCCGCCAACGATGGTTGAGGTAGCAGTGCGAATAGCACTTAAGAACAAAGTACCCGTGATGGGCGGAACGAGTCCCGGACAGACCACGGATGCCGTGGCTGCGATGTTGGCCACGGCCAGCAGGTCCGAGTTGTTAGTCTTCTTCTCAGATGTTGGTGGTGTTTATACAGCCGACCCCAAGCTAGACGTTGCAGCGAAGAAAATCGAGACGATGACCTCGAGAGAACTCGTGGAGCGTTTTGCCAGCACGAAACCTGAGCCCGGAATAAAAACTATAATAGACCCTATCGCCGCCAAACTCATCGAACGGTCCAAAATCAAGACATTAGTCATGGGTGCGCACGAGATCAAACGCCTGCCGGAGATTTTAAGAGGCGCGAATCATAGTGGCACAACGATAATTCCGGTGAGCGAATGATCGAAGACCATAAGCACTGCGTAGTCTGCGGAAAGGCGACGGAGTCAGACAAATTCTTCTGTTCGCCTTCTTGTGAGGAAATTTTCAAAAAACAGCAAAAGCGCATGGCCCGCTCAAGGATGCTCATGCTCGCGTTTTTCATCGCCATGTTTGTTGTGATAATGGTGATATCAACGCTTCGCTCAACTTGATAGAGGAATCAGAATCGTGAGCGCTGGGTCTGCTAGGTCTATAACTTCTACTTTATGCCCGGCACTTTCGATCTCCTTTAGAACCTTCACTTCGTCGGACGCGAGCTGGAAGCGCTTTCCGGCTTCCTGAACGGTTATCTTCCCTCTCGCCAACTGTTTCGCGATTTCCTCAGGCTTTGCCCTTCGCAGCGCCTCCGCCACAACCTTCACGTCGCTGCGCAAGCGGGGCCCGAGCTTGGCGAAGTCAGGTTCGACCGCTAGCACGTGCTCCACCAGTTTGGGTTCACGGCTTGTTATCTTGACCTCTTTTACTCGCATCGTGCCCGCGATGTCTTCCTTAACAGCTTCCAGCAGTTTTGCGATATCTCTGTTGGGAGAATAGATCTCCACCTGGGGCAGCTCGGCACTGAGCGCCATCTTCCGCCCGGACTTGAACTGCCTAAGGGCGCTCACCACGGTGTTCATGATCTCCCCTGCCTGCTCTGCGGAGTCGTCGATGAGTGCCTCCTCAGCCGTGGGCCAGTCCGAAACATGGACACTCTTGTGTGGGTAGTTCTTTGCGAAATAACTCTGGTGGACTTCCTCGGCGAAATGAGGCACAAACGGGGCGAGCAATTTAGTGGCGGTCAGGATAACGTGATAGAGCGTGAATTTGGCGGCGCTGGCTGTGGAGTCGTTTCGGTACAGCCTGTGCTTGACCTCCTCGATGTACATGTCGCAGAACTCGTGCCACAAGAAGTTCTGGATCTCACCGAGCGCACGGTTGAATTGGAAGTCATCGAGCCAGACGGTGACCTGCTTCACGAGCCGGTTTAGGCGGCTCAGAATCCAGCGGTCGGAAGGTCTAAACTTGAGCCTTTTCGGTTCGAGCTTGGCGATCTCTGAATCTAAATAAGGGGCAGCGAAGCGGGCGGCGTTCCAAAATTTGCGCGTGAAACGATAGCCAAAATCGACATCCTTCCAGCTGAAGGGGATGTCAGAACCGGTTGAGGCGCCGATCGCGGCCCACTGGCGAAGGGCGTCTGCGCCGTACTTCTCCCGCGCCATCGTGGTATCAACATAGTTCCCAAGTGACTTTGACATCTTTCGTCCATCCTCTCCAAACACCATACCATTGATTAACACGGTCTTGTACGGTACCTCACCTAACAACGCTAAGTGACGAACGAGGAGGTAGTAGTCCCAGGTTCTGATGATGTCGGTCCCGTTTGGCTGAAGATCAGCGGGAAAAAGGCGTTTGTCGAGTTCTGGCCATCCTGCGTGAACGGCGATGGTTATTGAGCTATCCATCCAAGTGTCGAGGACATCCTGTTCTGGTTCGAATTTTTTGCCTTTGCATTTGGGGCACTGTTCAATTTGTGGCTTGTCCTTAGCGGGAACCACAGGAAGGTGTTTTTCTCCCGCCACTATCGGCTCTCCACAGTTTGTGCAGTACCAAACGGGAATCGGGGTAGCAAATATTCGTTGTCTGGAAATCACCCAGTCCCAATCCATCGACTTAACCCAATCGACTAGCCTAGCGAGCATGTGTTTCGGCACCCAGCGCACTTGCCTTGCTTTTTCTATCACCTCGTCATTCAAGGCCAATACGCGCATGAACCACTGGGGCTTGCTCAAAATTTCTACCGGAGTTTTACACCGCCAGCACGTACCCACGGTTTGAGCCAATTTTTCCTGTCGTTCGATCGATCCTGCCTTGCGGAGGTCCTCGATGATCGCCTGCCTACATTTTTCAATGCTCAATCCTTTGTACTTTCCGGCGGCCTCTGTCATGTGCCCCTTCTCGTCTATGAGCTTGACAACTGGCAATTTGTGTCGCTTCGTCCATCGCACATCTGTTTTATCCCCAAAGGTACAGACCATCACGACGCCAGTACCGAATTCTGGGTCGACCTCGTAATCCTCGATGATTTCGACCACTTGTCCAGACGGGGGGACCTCAAGCTTTTCTCCAACATATTTCTTATAGCGCTCGTCCGCAGGGTGGACTGCCACGACCACGCACGCTGGCAGGTACTCTGGTCGGGTGGTCGCGATAGTCAGGAATTCGTCCTTACCGGAGAGTTTGAACTTGATGTAACTGAGCGTTGTTTCCCGATCCCCATACTCTACTTCTGCGTCCGCTATCGCGGTTTCGCAGCGGGGACACCAGTTTACAGGATGTTCTCCGCGATAGATCAGCCCCCTTTTGTAGAGTTGTACGAATGAAAGTTGGGTTCGTTTAAAATAGTCGGGATCCATCGTTCGATATTCCGTTGACCAGTCGATGGAGAAGCCAAGCGAGTTCATCTCCTCGCGCATGTGGGTGATATTTTCTTCGGTTAGCTTGACACAAAGTTCTCGGAATTTTTCTGCCGGCAAATCTCCTTTACGTATACCATAACGTTTCTCAACTTGGACCTCTGTTGGGAGCCCGTGACAATCCCATCCTTGGGGGAACAATACGTTGAAACCGCGCATTCGCTTGTAGCGTGCGACGATATCAAAATAAGTCCAGTTGAGTGCGGTGCCCATGTGGAACTCGCCCGAAGGGTATGGTGGCGGAGTATCGATAACATAGGTCGGTTTTGTTTTATCCTTACGATCGAAGCTATAGATACCTAGCTCCCCCCACCTGCGCTGCCACTTGGGCTCAATTTCCGACGGCTCATAGTCTTTTGATACCTTCACGTAAAGCCCTCATCAAAATCTAAGTCAAATGATATAAAGTGCTTCGGCTATTCAGCTCCGAATAATTACTCACCACTAACCAAGTGAACTGCTCGCGCACTTGGTAGTGCGCTTGCGCAAATTTCGCTTCACGCCACTATCAGCGAGGTCTCAGTGTACCTTATCCCTGGAATGGCCTGGATTTTACCAACGACGGCGTCCCCAAGCGCGTTCATATCAGCGGCCTCGATTCGCACAACGATATCAAATCTTCCTGCAGTCGCGGCAGCGAATTTGACACCTGGCAGCTTTTTGACTTCATCCAAAAGAGATAGTGCTTTACCCGGATCTGTACGGATATAAACTATTGCTTGCATACCCACCCCCCTTTGATAATTCTTGCGCCGCCTTAAAAGGGTAATTTCAAACGGGTCTCGAATAACTCGTGGTTTTATCCGGCCCAACAGCGAAACCGTTAAAGATGCCCCCGACAAATAGGTTCTGATAGCAATGGGTTTTCGCACGCCAAAAAACATCCACTTCGAATGTCAGCGATGCGCGAGGTGTTGCGGTGACACATCGCATCGCGGGCGTAATATTCTTCTGCAGGGGTCGGAAGTAGAGCGCATTTCCAGACACGCCAGCTTGAGGCCGCTGTCATTCTCATCTCCAGTCTCTAACAATGGACACTATCAGTATAGGATGAAAAAGAGGAACGGGAGGTGCGTTTTTCTCGATGGAAAATCATGCAGGATTTACGAGATCAGACCGCTCATCTGCCGGTTTTACCCGTTTTCGGTGAAGAGAAAGAACGGTGCATATGTGTTTGAGGTAGCTAAGGACTGTGCGGGCATCGGTCTCGGGGAACCAGTCGCAAAAACACATTTTGAAAGGATGGTAGAAAAGGCCACTAAGTTTTTCGAAACGGAAGCTAGTTAATGTGTGTTAATCTTCACTAACGCAAGTCTTTTGAGGAAGATATTTGGAATTCTAAATAGGTGAATACATGGAAGAGTTCCCGCCTTACCTCGAAGAAGAGGAAGAAGGAGAAGAGGATTGGGCGTCTAAGATAAAGCACGAGGTAATAGAGTTTATCCTCCGGCGCTATAGTTTGCTCAGCGCCCCCGACATGGCGCGTGTCCTAGGGTGGAAGGTCAGAGAGGTCAACCGCGTTCTCAGAAATCTAGAGAACTTTGGTCGAGTGAAGCGCACAAAACTAGGCAGAACCTATGTCTGGACGCACATCGAGGAACACCGCCTTAACCCCATGTATTATTAGGCCCACCGCGCCTCGGATTTGTGATATAGATTGCATGCCCACGAAAAAACGACATTCAGATTCCGATTCTAGCGCGAAAAAGTCTCCATAAAAAACCAAACTTTTATTGTTGTCGGGATATTCTTCTAACGTGATTGGATGGCCCGAATGGTGGACATAAGCGCAAAGCCTGCAGTTCCCCGAATGGCAAGGGCTAGCGGTTTCATCTGTCTAAGGCTAAAAACGTTGAAGAAGATCAAAGCATGCGAGATACCAAAAGGGGATGTGTTATCAGTAGCGCAGACCGCCGCGATCTTGGCAGTGAAACGCACCCCTGAGTTGGTCCCGTTGACTCACTTAATTCCGATCACAAGCACAGACGTAAGGTTCAAGATGGAGCAACATGGCATTCGAGTGACGGTCGATGTCAGAAGCACCGGGAGGACCGGTGTCGAGATGGAGGCGTTGGTCGGGGTCACGAGCGCCCTACTGACGATATGGGACATGGTGAAGGGTTTAGAAAAGGATAATGCCGGACAATATCCAACAACTTCAATTGAAGAGATCCGCGTTTTAAGGAAGGTGAAGGGTTGAGCTTTGAAAAACACCGAAAAGAAGCGTCGAAAAACCTGAGGAGAGCGGTCCTCGTCGTGAGTGATACCCGCGCAGCTGCTGCACGGGAAGGCCGCGATGACGACATCTCTGGTAAGCTCTTCGAACAGAGAGCTCGCGAGGCCGGACACGTGACCACTAGGTTGGTCGTACCGGATGACGCAACGAAAATCCGCAGTGCAGTGAAGAAGTTCATTGCAGACAAAAAAATCGATGTAGTGATAACCACTGGAGGTACGGGCGTGGCGAAGCGCGACGTCACCATTGAAACCCTACAACCGATGTTCGAAAAAGAACTCCCTGGTTTTGGCGAAATCCTGCGACGAATAGGGAACGAAACGGTCGGCACACCAGCTCTTCTAACCCGAGCTTCTGCTGGGATAATAAAACGAAAACCAGTCTTTTGCCTGCCAGGGGCCCCAAACGCCGTGGAGGTGGCCGCTGGGCTGATCCTGCCGGAGCTTGGACACATCCTAAAACATGCACGTGAGTAAAATGTCTGTCCGAATGCGCGGTTTTACTAAGCGCGTTAGATTGAGCGACGCGTTGAAGGTAATCCTTTCTAACGTCAGACAGCTGGGGAGAGAGCTTGTACCATTTGACCACGCTCTCGGCCGAGTACTCGCCGAAGATATCGTTTCAAGGGTTGACATCCCACCATTCGATCGCTCGGCTATGGATGGATACGCAGTCCGTGCAGCTGATACTTTTGGAGCCAGCCAAAACAATTCGAAAAAATTGCAAGTTATAGGCGCTGTAAGGATGGGAGCTGTTTCTAGACTTCGC
>JAUWXQ010000014.1 GCA_030616305.1 Hadesarchaea archaeon
CGGGGCTAAGAACAAGACCATACCGCCCTGGGTGTTCACGCTACCGGGGGAGGAGAAGGAGGCGTTCCTGGAGGGACTCATGCTCTCGGACGGGTACAGGATAGACAACAGCTGCAGGTATGCCTCGGCTAGCTTCGAACTGCTCCGGCGTATGCGGTTGTTCCTGCAGACCATGGGGCACAGGGTCGGAAAGATTCATCACATAAAGGTGAAGAAGGGCACGAAGTGCGTTAAGAGGACGCTGCTGAAGGACACGGCGTTCGGGTACATATGCTTCAGCGAGAGAGGAAAGTGGAACGTGGAGAAATACCCGGACCAGTACAAGTACCAGAACTTTTTGATAGGGAACGAGCACTTCGAGATGGAGAAGATTAGAAAGATCACATCTGTGGGGATAGAGCCTACTTTGGACCTGAGGGTGGAGGACGAGCACAACTTCATAGCTGACGGAATAGTCGTACACAACACTGGCATACAGCGCAGCGGCTCCACGCCATTTGGAGCATGGACAACCACCACTCCCGTGGGGAAGGTCAAGCGTGGCGAGGACCTCCCAAAGAAAAACATGCCCGCTATAATCGCAGCTCATGGTGCTCCATACGTCGCGACTGCTTCGGTTGCCTACCTGCTCGATTTGATCAAGAAAGTTAGAAAAGCAGCTTCAATCGAGGGTCCAACTTACATCCATGTTCATACACCCTGTGGTCCGGGATGGAGGATTGACTCCAGCAAGACGATCGAGGTCGCTAAACTCGCCGTGCTGACTGGGATGTGGAACCTTTACGAAATCGATCACGGTGAGCTAAAGGTCACTTTCAAACCGTCCAAGAGAAAGCCAGTGGCAGAATACCTGAAAAAACAAGGAAGGTTCAGGCACCTCACCGAAGAGGAAACAGCAAAGATTCAGCAGATAGTCGGCGAGGAATGCAAGCGGCTGGGTATCTGATATTAGAGCTATTAGTTTTTAGTTAACCTGTGGGGGAAAATGCGCGTTCGTGCTGAAATCGCTGTGACTGGAATTGTGCAGGGGGTCGGATTTAGGCCCTTCACTTATCGACATGCCGTTCATCACGCTCTCGTAGGCTTCGTCCGAAATATGGGCGACGCTGGCGTACAGGTGGTGGTGGAAGGTGAAAAGGTAAATATCAAAAAATTTATCGATTCCATCCGCTTTGAGCAACCTCCTCTCTCTAGAATCGATGACATTGTGGTCTCTTGGAAATCCGCCACCAACGAATTCACGGACTTTCGAGTGGTGCCGAGCGAGCGGGCTGGGCTAGGGCTACCTTCAGTGGTTCCTCCCGACATCGCGCTCTGTGAAGACTGCCTGCGCGAGATGCTCGACCCAAAAGACCGCCGCTACAACTATCCTTTCATAACCTGCGTCAACTGCGGTCCTCGCTTCAGCATCATCGAAGAGCTCCCTTACGACCGGCCTAGGACCTCCATGAGGGACTTCCCCCTCTGCGCCGACTGTCTGCGCGAGTACCAGAACCCCCCCGACCGACGATACCACGCGGAGCCGACTTGCTGTCCGGTCTGCGGCCCTAAGATGGCTCTCTATGACCGAGATGGACATCCCATCGATATGTCCGACCCCCTCCAAGAAACCGCACGATTGCTGGATGGGGGCAGCATTGTGGTGGTGAAGGGAATAGGAGGTATACACATAGCATCTAATACCACAGATGACGAGGTGCTCGCGCGTCTGCGGGGGAATTTTAACCGGTCCCAGCAGCCTCTTGCGGTGATGTCAAGGGACCTCAAAACCGTTAGAACATTCGCCGATGTCAGCGGGGACGAGGCGGAATTGCTGACATCCTATCGCAGGCCCATCGTGGTGCTCCAGCGTTCATCTGATTACGGGCTCTCCGAACTCGTGGCACCTGGACTGGATTCTGTTGGGGTGATGTTGCCATACTCGGGCATCCACCATCTCATCCTCCACCACGGCGAGGACCCGGCCTATGTTATGACAAGTGCAAACGTTCCGGGGTTGCCCATGTTCATCGACAATGCCGAGGCTATTGCGAAGCTGCGGGGTAAGGTTGACTACTTCCTGCTTCACAACAGGGGCATCGTGAACAGGTGTGACGACTCGGTGATAAAACTTGTAGATGGGAGGCCAGCATTCCTCCGGCGCTCCCGGGGCTACGTTCCTGAGCCCGTGAAACTATCGTTCAGGAGCGAGCGGAGGGTGCTAGCGGTTGGAGCTGATTTGAACGTCACCACGGCGGTCTTGAGCGGAGACCGATGCTTTGTCAGCCAACATATCGGTGACACCACGAAATTAGAAACGCTTGAATATCTGCAGACCGCAAGTGAGCGATTGTTGCGCCTGCTGAACTTGGAAACCGTAGACGTTGTCTCCCACGACCTCCATCCAAACTACGCGACGACTCGAATCGCTTCCCAGATAGCAAAAAATCTAGGCGCCAAGACCGTGGCCGTTCAGCATCATCATGCCCACCTCTGCTCGCTCATGGCCGAACATGGACTTGAGGAGATCGTCGGTATCGCGGCGGATGGGGTGGGTTATGGTACCGATGGAAGCGCGTGGGGAGGAGAAGTGATGATCACTCGCTTTGATTCATTCAAGCATGTGGGTGGGTTGAAAAAACAGCGTATGCCGGGAGGAGACTTGGCCGCGATTTATCCAGCACGCATGGTTGCCGGCATTCTCTGGGAACAACTCGAACGCGCAGAGCTGGAGCGCGTGCTGGAGAAGTACTGTGCTAGTGGGTTCAGGCGCGGCGGGAGCGAGCGGGAGGTGGTCCTCCGCCAGCTCGAGCGTGACCTGAATGTATCCCAGACGAGCAGCTGCGGGCGAGTGCTCGATGCGGTTTCTTGCTTGCTTGGAGTCTGCGACGAGCGGACATACGAAGGGGAGCCAGCCATCAAGCTCGAGGCAGCTGCGGCCGGAGGGGATGCGCAGGAGGTAAAGCTGGAACTTGCGATTGAAAAAGTCGATGGAAAAAATACACTTGATACCACCAAATTGCTTCTAGACGTACTATCTGCCCTTAGAGCACGCATGCCCCGAAAGCACATCGCTGCTGCGACCCAACTGGCACTAGCGCGAGGGCTGGCCTCGATAGCAGCGGATGCGGCCTCCTCAAAAGGTATGAAAATTGTCGGGGGGTCGGGGGGTGTCTTTTATAACCGGGCGATCACGGCGGAGGTTCGGAGAAACATTGAGAGGGTTGGGCTCAAATTCATTCAGCACGAGGTTCTGCCTCCAGGCGACGGTTGTATTTCGCTCGGGCAAGCTGTGGTGGCTGCTACCTCATCAAAACTCCAATGACTACCAAGAAAGTGTTATATGAATTATGGGCTATGATTGCCCCACCCAGCCCAGTGTAAAGATAGCAGGTGCCGAGTAGCAGCCCCGCGCCAAGAAGCGGGATCACGAACGCGGGATAGGTTCCTGGATTTGATAGGTGGAACAACGCAAATATGACTGTGGAAACGATGACCGCCAGAAATTTGGAGCGGCGCCAGCGCAGAACCTCATCGATGATAATGCCCCTAAAAACCCACTCCTCGAAGATGGGTAGCACGTTCACAGCCACGAGGATCAGCCAAGGGTAGTCCCGCTCAAGCGTCGTGAATGGATACTCCTCTGGAGAGTACAACTGCACCTCGGCTCGCTGTAGCAATGTCCCAACCACACTCGTAACCACCAGCGAAGCCGCAGTAACCCAAAGGGCAATCGTGATGAGCCTGACCCAGTGCTTGCGCCTCATCCTGCGCATGGCGGCACGCCAGAAGCGCGGGCGTAATCGGTCGAGATGGGACGGTCTGCGCACCAGAAGCCTGCCTACCAGCAAGCCGAGCAAGATGCCTGGGATTAGAACCCGGGCCAAATCGAGCCAGACCAAGAGAATCACGGGATGTACTTTCTAGACAACTTCTCGTATCGCTGCTCCACGGTGGAACTAACCTTCACCGTCCATACAGGCACGTTCCCGCGCTGTCTTCGCTCGACCTTCCCCTCCTCGGCCAGCCTGAAGAGATCGACGCGCAATCTGACGATGTCAATTCCCGTCCTCTGAGAAAGCTCGTCTACCGTTATTGGTGTCCCAGCCTCGTGCAACGCCTTCAAGATCGCTTCCCTTCGCAATTTATCACCTCTCCTTCAATTTCTCGAGTGCCTCTAGGGTAGATTTGATGCTTTCTAGTAGTTCGAGAGTTTTTGCTTGATCTGTTTCTTTCGCAAGCTGCTCCGCGAGAGAATTGATCTTTGCATGGAGCGTCTCCTCGACTTTCTTGAGCGGCGCGGCTTTTACCTCTGCCTTGGCTGGCTTGGCCTTTTCACCGCACACTGCACATACTATTTTTCCCTGGTATTCGAAAAGGGGCCCCATACATGTGGCGCAGTGCACTCCTAGCATCTTCCCCCCGGCCAGGAGCATCTCAGTCATCTTCGAGAGCTTCTCTTCCCCCATTTCTACCCACAAAACCCTTATGAGGGCTGCTCCTTAAAATAAGCTGGATTGGCTATGCGAACGGGTGATAGCTGTGTTATCAGATGCCAAGCTGAAACAGGTAGCGGAGATAATGGCGCGCGTGGTAGAAGATACCTCAGTCCCCCGCAACATCCGAAGAGCTGCTGGTGAAGCCAGAGATGCCCTGTGGAAGAAAGAGGGCGACCCCGTAGTCAAGGCTGCTTCTGCGAGGATAACCATGGAAGAGATAAGCAACGACCCCAACATGCCGGTACACACTCGCACGATGATATGGAACGCCCTCAGCATCTTGGAGACGATTCGTGAATGAGGTATTCAGCCCTGGGAAATCTCCCCCTGTCTCTGCCACGAGATGTGCCTCATGCGGCGCGCCCGGCTTTGAAAGCTGGGTGAGGTGTAGCTATGACACTTGACCTTAAGCCGTTCACGAAACTCCTGAAGCAAAAAGACCTGAAAAAGGCCCGCGAATGGCTGGAGCAAAACAAGGGGGGACTTAATCTCGCCGATGAATCTGGAAGGGGCTACCTCCTGGCCCTCCAAGGGATGATCTCAGCCCTAGAAGCTGGTGGGGAACTGTCTGTAATGAAACGAGTTGTGAATGGAGGGTATGGGCAAGAACAGATTGAGAAGCTCATCCACGACACGGAAGGGGGGCTATCGCTGAAGTTCAGACCAAGAGATGAGCAAGGTTTCGACACTGCGTGGATTGAGGTCCTTCGGGAATTCTCCGCTGAAAATGAGTAAAATTTAGTTACTCGATTGTGGCGTGGCGTGCCCTGAGTTCCTCTTCTTTTCTACCCAGCTTCACCATGAGGCTCGCGATTACCCCATCCAGGAAGACCGCTGCCGTAACCTCGAAGAGGGTACCAAGAGGGGTGAGCGAGGCGTATTCTCCAGCTAGTTCCCGTCTCATGAACGCTGACGTCCGTGCTACCCTCCTTCTGCCTGGCAGGATGACGACAAGATCGGCAAGCTTCGCTAGGCTGGATTTAGTATACGAGGTGATTGCGATTATTTTCGCCCCCACCTTTTTCGCGATCTTTGCTGCTTGAACAATCAGATCCGTTTCACCCGATCCCGAAACGGCGATGAGCATATCCCCAACCCGCAGGGATGGGGTGACGGTCTCCCCAACTACATAGACATCGAAATCTAGGTGCATCAGGCGCATGGCGAAGGCCTTTACAGCCAGCCCGGAGCGCCCGGCCCCCACGACGAATACCCGCCTGGCGCCAAGCAATGTCTTTATGAAGTTATTAACTTGACTTCCACTGAGTTTTTTCGAGGAACTCCGCAAGTGTTCGAGGATTTCATCCATGGCACGGCGGGTTTCTCGCATCCTACCACGAAAAAACATCTGCTCCTAAAGTTTAAAGCCTACGGTTCCCGCAAATAGATTAAAACTCTCATGCAAGGGAGTAGCTCTGAGGGGGTTGACGTGCTGCACTTCCTAGGCTTCATCCTGCTCATCATCGGCGGGGTGATGCTGGCACCCGTACCCGTGGCGTACATTTTCAACGAGGTGTACCTCATCCCGTTTTTCATCGTTCCTGCGGTAATCGCAATCATCATTGGGTTCCTGATCAGGAGGCGTTTCAAACCAGCTGAGCTCACTTTAGGGAAAGCCATGGTGATGGTCACCTTTGCTTGGATCTTATTCTCTGCCTTCAGCTCAGTGCCCTACGTTTGCGGCAACAACATGCCTCTAGAAGATGCGTACTTCGAAAGCATGTCCGGCATTACTGCTACCGGCCTGACGATGATTTCAGGGGATCCGATCGCCACAAATTTGGTCATCAGCGAAGTCGGCGTCTTGGCCCAGCCCGACAACGGATTCATCGAGCTGTACAACCCTACCGACTCGGACATCGATTTAATAAATCTTCATGGGGGCGGGGAGAATCTCACGTTCTGGGTGGTCGATGAAAACGACAATGTCTCAAGCCTAAGCATCAATTGGGTCAATACCGTCGTCCCGGCTCATGGCTACTTCCTGCTCGTGAGTAGCTCGACCGACAATCTCGCGGCGGATGCGACTTTTTCTGCACGGCTCGACAACAGCGGCGGGGTGATAATCGACGACGATTCAGTCCCGCTCGATGAAGCTATTGATAAAGTCGGTTGGGGCAGTGGTTCGGTCCAAAATGCTACTGAAGGTACGAATGTGCCGAACAACCTCGCCGCGGGAGACAGCATCGAGCGAAAGTCGTGGAGGGTATCCACTGAGCAAGACATGGGGGCGCGGGACCGAGAGAAGGGAAATGGGTACGACACCAACAACAATTCGGAGGATTTTGTTTTTCACTCCGGATCTTACGAGCCCCAAAACAGCTCGAGTCCTCCTGAAGCACCTATTAGAAACGTCGAGAGCACAGCCAAAACTATCCTCTTCTGGCGTAGCCTGACCGAGTGG
This sequence comes from Hadesarchaea archaeon, assembly GCA_030616305.1. GTDB lineage: Archaea > Hadarchaeota > Hadarchaeia > Hadarchaeales > Hadarchaeaceae > B75-G9. Next base: position 6,883 of record JAUWXQ010000014.1, read on the forward strand.
GTTGGCGGCATGGGCGTGGTCGTCCTCTTTCTAGCTGCCCTAATAGGCTTCGGGAAGGCCGCCAGAAAAATGTACGTCGCGGAGGCGCGGGCCGAGCGCATCGAGCCGAGCATACGGCAGAACGTCCGCTCCCTCTGGAAAATATACGTGATACTGACGGTTGCTGGCATAATCGGGCTATACCTCGTTGGGATGCCGATGTTCGAAGCTGTGAACCATTCGATGACTGGGATCGCCACTGGCGGCTTTTCGGTGCGTAACACGAGCTTCGCAGGGTATGGTTCTCCCGTATTAGCGATTGTCATTTTTATAATGATGGCGGGCGCGATCAGCTTTGCCGTCCACCGGAAAGTCATGGCCGGACGCTGGCGGGAACTATTCCGAAATGTCGAGGTGCGGCTGATGCTAGTGTTAATCATTCTGGCGACGTTTTTACTTGTCTGGAGCGTGGGGATTAGAGATTCCTTATTCCAAACCACTTCCGCGCTGACCGGAACTGGCTTCTCAACTGCTAGCCTCGCAGGCTGGGGTGACCTACAGAAGGGCCTGCTCACCGTGCTCATGGTCGTGGGCGGGGGTTACGGCTCGACCTCCAGCGCTATCAAACTCATCCGAATCATTATCATAGGCAAGGCCGTGCACTGGATGATCAAGCGTAGCTTCCTGCCTGACCGAGCTGTGGTCCCGACGAAGATCGCTGGTAGGGAATATACTGATCGGGAAATGATGGAAACGGCGATTTATGCGTTCATCTATTTGGTCGTCCTGATAGTCGGCGCGGTCATCCTAATACTGTTAGGTAATTCGATCATGAACTCGATGTTTGAGTCAGCTTCCGCTCAAGGTAATGTTGGACTGTCTGTAGGGATAACCTCAGCAGCAATGCCGTTGGCAGGAAAAGTGTCCCTGACCGTCCAGATGCTCGTCGGGCGTCTCGAGATAATCCCTGTGATAGCCTTCCTGAGTTATTTTTTGGCTAAGGTACCTCGTCCGCGTCGGAAGCCCTTCTAGAAGGCGGACGCACGAACACCCTGTACTTATCGGCACCCTGCAATTCCATCTCTATGCGCTTAGCTATGTGGGTCTTCGGATTTACTAATCCCTTCACCCGCTTTTCAAGGTTCTCAAAGTCGGCGAAGGGGCCTTTCTTCCTCTCCTCGATGATTGCCCACATGAGCTTCTTCCCTATCCCCGGGATAAGTTCGAGCTGGTGGAAGCGAGTTGTCAGGGGCGGTGCCCGGTTGAAAAATTCTATAAAACGTTCAGGGGCCTCGGCAATTAAACTCTCGATAGCAGGGAGTAGTTCCGCCTTCGCCGCAGCTGTGAGTTCCTCGAAGCCCACACGGCGCTTTATCCGATCTACCCTCTCTCGCTCCCCTTTGCCGATGAACACGCGATCGTGGGGTGAGAAGGTCACATCCTTGAGGGGTACTATTTCCAGCAACGTGAAGAAGGTGTCGCCGAGAATCTGCGCCATGGGTTCCCTAAGGTGAATCGGCCTTGGGTCGCTGGGGTGTCCCTGTGGGAGGAAATCCAGTACTATTCCTCTATCTTCGTACTTTTTGTCCATCAAAAATCGCCTCCGGGCTTTTGGTAGGTCTACTTATGGTACTTGTTTATGAGCTCGAGGATCTTTTTTATTTCATCTTCCTCAAGCCGCGTCCGCTCTTTAGAGAAAATCAGCTCTACATCCTCTTTCGTCTTGGGCATCAGATCCACGAGTACCACGGCCTGATGCTCCCTGATTTTTTCGAGCTTGAGCAACTCACTCCTAAGCTCTTCTGCCTGCGTGGTATTGAGCCTCGCAAACTTCTGGGTGTAGTCATAGGTCAATCGCTGCCCGTACTCGAGTTCTCCCTCCTTTTTTTCCTTCTCCAGAACCTTGAGAACCTCCGCCAATGGTACGGGTCTTTCCTTCACTACTCGCTTGCCGATCACTACCTCACCATCCTAAGGTGTTCTGGGCGGGAGATAATCCTTTTTGTTGACCCCCCATCCCTGACCGCCAGCACGTAGGCCCTGCCCCGCTGCTCCTGAACGACTCCGACTCTGCCGTGGTATCGGGGGTGGGGCTGGCCCTTCGCCACGCTTGGGTCGAGGATTATCGCCACCTTTGTACCCACAGGGAACTCTTGGATCACCCTGCTCACAGGATGAAGTCCCCGCTGGCGAGGGTGCTTGGTGAGCTTCCCCCTGCTCTTGCTCCGCAGACCCTTAGACCGCTTAACCATTATAAAAAAATATATCTTATTACCTTAATGCTGTATCGGTACTGATATATTTCCAATATTGCTCTATGTTAGTCGTACTTCTCCATGCTGAATGGTAGGAATTAAATTAATTTAATAATTCTAATACCCTAAATAATCACAATATTAAGATAATATTGAAGAAGCATGACGAACAAAGACCTAATCAGCGTGGCAATGAGTTCAGAGCTAAGGGAATCCCTAGTTCTTGTTCAGAAACAATTTGGCTATCAGAACAGGTCGGAACTGATGCGTCAGGCTTTAGTTGAATTTCTAAAAAATAAGACGGAAAAAGGTGATAAAATGCCAGTTGAACTTCCATCAGAGTTAAGACAGATTCTGGAGAAGATAGCTGTTAAAAAAGGAATGACCGTAAATGACCTTATCATAAATCAGTTAGAAGTCTACTGTGAGAAACGGTGGCCTGAACTAGTCCCTATCAAGTACCCGATCGCAGACAAGTTCGAAGACCTATCGGACTTAGAGAAAATCAATATGTTCCTACTCTCCAAGCAGATGAATGTCCCTATTGACAAATGCTTTGAGGAAATGAAACGTAAGCGTGCGTTTATGGAAAAGTGCAAGCGAGCACAGAAATTAACAAATGAAAGGGAGGTAACAAAATGAATGAAATTGAGAAATTATCCGATACACATAGCGAAAATGTAGGAGCAATTATACCAGAAATTTGGAGTACGCTCGTAGAGAAAGTGGCAGAACCGAAAAGAGTACTTAGACCTCTTATCAGATTGAACACTGACCTACTGAATAAAAAAGGAGACAAAGTTCACATACCTAGACGAGAGATTTTGACTTGCACCTCTGTCGGTGAGGGAGGTACAGTATCTCCTAGTACGCTAACCTACGCTACTGCAGTAACGCTCACGCCTACAGAATATGCGACAGGAGTCAGCATATCACGACAGGCAATTGAAAGAGCTAATATTGACCTAAAGAAAGATGCTACAGAGGAACTTGGAACTAGTCTTGCCAGAAAAGAAGACGTTGATATAATTACTGCTCTCACAAGCGCCACAGCAAATATTGTGTATGGTGGAGATGCTACAGGAACAGCAGATATCGCAACTGGTGATGTCTTAACGCCAGAATTGATAGCAAAGGCACAGTTGAGAATACGACAAGACAATTATGAACCAAATGCACTTGTAATTTCACCTGAGCAACATTACGCACTAGCTACCAGCTCACAGTTTACGGATGCAAGTAAACTCGGTGCTACGGACTTAGTAAAGACAGGACACGTTCCTAAATATCTAGGAATCGATGTTTACACGTCTACGAATATTACGGCGGGTACAGCTGGAATCGGCACTGATGTGGCTTATCACGTTGGTATCTTGATGGAAGGCAAAAAGGCTGCAGCTCTAGCATTGAAGAGGAATCCCTCTATCGATGTCGAGTACGATACGCTAACCAGAAAGTATACGATTGTAGCTTCGATGGACAGAGACCAAGAACTTGTCAATGAAGATAGTGTGTGTCTTCTGTATACGTCAGACGCTTAAAGGTGATAGAGATGGAGAACGGGTTTGTGGTAGACCCATTAGGCTGTAGACGAAACTCTATCGTTCATAGAGTCGGCCTTCTAGAGACCTCTCCAGCTCTCTCATATCGTAAGGTGTATTCATGCGCCTTACTACTCCGTAGAGGCATGAGAGTTGGCTTTACTAGTGGTCGGTCTCTTGTGGGTTGGCTCTCGTTGTCTCTATCTAAGGTGAAATAATTATGAACAGACAGCGAATACGAGAAAAGTACAAAGAGCTATTGGAACTAGAGGCTGGACTATCTGAAGAGCCAAAGGTCAAAGAACAGGTAGTACTACCGCCGCCTATAGACAAGGACAATCTAACTAATGATGATTTGTTTAAGTGGTTAAAGTCAGGCAGCTTCGGAAGGACTAGTAGAGCGAGTACTAAACGACAATGAGGGTTAGTATGATGACTTCTGCTGGAACTTTATAGAGAGGATTGATATGTCATTTCCTTATACATTTCCCATTGACTTATGTGAGAGAGTATTCTGCTTTACTGTCAAATGTAAGGGTACTGTCTTTAGGCGGTTCTCAGACACAAGAGAGGTAACAGCTAAGATTATTAAAATGGAAATGAATGAACAATGATAAGTATTCAAGATTACAATCTTCCTCAGAGTAACAATGAGAAAGGTCTGTTTGGTGAGAAGCTAGTATCAGATGCTCTATGTGAACTGGACTTCTACCACGAACATCACGACTTTACTTCATTGGATACTTACTCAGCTAAACAAGGTAGTGGGCCAGATATATGGAATAGTACTTTGCAGATAGAGGTCAAGTACTTTCCTAACTCTGAATTAACATCTCAATCTCATTACGATATTCTGATAAAGCCTCGATGGTCTGGTATCAAAGTCAAGATAGCTATTCAGATTATGGGTAAGACCGTAAAGAAGTTCAGGTTAATTTGTAATAAAGAAAATGTTACTTTCATTCACGTTGAAGATGTAAAGTACCTCAAGTCTAAGTTAGAGTACTACCTTACCAAACTGGGCTATATCAAACCCTATAAACGACCCTATATGGACTCCACCCATACCCCATACATTACTCCTATTGACGTACCTATTGTTACTTCAGATACTTCAGAAGGGCCTATTTCTGATAAGCCTCCTCCGACAAATCCAGCTATCTCAGCCATTTCTTCTAGCATGGCCAGTGAGTATCAGACTCTCTACAATTCAACTCTAGTTATTTTTGAGAAACCTGATAGCGAAGGTGTGCAGATGCTCATACCTATAGAAGCTGTTGAATCGGTTATTGCCACTATGGAAGAGAAAGGCTACAAAGTGGTCGAGATTGAGACAAGAGCTGACTACAACAAGAGAGTATCCAAATGACGGAGAGGTATTGCCTGTCTTTATAGATTAATTCGGAGGTGAAACTAATGACTTTTCAAAAAGAGAGAATAATGACTAAGACTACTTGCTCCGATTGTCAAAAGGAATGTGAAGTTCCTTTCAAACCAACTGAGGGCAGACCTGTTTACTGTAGGGACTGCTGGCAGAAGAGAAGACCGAGACGGAGATAATGACTGCAATCCACCGACGTAAATGTAAAAGCTGTGGACATAGGTTATGGCGTAAGAAATTCCATCATGAACGACAATACTGTCCCAATCCAAGATGCCCTCGGTATCAAGTACTCGTTACGGTGAGGCCTTGGCACTCTGCTTAGTCTGTCTCTCTACTCACCGTAAGTTCTATGAAGCTCGATATAATGAGGGTACTACCTTTAGAGGACTTTACATGATATCGAAGCAGCATGATGTTACGATACTACCCACAATGTTTGAGCACCACTTCAAGGAGAATCATCACGTAATACCTGACCATATTCCAATGAGAATCATACTGGACTAGTAGTCATTAAGCCTCATTAATTAATATTTACACTCTTTACCTATCCTTACCGATAAACTGAGTAAAAGGAGCTAATCGGAGTCTAAACTAGTAAAGAAATAACTGAAAAACATATCTTATACGAAGGCCTGCATTAAGCACTAGAGATGACCTGAGAAGGGGAGCCAAAGGGGGTAATAATATCAATTAATAAGGGCTTCTAACCCCTGATTAACCTCTTTACCAACCCTTAACTTAGCAAACCTATCAAATCTTTACAAATAAGCTGGAAGACTAGATTTCAAACGGCTATTAAGTACCAGACCTTTCAGTTCTGCCCACTAGTTAAGTCTGTCTGGCCTAGCCTTTATCGGCAGCTCCGTTGGTATTTTTTATTTCTTAAACGTGTAATGCGTGAGTATCAATAAGCCAATGATAATAACAGCTGAACTTAGAAGAAAAATAGACCAAATGCTTTCATCTGCTGTGAAATTAGCGGGTACAGTATAGACAAATAACGAAGAAACGAAGAACGCATATATGGCTATAACAGAAGAAGAAATGAGAGAGCAAAATTGTAGAGTTTTTCCGATTCCTCCACTCTTCTGTCTTACTAATATAACAAACGAGATTAAAACCCAGTACGTTAACCCGATTACTGCCAACACCTTAATGGGCAAAAACAAATCAACTTGACCCGTATACAGAAGCATGAAATAAGAGCATAGGGTAAATAAGATAAATAACCAAACAGCTATGATTGCTCCAATGCCCGCACATCTTTCCCATTCTTCCATTAACAACCCTTTTTTAATGTCTGTTATTTTATCGGGGATTGAAAATAGTAGCGACGCCTCTTTGTCACTGCTCCAGTTTCTTCTTCTTTTCCCTTAGGTTCCATGTCTTTGAGCGTGCTTAACAAATCCTCAGATTTGCATATCCTCAGTTTATCCCAGACTTCTCCTTTCTTCAGTAGTTCATTGCCTTCTTTTATGAAGAATTCATCAGATGTTAAGAAAACAGAACATTTAGAACTCCATGCAGTAACTAGATGGATTACATCTGAAGCAAATAAATTGGAAGTTGAACTAATGTTTAGAGCCAAGTCCCATTGTGTACCCTCTAGATTTGCAAATTTAATGAAAGAGTTTTGCATGAAGAAATGTTTTACATCATCCTCAGCTTCTTCTAAATCTGTTATACTCAGGTCTTTTTGATAGCGTGCCCTTATAATTTTATTAATATCCCAACCTCTTCTAAATTTCTTGGTAAAGAATATTGAAGCCTTTTCAGTATCCGTTAATTCCATTGCAGTAAATATGGAGGTAAAACAACCGTATCCTCTATCTCGTATAAGCCCCAATGCTTGGGTAGCTTCGGTACCCCTTCCTTTGATGAAATCTCTACAGATGTTTGTATCGATGTAGATGGAAGGTTTTGTACGGATTATTTTTCCAACTGGCATTATCTTCGTCTCCTTCTTTTAGCGTAGAAAGTAACTTTTACTGGTTTTGGGATTCTTTTAACTGCCCCGAAAGAAACTTTTCTTCCTTCCCTTGTGTAAAATCTAACATTTACCGTTTTAGGGATTCTTCGAGTTGCCTTGAAACTTACTTTTTTCCTTCTTCGAGTCATGATTACCTCACCCGATTCAATACTGTTGATACGGATTTATAACTAGATTTCTCTCCAAAGAGGCTGAAGGAGACATATGGCAAGGCAGGGTTGAAGGTACTTTGAGGATTTAGTCTGTTTTTATAAATTTACTTAAGTTCTGGTATCATCCCCCAACTATTCATGACCAAATAGCGTTTCCCAGTTATCACTTCATCACTAATTCCAGAGCCTGCTTTTTCTTTGAGTGTGTATTTATCTCTGAATATCTTTTCTAAGGAATCAGTTATCATTTTCCAATTTTCCCCCACGGTTATCCTGCAATCTACAACTTGTCTAGCAGTCTCAAAATAGTGGAAAAACAGGTGAATGTTAGATGAGTTATCAAAAAACATACTAAGTGATAACTCGCCATGTTCCAAATCAGCTTCTAAATCTAGAAATGACTCCTTTTTTAAGTTATTTATCTTAATTTTATTGTCTGTTTTTTCGTAATGTTCCTCTAACTCTAATTTTAAAGGAGTTATCCTTTTACGTAATTCTTTCCAGTCAAGTTTAACCACGAATCGTCTATAATTGATACATCGATACATGTTAGTATTTCCAGTACCGAAGTTTTTAGAGAGATGCCAAAAGATAGATTCCCTACCTTCCTTGATGTTTTTGATTTTTCCTAATCTATCTTTTATGAAATTTATATTTTCAATACTTCGACTAAAGATTTGTATACTGCGGTGTTCCACATCTCTATGAAACCAAGCTTCTGGAAAAAATCTTGTTGTTTTAGGAAGTGAAAAAATTGAGTCCAACACTCGTTTAGTTATTTTATCCCATTGATTGTCGAGCTCTGATATTTTGCCACAAGGTATACTAAACGAGTAAACAGAAAGTAAGCGCCAACCTTTTAGTGAACCCAATAATGACGTGAGTCCGACTATGGCTGAAATTAAGAGTGCGTATACTATTGCTTTTTGGGATAAGCTGGCTCCTAGAAGAAACTCTGTCATTATCGCCGTAAAAAGGACAGCCACTAAAACTGGTATAAATAACTCTAGCAGATACGGTCTCTCTTCTTCGCCCAATTAACTCCCATTTAATTAAATTTCATGAAGTAAAAGGGTTTTTTGGTTCTTCTATTAGTCCTGAAAGATTGAAGGAAATCTATGGCAAGGCAGGACTGAAGGTACTTTTCTAGTTTTTTATTCCTTTAAAGGTAGAAAATAAGTAAGAAGGGGAGGTGAAGAAGATGGGAGAGGAATCAAATTTTGTAATAGATACAAGAACTATAGAACTTCTTGACCAGTTCAGAGAACACTGCTTAAAAATATTTAAAGATTCTAACGAAGCTCAAGAATGTCTAAAAGAAATGGATTACGATAGCTTAATCAAATTATCTGCAATAGCATTTGATAAAGAAGAATTAAAAAAGGCTCTTTCTGTTGCATGCCTTATCACTGCAGGTATACCACTAACAAAAGATGACAAATTTATAATTGAATTAAACATACTCAGAAAAGCTTTAAAATAAAAAGAAAAACCAGATAGAACAACAAGAGAAGAGAACTAAGACTTCGTGAGGCTAAAAATAAAGTCCATAAGACGTGGGGAAGTGGCCTAGCCCTATCGGTAAAATAGTGCTGAATATGATATCTTAAGCGGTATATTAAGCATCCAAGCTCTTGACGGTCTTTAATGGAGCCTAATCTAAGCTCCTTTTCAGCTATACAAAAATATGAGTAGGCACTGCTCTACGGTTGTTGTAAAGTAGTGCCTATGCCTTTGTTGTTGGATACCTTTCCACTAGAGCTTTCTCATGATTCAATGGCATTTTTATAGCCCATCCCTTGTCCATATATTTCTGTAACTCATCAATGCTGACAATCTTCTGCTCAGGTTTTATTTGTGATTGTCCAAGTATCCTAGCAAACTCAGAAAATTTATCAGGAGTACCTTCATTGATATCGTTCAGACCCGCTGCTGATAGAGCTGCTGATATCTTCTCATTAGTAATGTCAGAATTAGCAGCCCTTAACGAGTCGATGACAGCTTGCCGTCTTACCTGTTCCATTCCAGTAACTGCAAGGAACGTTAGATTTTGCTCTGAGAGTCGCTTGAACTCTTTGCCAGCTCGGTCTGGGTCTTGTCTTAGGTAGCTTTTATCCAAGTAACCCATATGGCCCATAATGCTATTTGTCAAACTCTCATCTAAGCTACAATTTGACCTAAAGTATTTTCGGCATGAATGGATATGAATTTTGTATCTATTTGTGTCCTCGTCTCTATCATCTAGCCTAGCCTTTTCCAGTGCTACATTTAATGTTTCACGAGCTGATGAGGCAGTTATCGGAAATAGACGGTCTGTCGCATCATATGTAGTTCTACCGCCTCTTACTGTCCTACCTTTTCTCCATTCAAGATAATTTAGTAAGGCGTGCTTACTCTCTTGAGTAAGGAATACTGTCCTCTCACTCTTTCCACCTTTCGTGTACCTAGCTCGGATATGACATCTAGGTGGGTCAGCATCTAAGTCCAAGTCCGATAGTTTAAGCTCAAGTGTCTCTCCAATTCTGCATCCACTCGACAATAGAAACATCAACAAAGCTCTTCCCTGAGTACTAGTCTCCAAAAGTATTTTACGCCATTCTTCACGAGTCCCAGACTTGTCTGCGGTAAGTGAGGCAGAACCATTAAGTTTCCGTTTCCGGTAAAGCTTCCACTCAGTCTCATCTAGTTTTACTCTATGTTCGGCTGCGAAGGTCGTTAGAACAGATAGTCTCAGATTTACTGTCTTGGGTGAGGCATGGGATAGAACAGACTCATTATAGGCCTTCAAGTCCTCAAGGAACTTGGGAGAAATAACTGCTTCAACCGTCTTATCGTTATACTTGGGATTAAGCTCTCTAATGTAGGAGTCTAAGTCTCTGCCCAGATACTTCTCAAACTGGGTAAGCGCTATCCTATATGCTGTGATAGTCGCTCGGCTCTTGAAGTTCTTAAGCCACTTTTCCTTTGTAACTATTCTTTTCCCTCCTTTTTGCTATCCATAAGTAGAGTATTTTAGTATCTATATAAAGCTTATTCATGGTAAAGAATATCATTTAACCATTATTAACACCTAAGGAACTTTAACTACTCCACTTTTATGTTAACTATCCCCACCACACTTAAGAGGATTTTCGACCCCCGCCAAAATCTGGTGGAGCTCCCTTCGACACCTCCTTCATGAGCTTCGCGAACGGGCCAAACTTCGGACCCCTCCCCTTCGCGAATGACTTGATGAACCTCTTCATTAACTCGTACTGCTTCAGCAACTCCTTCACGTCTGCCTCGCTTGTTCCAGAGCCCTTCGCCACCCGACGGATGCGGGAGGAGTTGAGCAACTTGGGATTCTCCAGCTCCTCAGGGGTCATCGACTGCATAATCACCTTAAATCGTTTCAGCTTCTCCTCACCGATCCGCATCTGCTCCTCTGGCACGGTAACTCCTATTCCTGGAATCATCTGCATGAGCTTATTCAGAGGGCCCATCTTGCCCATAGCTTCGAGCTGGTCGTACACATCCCGCAGTGTCAGCTTGCCCGCGAGAATTGCCTTCATGTCAGCTGGTTTGAGTTTCTCCTCCTCCGTTACCTCCTTGATTTTCTTCAAGAGAGTCTCGATGTCACCCATCCCAAGCAAGCGGGCCACGAAGCGCTCGGGCACGAAGGGTTCAAGGTCATCGGTGTGTTCCCCTGCGCCTATGAACTTGATCGGGGCACCGGTGGCCGCGACTGCCGAGAGCGCTCCACCACCCTTTGCCGTGCCATCAAGCTTGGTGACCAATATCGAGCCAATATCGGTGGCAGCTTTAAATGCGGCCGCTTGCTCTTTTGCCTGCTGCCCGATGGTAGCATCTAAAACAAGGATTACTTCATCAGGTTGTACGGCTTTAGCTATTTGTTTCATCTCCTTCATCAGGGCCTCCTCCTTGCGATGCCTGCCAGCGGAGTCAACGATAACCAACTCTAGACGCTCATCCCTGAACCGCTTGACCCCCACCTTCGCGAGCTTGATCGCATCCTTTGCCTTGGGGTCGCCGAAGACCGCGACACCCACCTGCTGCCCCAGTTGGCTGAGCTGCTCGTATGCTCCGGGGCGAAAGGTGTCCGCACAAACGATACCAACTTTGAACCCACGCTTCTTGAAGTGGGCCGCCAGCTTGGCAACCGAGGTCGTCTTCCCGCTCCCCTGGAGGCCCACCAGCAACAATACCGTGGACTTTCTGGGCTCGACCTGAAGCTGGGCTGGCTCCCCAAGAAATACAGATAGTTCCTCGTACACTATCTTGATGACGTGTTCCTTGCGCCCCATCCCTGGGGGGAGCTTCTCCTCCAACGCACGTTTCTCTATCCGCCTGGTCAGCCCGAGCACGAGTTCCACGTTGACGTCGGCTTGGAGAAGGGCGCGCTGGATCTCCCGCACGAGCTCCTTGATTGCCCGTTCGTCGACATGAGTCGCCCGGGTTAGCTTCTGGAGAGCACCGTGAAGGGCCCTCCCTAGCCTGTTAAGCACCATGGATTCTCACATTCGGTAATCGTTTGTCGGGAGAGGATTAAATATACATCCCGGGAAGTAGTGATGGGAGAAAAATGAAAGCCCTGATATTAGCAGGTGGATTCGCAAGAAGACTTGGCCCCTTAGGGAACGGTATCCCTAAAGCTATACTAGTTGCAGAAGGAGATACAATCCTAAACCATTTAATCAAAAAACTCGAGGCGGAAAAAATTGAGCCCATTATTTCGACTAATAAAAAATTTGAGAGTTTCTTCGCGAAGTACAAAAACGTCATTGTCGAGGAGGCGACAAGCGAGAAACAGAAACTAGGGGCTCTCTCCGCAGTCGATTATGCGATAAAGCAACTAAAGATCGACGAGGACCTGCTGGTGGTCTGCGTTGATAACTACTTCTCATCTAGCCTCAAGGATTTCTTGTCCAGCTACACGGGCGAGCCGCTCGTCGGAATCTACTACGTTGGCCAGAAACCCGACATGAAGCCGGAGGAGATGGCGACCGTGAAGTTCAAGGGAAGCGAACGATATCCGCCTCCCGAGCGGAGCTTTTTCATGACCGAATTTAAGGAGAAAGTCAAACCACCGCTAAGCGAGTACGTCGGGATGGGGATATACATCCTCCCGAAGCGAATTTTCCTGATCCTCAATGAATTTTGCAAAAATAAAAAACAGGACGCCCCTGGGTTTTTCATCCAGCATTTGATAGAGCGTGGCGAAAAAGTCAGGGGTCATCTGTTCAGTGGTGAGTGGTATGACCTCTCCCACAAAAGCTATCTGCGGGTATTCAGCGACGCGAGGCTCTCAAAAAGCGACGACCGCTACGTTGTGTGCGACAAGTCGTTGAGCGAAAACTTGGTGCTGTCCATTACTATCCTGCACCCTGGCAAGCAAACCACCGGACACTCCCATTCTGCAGCCGAGGTCTACTTCTTTGTGGAAGGAGAGGGAGAAATCGAGATAGATGGAAGACGACATCGGGTGGTTAGCAAGGACATCGTACCGCTCAAACCCAACCAATTTCACCGCGTCTACAACACCACCGACAAAGAACTCGTCTTCGTCTCCGCATTTGAGAAATATGGAGAGAGAGGATAGCTGGGTTCCTCTTGAGGATTGAGTTTGAGAAGTTTATTCAAGAAGCTAAGTTGCGAAGCCCGCTTCAAGGTTTTAAACAAGTAACTCAGAGGGTCGAGGTCAGGAAGGACCCATTGAGCGGGGGCTTATGTAGAATAAATGTCGAACGAGCAAAGAGACCAAAACAAATCCCCCCTGAGACAACCGAACTGAACAAGCTAATCGAGAGTTCTAAAGTGAAGTGCTTCTTCTGCCCCGACAACATCGAGAAGATGACGCCTATGTTCGCTGAGGGTCTGCCCGATCGAATAAGGGTGGGCGACGCATGGCTGTTCCCAAACCTGTTTCCCTTCGGGGGGCACCATGCAGTCGGGGTCTTCTCTAAGGACCACTACCTCAAACTCAACCAGTTCACCCCGAAGTTGCTTGAGGACTGCTTTAAGGGATGCCTGAAATTTTTTGAACTTGTCCACGTGCAACACGCCGAAATCAAATACTGGCACATCAATTGGAACCACATGCCCCCTAGCGCTGCGAGCATAATCCACCCCCATGTGCAAATATTCGCTGACCCTAGGCCAACCCCTCGTTTACGGGAACTCATCGAACAGAGCAAAGCGTACCATGAGCGAGAGGGCAACAACTACTGGTCAGATCTGGTGGATATCGAGAGGTCAAACAAGGAGAGGTTCATCGGTGAAACTGGGCCGGTCACGTGGCTTGCCAGCTTTGCCCCTCAAGGGAACAAGGAGATCACGGCAATATTTTCTGATATATCCTCTTTGGCAGGTCTCAAAGGACGCGCCCTAAGCGGGTTCTGCGCGGGGCTCTCATCGATCCTGGAGGGCTACCACGCAATAGGGGTTCAGAGCTTTAATCTGGCCACATTTTCCGGGCCCTGCGACGAGGACTTGGGTGAACTCTATCTGCTAAATGCGAGACTTATATCGAGACCGAACCCTGCGCCATTTTATACAAGCGACAACGGTTTCATGGAAAAATTCCACCGAGAGCCCATTATAGAGACAATGCCTGAGAATCTAACCGAGAAATTGCGGGCACATTTCTGAGAAGGCCGGGTTTAGTTTTTACTATTTCATCGTACCTGTTGAGGATCAAAATTGCCTGCTTCCGGCCGTCCTTGGGGATATCGGCAGGATCACGCACGACGATCATGTCGTTTCTCAGTGCCTGGCAGGTCGTCCACGGATCGCAAGTCATCCCCCACCATCGGATTGGAAAGTTAAATAATCGCTCTTTCCTTCGTGGTGTAGGTTATTCTCCGCAGCCCAAAGTCCCTGCAACCTGCTGCAAGATCTAAAGCCGAGTGTGAACCCAAATTCAAAACTACAGGATTCTTACCGTACCCTCTGACCAATTCCTGCATCTCTTCCCTTTTTATCGGCATAGGGTACCAACTCTTTTTGCATTTTTTCTTGATTACCCAGCATGCGTTAAAAGGATAGCGATTGAAAGGATGCAAACCTATTTTTCCGCCAAATATCCTAAATAATAATGGAGGAGCTGGGGATAAACGTGGAAAAACCAAAAGTTAGAAAAGTGTTAGAAAGCTACGGCACGGTCGACATCCTGAGGGTTGAGGGCAGTTCAATCCCATTTTACTCCATTAATTTTCCAAAGTTGTCGGAGGAAGAACAAAGATTGCTTGCGGAGGCGAGGGAGAGGGTGAGAAGCGAGATTAAAGAGGAGCCTACGGGAATTCCGCTGCTTAAAAGACGGGATTTTTTCATGAAGGAAATTTTAAGCATGATGGAGAAA
>JAUWXQ010000002.1 GCA_030616305.1 Hadesarchaea archaeon
ACGTGTGCAGGTGCGGGGGACGGTGGTACAAGTCTTTCACCGCCGCCCGATATTTGACACGTGCCCAAACTGTGGCAGAAGCCTAGGAAGTGTGGATACGAGTTTGCTTTGCGAGGAGTGTGGGAAGGTTGTGACGCCAGAGCACCGAGTGATACTTAGTTTTCTATTGGATGACGGCACCGATAACATTCGGGTCGTATTGTTCGGTAAGGTCGCGGAGCGCCTACTCGGCATGAACGTGCAACAGGTATTTGACTTGTTCAAGAGCACACCTGACCTAGCTGAGTTTTACGATAAGTTGAATTTGGTCGGCAAGGAGCTGGTGATGACTGGCACGACGAGGCAGGACAAATATTTCAACCAGCTTGAACTCAGGGGCTCTGAGGTGCAGGTTCCAGACCCAAAGCAGGAAGCGAGATTCATGCTTGAAAGGTTAAAAGAGAGGGCGTGAAAATTATAATGGAGGCATAATTTGGCCGGGGAGACCAAGCAGACACTCGAGTCCCTGCCGGGGGTTGGTGAAGTTATAGCCCAGAAACTTCGCGAAGCTGGTTATCGTATGATTGAATCGCTCGCAGTGGCTACCGTGGCCGAGCTTCGCGAGGCCGCCGAGATTGGTGAAGGGCAGGCCAAAAAAATAATCTCTGCTGCTAGGGAAGCCGCCGAGGTCGGTCTTTTCGTAACTGCTGACAAGGTTCTTGAGCGTCGAGAGAAGATAGGGCTGATAACCACCGGCAGCGCACAGCTCGACGACTTGCTTGGTGGAGGTGTTGAAACCCAAGCCATAACTGAAGTATTTGGTGAGTTCGGGTCAGGAAAAACCCAGATCGCCCACCAGCTCTGCGTGAATGTTCAGTTACCCCCCGAACAGAAAGGGCTGGGAGCGAAGGCGATTTACATCGATACCGAGAACACTTTCAGACCCGAGCGAATCCGTGACATGGCGATAGGCATGGCATTGGATCCAGTAAAGGTCCTCCATAACATTTACTACATAAGGTCGTACAACACAGACCAGCAACTCCTGATACCTGAGAAAGCGGAAAAAATAGTTGAGGAGGAGGATGTGCGACTCATAGTGGTAGACTCCCTTACTTCTCATTTCAGGGCAGAGTTCACGGGGAGAGGGATGTTGGCCGACCGACAGCAGAAACTGAACCGCCATCTCATGACCTTGCACCGCATAGCAGACCTACACGATTTAGCGGTTTTTGTGACGAACCAAGTGCTGGCTAGGCCAGATATCTTCTTCGGGGACCCAACTCGACCCATTGGAGGGCACGTGGTCGCACACTCGGCCACGACACGCGTCTACCTACGTAAGTCCAAGTCACCAAAAAGGATCGCGCGGATTTTTGACAGTCCGAACCTCCCCGAGAGAGAAGCTGTGTTCACCATCACTGAGCAAGGGATAAGGGACTGACCGGGTGAAAATTTTGATTCGGCTTGTCGCCGTCGATATTGATGGCACTCTGACGTTCAAGGATCGGAAGCTAGATCTGGCAGCAGTCGAGGCCATCAGAAAGGCCGAAAGCGCGGGCCTCCCCGTGGTACTCGCGACAGGTAACGTGCTGACGTTTGCAGAGGCTGCTGCGACCATGCTGGGGACCTCGGGACCATTAATAGCGGAGGATGGAGGAATCGTGTTTGACCAAGCGATTAAACAAGAACATGTGTTGGGCGGTCGGGTGGAGGCTGACCGCGGGCTGGCTGCTCTTGAACGAGCCTTCGGCTCGTTAAAGCAGACCCGGAGCTCTGCTGTGCGCCTAACAGGTTTGACACTTGAGCGCACGATTCCTGTCGAGGACGCCAGCAAAGTCTTCCAGCATGAGGGGTTGTCCCTTGTCGCGGTGGATTCTGGGTTTGCGATTCATATCCGGAGCCCAGAGGTCAATAAAGGAAATGCTCTCCGCAAGGTTTCGTCGATAAGCCGGGTGCCGCTGGTCGAAATAGCTGCAATTGGTGATGGTCCAAATGATATCGAGATGTTGCGGGTGGCTGGGATTAGTTTTGCTGTGGCAAACTCAGCGGATGAAGTGAAGCGCGCGTGCACCCATGTGACAACTTCACCTTATGGGAAAGGCGCCGCGGAAGCCATAGAAAGTATCCTTAGCGTGCGGCGCTGATTTTCACGAGTGTCGCGGCTAGCTTCTTAAACTCCTTCGCGGACGGAGACTTTGGACTATGGGTGACGACTGGTTCCCCTAACGCCGCGGAGCGTCTTAACTCCGGGTCTTCGGGAATGGTCGCCAACACCGGCAGTTCCAGCGTTGACTTAATTCCCTCGTGTGAGATGTCAACGTTCCTGCCGGTAGCTCGTGTAATAACCGTTCCGATTGGTTTCACATTCAACCGCTCCGCGATAAGCTTCGTTTTGAAAGCATTTGATAGGGCGACGATATCAGGTGTGGCTACGAGGACTATCTTCTCCGCCATTGTGAGGGCCGTAATTGCGTCACGGTCTAAACCTGAGGGAGCGTCGATCAGCAGAAATTTGAACTTTTTAGCCAACTCGCTCACCACCTTTTTGAGGCGATCAAGCTTCGCCCGCTGGATGCCTTCCAGCGATATCCCCGAAGGCACAACCTTTACTCCTTCTGGGCCGCTGGAGATCGCCCCTGAGAGCTTGGCACCCCCCGCCAACACATCATGTAAAGTTACCTTTTGTTCTTCTAGGCCCAGCAGGAGTCCAAGATTTGCCATCATTATATCGGCGTCCAAAAGTACCACGTTCTGTCCGAGTTGGGCCATCGCTACCCCGAGGTTCGCCACCACAGTGGTCTTGCCCGCGCCACCCTTACTCGACGCGAAGATGATTATATGCGCCATTTGGGTCTAGAATGATTTAGTTTTATAGCCAAATAATTATGTTTGCCTTGGTGAGACGGATGAAAATTGGTTTGGTCGCTGATCCCCACTCAAATCTCGCTGCTTTTAAAGCGGTGCTTGACGACATGCCTCGTGTTGATCAAATTATTTGCGTCGGCGACCTTGTGGGTTACGCAGCCGAACCAAACGAGGTGGTCACCCTTGCGAGGTCGAAGCGCATAAAGGTGGTGATGGGAAACCATGATTATGCGGCGGTGACGCGTGACGTACGGGGCTTCAATCCGATTGCGGCTCAAGCAGCGCTCTGGACCGCCGATAACTTGAGCGAGGAGAATCTAAAATTCTTGTCGAACCTCCCCACCCATCTCAAGCTCACCCTGAAACAGAAGCTCTATGTGGTCCATGGGAGTCCCCGTGACCCGATTAACGAATACGTTTTTCCAGACTACCCGAACCAAGAGCTCGCCAAAATTGTGGAGGGTGTAGATGCGGAGGTCGTGGTGCTAGGTCATACCCATGTGCCCATGAAGCGTATGATAATGGGGAAGCTCATCGTCAATCCTGGGAGTGTGGGGCAGCCCCGAGATCGCGACCCCCGAGCCAGCTATGGGGTCCTGAAATTGGGCGAGGAAATCGAGGTTAGTTACAGGCGGGTGGGGTACGATATCGAGGACACAGCCAAAAAAATAAAGGCAGCGGGTTTGCCTGAGGAGCTGGCGGCAAGGCTATTTTTCGGATGGTAGAGTAGACGGCAGAGTTTAGGTTGGCTATATGGATTGGGGTGGTGCCTTCATCTGCTGGATTGCCAAAACACGTTCGTTAACCACGATGAAGTCTCGGATTGACATCACTGCGCTGAAGGGGATCAGTGCATTCCCGCTCGAATCACGGGGTACGCCTTCAAAGGTTTCCTTTGAAAACGGCCTGACCACGAGCGAATGGATTTTGCCGTCCTTCTCGTCAAACAGTATGTCGTTTAGCCTGCCTAGCTGGAGGCCCCGGTCGGAAATGATTCCTATCGACCGAAGCTTGCTTGAGCGAACCTGCGCCAAGTCATGACCTCCACCTTAAATTGGAGCTTGAACTTAAAAAGCTTAGTAGTGCATCCTCGTCGCTTCTTCCGTTATGCGCTTGCTTTTTCTCTCGGTAAAAGTTTCATATGTTTTGACAATCTCCGGTGTCAGAGAGGGTTTGATCCCCTCCATCGCATCGCGAAAGTGCTGCATCCCGACCTCTTTACCCTTTATGTCCTTGCGTAGCACAAGCATCGCGGCTTCCCGGCACAGGGCGGCGATGTCTGAGCCCGAGTATTCATCGGTTTCCTTCGCGAGTAGCTTGAGGTTAACATCCTTCGCGAGCGGCATTTTTTTGGTGTGGATTTTCAGTATTTCCAAGCGAGCTTTCTCATCGGGAGCTGGGACCAATACCAGTCTGTCGAAGCGTCCTGGGCGGAGTAACGCGGGGTCTATCAAGTCAGGACGGTTTGTAGCGCCGATAACAACAACATTTTCAAGTTTTTCCAGTCCATCGAGTTCGGTCAGTAATTGACTTATTACGCGCTCTGTTACGTGGGTGTCTCCGAACCCTGAGCCACGTCGGGGCACAAGCGCATCAATCTCGTCGAAGAAAATTATCGTTGGGGCTGCCATCTTGGCTTTGCGGAACGTTTCTCTCACCCCCTTCTCAGACTCCCCTACCCATTTGCTCAGGAGCTGGGGCCCTTTGATTGAGATGAAGTTCGCCTCGCTCTCCGTCGCTACCGCTCGTGCAAGCAGGGTTTTACCTGTACCTGGCGGGCCGTACAGAAGAATACCATGTGGGGGCTCTATGCCAACGCGTTTGAAAGCATCCGGATGTGTCAACGGCCATTCGACAGCCTCGATTAGTTCCTGTTTTGCCCGCGCTAGTCCACCAACGTCGTCCCAGTGCACATTGGGAACCTCGATCAAAACCTCACGCAGCGCAGAGGGTTCGGCCAGTCTCATCGCGTTGTCAAAGTCTTCCTTTGTTACTTGTAGTTTCTCGAGCACCTCGGGCGGGATAATTTTTTCCTCGAGTTTTATCTCAGGGAGAATGCCTCGCAGAGCGCTCATTGCAGCCTCCTTTGCCAAGGCCTCGAGATCCGCGCCGACGAAGCCGTGCGTGATGTCCGCGTAATGGTCGAGGTCAATATCCTTCGCGAGTGGCATTCCTCGGGTGTGAATCTGCAGGATTTCCTTCCGCCCATCACGGTCAGGTACCCCTATCTCTATCTCGCGGTCAAATCTACCCGGGCGACGGATTGCTGGGTCCAAGGCATTTGGACGGTTGGTGGCTCCGATGACTATGACCTTCCCACGGGCCTTTAAACCATCGAGCGCTGTGCAAAGTGTTGCCACCACGCGCCGCTCGACCTCGCCAGTGACCTCCTCTCGCTTTGGAGCTACTGTGTCGAGTTCATCGATGAAGACTATTGAGGGAGCGTTCTTCTCCGCCTGTTCAAATATTTCCCTGAGCCGTGCCTCCGACTCGCCGTACCATTTACTCATAATCTCAGGTCCAGCAATCGAGACGAAATTTGCCCCCGACTCGTTTGCAACCGCCTTGGCGATGAGGGTTTTGCCTGTTCCCGGGGCCCCGTGAAGCAGCACTCCTTTAGGCGGCTCGATACCTAAACGATCGAAAATCTCAGGATGCTTTAGCGGTAGCTCTATCATTTCACGCACGCGCTGGAGCTCATCCTTAAGTCCTCCAATGTCTTCATAGGTAACCGCTGGCACCTTTAGTTCTTTAACCTCAACAGCTTGTGGAAGGACCTCGACCTCTGTCATGTCTGTCACGAGCACGATACCAGCAGGATTCGTGTTGACGACTGAAAATTTCATCTCACCGAATCCGAACGGCAATGCCATCCCGCCGAAGACGCCGCCGAAGAACTGTTCAAATAGGTCCCCTCCCATGCGCACGGGTTCCTCGGGAGGCGTCGGGGCAATCAGGTCTCCTTTAGCCATGGGTCTCCCAAGCAAATTGCGTTTGATGATCTCCCCGGATGCCATGAACCTGACCCGGGGGTCGGTGGGAGCGATAGTAACATGTTTAGCCTCTTTCATTGAGGCTTTCCGCACCGTGGCCTTTTCTCCTATCGATGTGCCAGCGTTGTGACGGATGAGCCCATCGACTCGGATAATTTCCAGTCCTGTGTCCTCTGGGAATCCCTTTATCGCAATCGCACCGGTCGAGCGAGAACCAGTTATCTCGACGTAATCGCCCTGTTTGATGCCAATCCGCTTCATTACCCCCTCATCGATTAAAGCAAAACCGCGGTTGACGTAGGATTGGTGGCGATTTTCCGCGACAACTAGCTTTAACTCTTTTTCAGGCATTCCATTACCTCTCACTCTCAACTTCAAACCTGTACCAATCTAAGTGCTCGTTGAACTCTTTAAAGATTTTTCCCACCATTTTGGCGTATTCCTCCTCGGTTAGGAGAGTGCTTTGGTTCACGAACTTACAGACATCCCTCGGCAGCTTAGGAGTTCAGGGGAGTGGTCTCCCTGTCTTTGAGGTGGGGGACGAGAGCGGATATTTTTTCCTTTATAAAATACCTTCGCCCAATTAAAAAACAGCGAGCAAGAATGAAGGGGAATTTAAACCATGCAGAAGTCGTCTAAAAGCTGGGTAATAGGCTTTGTGGAGGGCGAAGGGTGCTTTACTTACACCACCGTGGGAGGCAAAAAATACCCTCGCTTTTATATCACTCAAAAAGGAGAGAAGGGAAAGAATGTTCTTGAAATGATACGAGAGACTATGAGTATAGAGGGCATTGAACTAGTACGTGATGGTAAGCGGGATGTGTGGTATCTATACTCCTCCACAGCTATAGATGTGAACAAGAGGATAGTTGACTACTTTAATGGACGCCTAATGGCAAAGAAGCCATCTTTTAAGCGCTATAAACGATTGGTAATGAAAAAGTACTGCTTAAGGCGGGGAGGCTGATAAGTGGGCAATATGGTTTTGATTTGGAGATGAAGTTCTCTGGTCACCGGATTACTTCGAACCCCTTTTCCTACAGTTTCTTCGGGTACTCCGTAGTGTTTCCTCCTAAAGATAACAATACAATCCTCGCTGCGATGAAACTCGTAACGATTATAGGTGTAGGGGGAAAAATCACATGGCGGAAATTTCATGTACGAAAATTTGAAGCCGATTTACGAACCAAAAAAGGATAAAAAAATGAAGATTGTCGTGCTGTTTTCGGGAGGTGCCAGCGCCGTTCCTTTCATGGTCGGAGGCGAGGAGCATGAAGTGGTCGGCGCTATTTCTACCAACAAAAATGCTTCGGGAATAAAGAAGCTCGAGAAGCTAGGAATATCGGTCGAAGTAGCGGATATCCGCGATTTCTACGGAGACAAACCGATCACGGACATGAAGATGAGGGAGGCACATGATGAAAAACTTATGTCGATTATAGACGAAAAGAAATGGGAGCCTGATATAATCGCATGTTCGGGCTACATGTACATTTTGACTAAGAAGTTTTTGGAAAAGTTTCAAGTTCTGAATGTGCATCCTGCGGATTTATCTATAAAGGAAAATGGGAAAAGAGAATACACAGGGGCAAATGCGGTCAAGGACCAGATGGAAGCCGGCGAAAAAGTCACAAGATCCACCATACATATAATGGACGAAAAGCCAGATCATGGTCCCATCTTGTTTGTGTCGGAGGACCTGCCAGTGGAGAACAGAGGTCCAAAGGAACAACAGGAGCTCATGAAGGAGAAATGTGATGGCCCTGCCTACAGGGAAACTCTAGATATGCTGTCAAAAGGTATGTTTGCCATGGATTCAAACAAAAATGTTTACGTCAAGCACGGGGACAGATGGGTGAAAAAGTTCTGAGGTGTTGAATTGGCTATTGGAATTCTAGGGATAAGCTATGGAAGCAGGTTCGCTTGCATGGCAGATTCTCTTTCCAGAAGTGGTCACAATGTAAAACTCTTCATAGCGGACAAGCAGGGAAATCCTTACAATATAAAAAAGGCGGGGGAGACGGGAGGCAAACACATCGTAATTCCAGATTTGAGTGTAGATGATATTACCAAATTTGCGAAGAGACATGAGAAGGAGATAGACTTCGGGGTAGTAGGTCCTGAAACCCCGGGTATGAACGGAATTAGGGACATGATTGAAAAAGAAACAAAAATAAAAATGATTTGCCCGACCGCCGAGTATTTTGTCGAGCGCAGCAAGGCCGAGCAGAGGAGGTTGATAGAGAAGATAGTCCCCTCGGCAAATCCAAAGTTCAAGGTCTTCGATTCCAGTGCCCATGGCTCAAAAAATGAAGTTAAAAAGGATGTCTACAAGTGGCTAGACGAGATCGGAGACGAAGTAGCCGTAAAACCAGATGCGCCAGCAACGGGGAAGGGAGTAGGCGTCTGGGGGGATCATTTCACATCCAGAGAAAATATGTTCGAAAATTATTTCCTACCAAATTTCGAGAAGGGCCCGGTGATAGTCGAGGAAAAGTTAGAGGGAGAAGAGTTTTCACTGCAGTTCGTTTCCGACGGAGAGCATTTGGTTCCCACCCCCGCTGTCAGAGATTACAAGAGGGCTTTCGACTGGGACTTGGGACCCAATACGGGGGGGATGGGCTCTTACAAGGATAGAGGAGATTTGCTCCCATTCATGAAGGAAAAAGACTGGAGAGAATCGCTGGAGATAGGAGAGAAGATTCATGAGGGATTGAAGAAGGTCGGAAAAAACCCAAGAGTTAGAGGAAATCTGTACATGGCGTACATAATCACAAAAAATGGTGTGAAAGTCCTTGAGATAAACAGTAGGTGGGGTGACCCAGAAGTAATGAATATTCTGCCAATTTTGAAAAACGATTTCGTCGACGTTTGCTTCAAAAGTTTAGAGGGTAATTTAAGAAAACTCGCTTTTGAAGATAAGGCCACAGTTGTAACTTACGCCGTTCCTCTAGGGTATGGAGGATATGCAAGTTACTCAGGCCATAAAAAAGTGGATCTAAGCAAGGCTGAAAAATTAAAGGAAAAGTACGGAGATAATCTGAGAATTTATCCAGGCGCCATGGAGCTAAGGGACGGGGAAACTCATGCTTTGAGGTCCAGAGCTGTTGCTATAGTAGGGATATCCAACACATTAGATGAGGCCAGGGAAATCTCCATGGAAGGAATTAGGAAAATTGATGGCTCCTTAAGGCATAGAGAAGACATAGCCCTCCCGGAGTACATCAACAGAAGCAAAAAACACATGGAAGAACTCTTGGTATGAAAATGGCGCCCCGCGTAAGAAAATTTCATAATAATCTTCTTAAGGCAATTCACGATAGTTAAAGCGAGATGATTAAATGAGTGGAATTTTCGGTATAGTGTCCCGAAAGGATTGTTCGGAAGAGCTATTTTACGGCACGGATTATCTCTCCCACTTGGGCACGGAATATGGCGGCCTGGTAGTTTTTGGGGAAAAAATTGTAAGAAAAATCCACACTTTGAGACAGAGTCAGTTCAAATCAAAGTTTTATGATGATCACAAGGACATGCGTGGCAATAGTGGGTTGGGCGTGGTCAGCGCTAAAGAAGTACAGCCGGTCTGTTTAGATTCAAAATTTGGCCCGTTCTGCATATGTATGACTGGCTTAATACAAAATGCCGAAGAGCTGGCCGACGAATTACACAAAAAAGGCATATCGTTCAGCGAGATAACAGAAACAGGCGTGAACTCGACTGAACTTGTTGCTAAGCTCATTGCAGAGGGAGAGACAATTATAGAAGGCATTAATCATATGTTCGGCAAAATTAGGGGTTCTTGTTCGCTTATCTTGGTTAATAACGAGGGCATCTATGCTATTCGGGATAAGTTTGGTTATAGTCCACTTGTGGTCGGGCGAAAGGAGGACTCGTGGGCAGTAACTTCCGAGACTTCAGCTTTTTATAATCTAGGTTTTGAAATCAAAAAATATCTTTTGCCTGGAGAAATAGTTTTGCTCAACCCTTCTGGGATGTCCCAAAAGCAAAAAGGTACAACCATAGGTCAAATAAACGGCTTTTTATGGATTTATACGGGTTTCCCGGCTTCTTCCTATGAGGGAGTAAATGTAGAAATTGTCAGAGAGAGATGTGGAAGATATTTGGCAAGGAATGATAACGTCAAAGCAGATATGGTCGCTGGCGTTCCGGATTCAGGAACTACTCACGCAATTGGTTATGCTTTAGAATCAAAAATCCCTTTTAGAAGACCACTAATCAAATACACTCCGGGATATGACAGAAGTTATACACCACCTTCTCAGGAGACCAGAGATTTAATCGCGAAAATGAAGTTAATTCCGGTCAAAGATTTAATTGAGGGCCAAAGAATTATCCTTTGTGATGATTCTATAGTAAGGGGTACTCAATTAAAAAATTATACTGTGCAAAAATTGTGGGATAACGGAGCAAAGGAGATTCACTTGCGTATTGCCTGTCCCCCCTTAATGTTCCCGAGCGTATTTGATTATTCGACAAGGACGATAGAAGAATTGGCCGCTCGCCGCGCTATAAGGGCCATTGAAGGAAAAGATATCGAGGATGTGAGTGAATACATCAACCCAGATTCAGAGAAGTATAAGAAAATGGTAGATCACATTGCCAAAGAGTTGGGCGTTACCTCGTTAAAATATCAAAGGTTGGATGATATGATAAAGGCTATTGGGCTTCCTAGGGATCGTCTCTGTCTATATGTATGGACCGGTGAGTCCATAGCCGACCAAAGGGCTTAGTTTTATCGAAGGCTCGGTCACAGAGCGAAATAATTTGTTTTTTCCGCCGACTAAAATTTCCGTTTGGTTAATCTTTCATAACACTCGACGTATCTCTTTGAGGTTTGGGAGATCACTTCTTCTGGCAGCGTTGGAGCTGGAGGCCGCTTATCCCACTTTATACTAAGGAGATAATCTCGCACGTATTGTTTATCGAAACTGTACTGATTCTTCCCCACCTCATAGCTGTCGAGCGGCCAAAATCTGGAAGAATCTGGCGTGAAGATTTCATCTATTAGCATAAGTTCTCCGTCATGAAAACCAAACTCGAATTTTGTATCTGCGACGATAATGCCATTAGTTTCTGCTTTTTTTGAAACTTGCTCGTAGAGTTTAATGCAGGTTTTTTCGATTTGGTAGGTGATATCTCCACCGAGCTTTTCTACGACATCTCTTTTGGTCATCTCGATGTCATGCCCGGTTTCCGCTTTGGTAGTAGGGGTAAGAATCGGCTCAGATAATTTGGAAGCTTTGTTCAAATCCTTTGGTAGTTTTATCCCAGATATCGCCTTGCCTGAACGATAGTTTTCCCAAGCCGAACCATAGAGGTAACCGCGGACGACGAACTCGATTTTTATCGGCTTGGCTTTCCTCACGAGCATCGTTCGCTGGTCAATGACATCTATCAAGTGGTTTGGGATTATTTCCTTAAGCTCATTGAACCAGTAAGCTGATAACCTGTTCAAAGCTTCCCCCTTGCGGGGTATTCCGTTGGGCAAAATGACATCGAAAGCCGAGATTCTATCGGTGGAGACGACAAGCAATTTGTCGGCCAAGTCGTAGATGTCCCTTACCTTCCCGCGCTTGAGCAGCTTGAGGGGGAGGCAAGACTCCGTCAGGACCTCTTCCATCGGATCACTTTCGGCGAAGTGCTCGGTCTCCCGCTTCCACTTTTTCTTTCTTCTTGTGCTGGTACTCTGTGACCTTCTTAGAGAGTCCTTCGTCGCCTAGTGCTAGGATCTTCGCGGCCGCCAGAGCAGCAGCCTCGGGCTCCAGCACGACAAGTGGAGCGACGCCACTAGGCATGCGGAGTGATGAATAAATGTCGATGCCTGCAAATTTTTCTGAGTAAGGAGGGCATGCTATCACAGGATATTTGGTATTCGCATCGACCAACCCTGAAAGAGCATTTGACCTACCCGCAATCGTTATGTAGACCAATTCACCCCTGCGTTTTTCGTATTCTTTCAATATTTCAAGTAGCTTCTTGGGTGTCTTGTGCGCTGAAGCGATCCGTTGGTCGAAGTCTATCCCAAACTCTTTCAACGTACGCCTAAGCGGTTCGGCAAAATCGACATCCACCTTGGAGCCGAGCAGGATAACGACTCTTCGCGACATTCATTGACACTCTTCAGGGCGAGATTTATAGATTTCTCAGGGGGTGCTCCGCTAAGGTTAAAGAGGTTAGGGGAGTAGAATTTTTGGTCGGGGTGACAATAGGATGACAGAAAAATTTGATTATGGTACTTTCCTCTCTCCTTTCACTTGGCGTTATGGAAGCCCCGAGATGAGGAAGATTTTCTCTGAAATCAATTACAGAGTGGCATGGAGAAAAATTTGGGTGGCTCTCGCCGAAGCTCAGTCGAAGTATGGTATTGTTACTCGGGAGGAGCTAGCCGACCTGAAATCGAAAATGGATCCTGAGCACATAGATCTCAAGAGGGCGCACGAGATCGAACGAGAGATACGGCACGACTTGATGGCCGAGATCAAATCGTATGCCGAGCAGTGTCCAACCGGTGGAGGAAAAATCCACCTCGGTGCGACGTCTATGGATATCGAGGACAACGCCGAAGTGTTGCGGATTAAAGCTGCAATTGACATCGTGCTCACCAGACTTGTCAACTGTTTGAACTCCCTTTCCAGACAAATCCTCAAATTTAAAGATTTGCCGTGCATTGGCTGGACCCACCTCCAGCCAGCCGAGCCGACGACACTTGGTTACAGGTTGGCTGGCTATGCACAGGATCTAGCCCTCGACATTTGTAGTGTGGAGAACCTTCTTCGAGATTTCGTGAAGGGTAAGGGGATAAAAGGCGCCGTGGGCACCTCCGCTAGTTTTCAAGCGTTGCTGAAAGGAAAAGGCAGAGCGAGCGTGATTGAAGACCAGGTGATGAAAAAGCTTGGTCTTGAAGCATTTCCAATTTCAACTCAGACTTACCCGAGGAAGCTCGATTATTTGGTCCTAACCGTCTTGGCGAGCATAGCCCAGAGCTTGCATAAATTTGGAGTTGACCTGAGGCATTTGCAGTCACCCGCATACGGGGAGTTATCAGAGCCCATCGGGAAAGCACGGGTGGGCTCCTCGGCCATGCCTTTTAAGAAAAACCCTATATCGGCCGAGCGAATGTGTTCCCTAACCAGATACATTTCGACTTTGCCGGAAGTAATGTGGGAGAACGCGGCTCAGACGATACTCGAACGTACCCTCGATGACTCAGCTAATCGAAGAGTGGTGCTCGCCGAGTCTTTCTTGGCCTTGGACGAGTGCTTGATGATATATGACCAATTGGCACGCGGTCTTGTTGTCTACCCTGTGATGATAAAACGAAACTTGGAACGCTATGCACCTTTCGCGGCCACCGAAGCCGTATTGATGAAGCTCGTTGAGCGAGGCGGGAACAGGCAACGTATGCACGAGAAGCTCCGGGAGCTCTCATTCAAAGCATGGGAAAAAGTGATGGCAGGAGAGCAAAATCCGCTGCCCAATCTGTTGAAAAAAGATCGGACGATAGGCTCCAAGTTGAGCAATAAGGAAATAGATGAGCTGCTCGATCCGAATAAACACTTGGGTGACGCCAGTGAGCGCGGTGAGAAATTCGTGAAAACCACCATTAAACCGCTTCTATCGAAGTACAGAGACAGGGTAGGAAAGAAAAAGGACGCCGAGTTTTAGGCGCCGGTGGTTCTCTTGGCGGTGATTATGGATGGAAAAACTCTTGCTGAAGAACTCAAACGGGAGATCGCCGCACGCGTAAAAACTATTAAAGAACGAGGATTAACACCGACTCTTGCTACGGTCTTGGTCGGAGACGACACCTCATCGAGAACTTACGTGAGCGGAAAGCGCAGGGATTGTGAGGAGGTTGGCATCGACTTCAAGCTACATAAACTCTCTTCGAGCGTTACCGAACGTGAGTTGCTAGGACTCATCGAAAAGTTGAACGGCGACTATAAGGTCCATGGCATATTTGTGCAGTTGCCGCTTCCCAAACACATAAACAGAAAAAAAGTGACAGCTAGCATAAGTCCTAGAAAAGACGTCGATGGGTTGCACCCCTACAACGTTGGAAAGCTCTGGCTCGGTATGTACGAGTCCGAGAACGACCTCTTGCCTTGTACACCTAAGGGAATCGTGAAACTTTTGGATCGTTACAATATCGAGCTTGAGGGTAAACTGGCTGTGATAATAAACCGGAGCGACCTCGTCGGTAAACCGCTCGCAAAGCTATTTTTAGATAGAAACGCGACGGTTGTCGTCTGTCATTCCAAGACGCCAGAGCTAGAAAAACAAACTAGAACCGCGGATGTTCTAGTCAGTGCAGTTGGAAGACGTCCAAGTTTTGTTGTTAGCGAGAAAATGGTCAAAAAAGGTGCGGTCGTCGTCGATGTCGGCATGAACTACGTTGGGGGCAAGTTGCAGGGTGATGTTGATTTCGAGCGGGTGAAAGAAAAAGCATCCTACATCGCACCTGTTCCTGGCGGTGTTGGCCCCATGACTCGCGTGATGTTGTTGCATAACGTTTTGATAGCCACAAAGCTTGCGGAAGGAGCATAGTGTCAAACGAGAAAAAAGTCATCAGACAAAAATTCAAGTCGTTGAGGATGCGCCTCTCTAAGGAAGAGGTGGTAATAAAAAGTGCACAGATAAAAAAGTCGCTCTTCGAACTGCCCGAATTTGCGAGGTCGAAAACCATCGTGTTTTACGTTGCTAAGCAAGTCAGCCGTGAGGTCGAAACTGAAGAGATGATCAAGGAAAGCTTGAAGATGGGCAAACGCGTGCTGGTGCCTGTCGTTGACAATGCAGCGAGAAAAATACTCTTCTCTGAATTGCGAGATTACGATTCGGAGCTAGCTCCTGGCGCATTTGATATCCTTGAGCCCAAACCTTCGTGTAGACGACTTGTTCCCGCGTCTGAGAGCGACCTCATCATCGTGCCCGGAGTGGCGTTTGATATGGGGGGACATAGGCTTGGTTATGGTGGGGCCTACTACGATAGGCTTCTGAGAGAGTTAGCTTCGGTCAAACCCTCGCTACCGTTAGTCGGTTTGGCGTACGAACCGCAGGTCGTAGAGAAATTGCCGAATACCTCGCGTGACGTGCCGATAAACATCTTAGTGACTGAAAAAAGAGTGCTCCGTTTTAAGCTGTAAAGACTATTCAAAAAGTGGCGGGACTATGAGTTCCAAGTATGCTGAAGTGGGCATTGACGTGAGGAAGAAGGGCATAGAGGTGTTCAAGCCTTCCTTGGAGAGTCTTTTTCCCAAAGCCTTCTGTCCTGTGATTCGTGATTCAAAATTTAGAAAATATGGTATGGTGCTTCACACCGACGGCGCTGGGAGCAAGCCCCTCCAGAACTACCTGCACTGGCGTGAAACAGGCGAGAGCAGATGGTTCTGCGGCATTGCCCATGATGTCCTTGCGATGAATATCGATGATGTAATGTGTGTGGGCGCAGCGCCATTGGGTTTTGTCGATTATATTGCGGTAAATCAATCGAGGGTTCCTAAAAAAGAATTGCTGTCTGCTCTTAATACTGGCTTCAAGGAATGCTTTGGCATGTTGAAGAAGTATGGGATAAAGATTTCATTCCTCGGTGGCGAAACCGCCGATTTGCCAGACCAGCTTCGAACGCTAGATGTCTCTGGCACGGTAAGCGCTCGTGTGGAGTTGTCCAAAGTTATAAGCGGCGAGAGAATCAAGCCAGGCGACGTGATCATAGGTTTGAGGGGTGGCGCACGCACGAAATATGAGCGGCAGGAGAACAGCGGGATAATGTGCAATGGAATAACGCTCGCGAGACATTGCCTGATGAAAAGCGAATATGAGCGCAAGTACCCCGAGCTCAAAGACCCTAATGCGAAGGGCTACTATGGCAGGTTTGCGTTTGATGATTACCTCGACGAACTCGAAATGACGGTCGGCGAAGCCATTTCATCGCCAACTAGGATTTTCGCCCCAGTGATCGCAAAGATTCTTGAGAAGCATGGCAAGCAAGTGACCGGTTTGGTTCACAATACCGGCGGTGGGCAGACGAAGTGCTTGAGATTGGGGGAGAACGTCCACTACCTTAAGGACGACCTTATCAAGCCTGACCCGATATTTCGGTTGATTCAGCGAGAAGCGAAAGTAAGCTGGCGAGAGATGTTTGAGGATTTCAACATTGGTGTTGGTTTTGAAATAATAGCTAGAAAAAAAGGCGTGGAGGAAATTTTAGACGTTGCAGAGAGATTTGGTTTAGGGGCAAAAGTGATCGGAAGATGTGATAAAAGCGATGGCAGAAACAAACTGACCATTCGGAGTGAATTTGGAAGATTTGAGTACAGCTGAAAATGGACCATAGAAAAGGATTAAAAACCCTTTGTATACATCAACCGTGTGAGACCGTGACTTCACAAGTCTATGTAAAAAAAGATTTCCCGTTTGACTTCTTTGAAATTGATTTGCTGCGCGCGAGCGATGAGCAACTCTCACAAATAAGTCGAGAGCTTGGTATTGGGTTAGATCTCGAAGAAATGAAAAAATGCAAACGACATTTCTCAAAATTGGGAAGAAACCCAACCGATGTAGAGCTTCAGAGTATCGGCCAGACATGGTCGGAGCACTGTTATCATAAGACATTCAAGGGCGACGTGCGGATCGGAAGCCGAAAGGTGAGGCTTTTCAAGGACTTCATTGCAAAAGCTACAAAGGAGCTTTCACATTCTTGGTGCGTTTCGGTTTTTGAGGACAATGCAGGCATCGTAGATTTCGAGCGTGGTTATGGGATAGCTGCCAAGGTTGAAACCCATAATCATCCCTCGGCGATTCATCCATTTGGAGGCGCAGCCACTGGTCTAGGTGGCCTGATAAGAGATATTATGGGGGTTTGGGCCCAGCCGATCGCGAGCATCGGGGTATTTGGATTTGGCCCTCAGGACTACTCACAAAAGCTCCCCCCTGGCATGAAGCATCCAAAAACCATCTTCGAAGGAGTTGTAGAGGGTGTCAGGCAGTACGGCAGTCATATGAAGATCCCAAACATCGGCGGTGCGATTTACTTCGACGAAAGCTACGTTGGAAACCCAATAGTGTATTGTGGTTGCGTCGGCCTCCTCCCCCTTGACAAATACTTCAGAAGGACTAAAGTTGGCGATGTGGCATTACTCGCGGGCGGAAAGACTGGTAAAGAGGGTATTCACGGCGTTACTTTTGCCTCGGCGGAAATCGGAAAGATGGAAGGAGGGGAAAAAGCGGCTGAGTTGACATTCGATCCTGCAGTACAGGAGAGACTGGCGAGGGCGATCTTCAGAATCAGAGACGAGAACCTAGCTTCGGGCATAACTGATTTAGGTGGCGGTGGGATTTCTTGTGCGACTGGCGAAACCGCTTTTAGGTCAGGGTGTGGCATCGTCGTGGATCTCGAGAAAGCCCCGTTAAAACTCTCGAGCATGGTGCTTTGGGAAATTTGGGTTTCAGAATCACAGGATAGAATGTTTTTAACCATTCCCGAAAAGAACCTCGAGAAAGTGTTAAAGATATTTGAAGAAGAAAATGTTGAAGCGACACCTATTGGGAAATTCGTCAGAGGTAATTCTTTAGTGGTCAGATATCGGGGTCAAGAGGTCGCGAACTTAGATTTACAGTTCCTTTTCTCCCCACCGGAGGCTAAGAGGATAGCCAAGTGGAAGGCACCGAAGTTAGTTGAACCCAAATTTGCACAACCCCGTGATTTAACGAAAATTTTGCTTAGATTGCTGGCTGCAGCGAATATCGGAAGTAGAGGTGGATTGATAAAGACTGATGAATCCTGGAAAAACGTAGTTCTGAGACCGTTCCATGGAAAACACGGTGGGCCAAACGATGCCGCGATTGTAAAACCTTTGCAGGATTCTCAACGCGGAGTGGTTATTTCTTGCGGTATAAACCCCAATTACGGACGAATCGATCCTTATTGGATGGCAGCTTCAAACGTTGAAGAAGCGATTAGAAACAACATTGCGGTAGGCGGTCAGCGAATCGCGTTGCTTGACAACTTCGTGTGGGGTAGTCCGGAGAAGGCCGAGCAATTAGGTACGCTCGTACGTGCTTGCGAGGCTTGTTACGATTTCGCAAAGGCTTTTGATGCCCCTTATATTTCGGGCAAAGATAGCCTCTACAATGAGTCGGTGTTGGGGCCAGTGGCACCCACACTGCTGATAACAGCCATAGGTATCATCTCAGATGTCAGAAAAGCTGTTTCGGTAGACCTCAAAGGACCCGGTGGCGCGATTTACATTGTTGGCCGAACTTATCCTGAGCTGGGCGGTTCGGAGTATTACAAGTTGTTTGGGAAAGTTGGTAGAAGTGTCCCCAAGGTCAAGGCGGCCAAAGCGAAAAAAGTGTTAAGTTCAATAACAAAAGCGATCGACTCAGGTTACGTTCGAGCTTGTCATGATTTTTCAGAGGGCGGGCTAGCCGTTGCTGCAGCAGAGATGGTACTCAGCAGCGATTATGGTGCTGAATTAGACTTGAAAAATGTTCCAGTTTCGATGAGCGGCAAGGCGAGAAATGATTTCATCTTGTTCTCTGAGTCGAACAGCAGATTTCTTGTTGAAGTTAAACAAGGAAAAGAGGAAAAGTTTGAAAAGTTAATAGAAGGGGATTTCGCGCTGGTCGGCCGGGTAAGTGGGGAAGATGGGTTTTCTGTAAACGGATTGAAAGGCAAAAAAATAATCGACATCAGTTCCGAAAAATTGCGAAAAGCTTGGAAAGAAGCTTTGTCGAAGTAATTCGTCCGCGAGTCATTCAAATTCAATTGTGGCTGGAGGCTTGCCTGACAGATCAAAAAGCACATGGGTGACGGTTGGAAGTTTTTCTGTTATCCTTTTCTCGATTCTACGCAGGGTTTCCCACGGCAGAGCAGTTGGCTCAGCCGTCATAGCGTCTTTAGATTGAACCACTCTTACGACAACTATCTCGCCGTATTTTCTCTTCCTGGTTTTTGTCACGCCTGTCGCCCTATCCCGCATGAGTACCGCGAAAGCCTGAAAACACGGCACATCCTTGGTCGCGTCTTCTACTATTGCAGTTGCTTCTCTGATGAGTTCTACCCGTTCAGATGTCACCTCGCCTAAAACCCTTATCGATAAACCTGGGCCTGGGAACGGTTTTCTTTCAACGACTTCGCGTGGAAGGCCAAGTGCTCGTGCCACCCCCCTGACCTGCGGCTTGTAGAGATCCTTCAGCGGCTCGAGAACTTTGTATCCATACCTCTCGAGCGGGCTGATGCCTATCTGTTCGAGCACGTTATGTTGAGTCTTTACTCCACCTTTTGTCTCGACCACATCCGCTGCGATTGTTCCTTGCAGCAAACAGTCCACCTCGAGCTCGCGCGCGAGACGGGCGAATGTCAGATAGAAAGCCTCCCTGAACGCTCTCCTTTTCTCTTCGGGATCCACCCTGCCCTTGAGAGCTTCGAAGAAATAGTCCTTCACATCATAAATTCTCGCCTTCATGCCTAATCGTCTGAGTATCTTCACAACCTCTTGGGGTTCGCCTTTTCGCATCAACCCGTCATCCAGGAAAATGACCTTTGACCTCTCGCCTACCGCTTTGTGCCCGAGCGCGGCCGTGGTCATGCTGTCCACGCCCCCGGAAGTTGCGGCCAGCGCGTCACCATTACCGATGGTTTGCCTTAGCCACGCGATTTTTTCATCCATAAATTTTTCGGGTTTGAACATTGACGGAACTATTTTTCCGTGTCTTAAATAGATTCCTCCATGCTTCAAGGAGTTTTAATTTCAATTTGGGTTTTGGATAATTTGGCTATTGTACGGATTCCGACGAACTCCTTCATTAAGTTGATATCGGTCTCACCAATTTAGCGTTTCACATGTTTTTGCTAATTAAGGCTTAATACCTTTTTTATACTTTTCAACCTTATCAAGTAACTTCACAATTTCTTTTTTGGTGATCTTTGGGCTCAGCAATATTTGAAGCCTCTGTCCCCCCTCAAAATTTGTGACATCTGGTGGGAGAAAAACTCCGAAGTCAGGTACTTTTTTACTTTTTAAGAGATCACTTTTCAGCCTTCTGAGTATTTTGTTATACATTTCCGAAGGCACGTCCTTTCGGGACAGAATGCCCATACCTTCCTTGGCCAGGAGTTCGTGGGTTTCTCTTGAGCCAGCATATTTCAAAAATTTCATCGCTTTATCGTGGCCTGGAGCTCCTTTGAAGGCGATCCATGCGTTGCCTCCCACCACCATGGTGCGCTTAACTCGCGGGTTTATAGGTGGGAGAATAAAATAGTCGTAATCATCTCCAGGTGAGTAGTTATATGTTCGTTGCCACATTCCATCTACCCATTCCCCTTGGAGCTGCATCGCTGCTTCACGCCTGTTCAGCTTCATCCATGCCATAGGGAAGTTGTAAACATAGGGGTCTGGGTAGAAATATTCGTTAACCAATCTTTTCAGCCATTGATATGCTTCTACTATTACAGAATCCGTCCAGCTTTCTTTTCCTTCCATCAGCCGAAGGTAAAAATCAGGGCCAGCCAGTCCTTTCAGAATGTGTTCGAACCAAAGAGAGGTTCCCCACCCACTAGTGATAATTGGGTACATTCCTTCTTCTTTCAGGGCCTCGCAGAGTTTTAAAAATTTGTCCCAGGTTTTAGGCGGGCGAAGCCCCTTCTCCCTAAAAACATCTGTCAGATACCAAACTGCAAAAGTGAACTCTTTTGAGGGTACCCCATAAATTTTGTTGCCTACTCTGCAACCTTTTTTCATTTCACTGGGGAAGACTTTAGAATACCCCTCTTCTTGCCAAAGGTCCGTGAGTTCAATGAGGTGACCACCCTCTGCAAATTTTATCAGCCTTTGCCCTATTTCAGTGGTGGATACGTTAGGTGGGTTCTCCTCTGCAATTTTGGCCCATAAAGTTGGGAAGTAGACTCCCCACGTTAAAGCTTGGGTTTGGACGTTAATTGAGGGGAACTTCTTTCTAAACTTACGCATGAAAGAATTCACAGGCAATTTCTCAGGGCCAGCCCAGAAATGATATATTTGTAGCTTTTTCCCCATATAATCAACTTTTGTTAGTTCTTATCTTAAAAATCATCCTTAATTCACCTCAATCTCTGAAGCATTGCCACTCGGGAGATCACGAGCCCGGCCCGATTAGTAATTTCGATGTTAAACGAGGCGAGCCTTTCCTCGATGTGGGGCAAAAGCCCTCGAAATTTTTCGAAGTACATCAACCGCTGTCTTTTAACAGTACCAGCCTGCATCCATTCAAATTTTAATATACCATCGAAACAGGATTTTATTTCAGTTTCTATTTTACTGTCCAAGGCGCCCGGTGTAAAAATAGCGTAAATCAGCCCGTCCCATATTTTTGCCATGCGCTGAAGTCCAAGCAAAAAAGATATGAGCCATTTCTGGTCATCCCCATAGAGCCTAGCCAAATCGTTTAAAGAGTGGAGGATTACCACGCTGTTTTTGGCATTTTTGTTCAGGGCATCAACCACGCTTGTTCTTATTTCTCCTTTCCTGGTTTTTTTTGTTGCTCCCATTTTATGGGTCCATTCGGGTGGAACCTGCAGATTCGCGAAATACTCAGATGAAAGGTCTTTGAAATTTACATTTTCTTCAAACAGCTCACGAAATTCTGAACTGAAACTTCGGGCAATTTCGTCGATTATGTCAGACCTTGACCTTGAGAAGGAAATGTAGCAAATTTGTTCCGGTAAACCTACTCCCTCACGTAACCCGGGGGCGAGACGGCTTTTCTTTATAGCGGCAAACGTGGTGGCAGAGGTATACGCGAACTCCACATTCCCGCTCCCTTCCTCCCCGGAAAGAAGAACCAATGAACCTGAGGGGAAGCCTCCCCCTACGATGGCATCTAAAGAAGAAACTCCACTTGGGATCCGCTTTAAAATTTTTGCCACCAATACTAACCCCTCGCGTTTACTTCTCCTTTTTCGGTTCCACAACGGCAGGGGGGGCCGCTTCTTTTATCAAATTTTTAGCAAGAATTCGCAGGGCCTTGGAAGCATTGCTATTAGGCTTACGCACCATCAGGGGTTTGTGCAATGCCAAGGATTTGATGATTTCCTCGTCCTCCGGGATAGTGCCGATGACGTTACTCCCCAACCTCATTTCAACTTCGGTCTTCCTCAATTGGGGCATCTTCCCAATCCATTTTTTTCTTATCCTGTTCAAGACCACACCTCTTGTCCTGATGTCGAGCACTTCAAGGGCAGTTTTTAACTTGAGCGCATCGGCGACAGAGAGTTCGTCAGGAGTTACTACCAAGAAAATTTCTTCTACAGCTTTCAGCGCGCCGAGGACATAGTTGTTCAATCCAGATGGCGTGTCTACTAGGATAAATTCATACTGGTCCTTAATCGACATAATGATTTTTTTAAGCAGGCGGATGTCCGCTTGAAGAAAACTATCAAGTGAAGAACTAGATGGGATGACAGCTAAATTTGCGGGGCCCTTATAAATTGCGTGTTGAATTTTTTTAGATTTGGCGAGAACTTCACACAAAGTTATGGGGGGTTCTGAGATCCCTAGAAGGCTACCAAGGTTTGGCATGGGGATATCAGCATCCACAACCAGAGTTTTTTGTTTATATCTCGCTAGGGCGATACCTAAATTCGCAACTATTGTACTTTTACCAACACCGCCTTTTCCTGAAGCAAAACCGTAAATTTTCATCTCGCTCCCTTGCGAGGTTGGTCCCCCGCATATAAAAATAGTGTGGTGAAATTTTGGGGTGATTTTATAAAGTTCAAAAACAGTTTTTATATTGGATGAAAATGGCTAGAAAAAAGAAGAGGGTTATAAGAAAAAAGAAGCGCAAGGTGCCTTCTATCCTCAAAAAACCAACAATTAGTTCTAAGCCCAGGTTAAAAAGGAAAAAGGCCCTGCATAAAAAACTTGAGGAAAAATTAGTCCTTAAGGGTAGACGAAAAAAATCAAGATTGGATGTCCTAGACGAACATACTGCCGTTGAGGAGATTACCAAGGGTTTCGCTAAGCTTAAACCGGCCCCAACGAAGCGCTCAGTGGTTTCGATTGAGGGCCTCCCCACCTATAACACGATAATTCATGGCCCCATGGCCGTCTTCCCAGGAGTTCCAGGATACAATGAGCTAGAAAGGTACTGGGTTGACGAGCCATTTGCCTTTGCAGTGATTTTAGAAAATCCCGAGACCAACTCTCGCCTCTACTACTTGGTGGAACCCATCCCAACTGAATCGGAGCAGGAGTTGCTCAGCACAATAGTAGAACGGATGAGGGGGAGCATCCCGTACGTAGGAACGCCTGCCGATAAGGAAAAATTTCTGGCAAAAAAGGTCGTGGAATTCCTAGGTGGCATTGGCATACTTTTCGACCCGAAATTGGTCCATAAGATAGCTTATTTCGTCAGCAGAAGCTGCTTGGGCCTCGGGGAGATAGACCCACTTACCAAGGATCCGAACATTGAGGACATCGGTTGCAACGGGTTGAATGCCCCTTTGTTTCTCTACCACCGAAAATATTACAACATCCCAACCAATCTCACCTTCACCGACGCCCAACGTTTGAACTCCTTTGTGATAAGCTTGGTCGAGCGGACTGGAAAGATGATATCATTTGGGCGCCCTACCGTAGACGGGACGCTTCCAGACGGTTCTAGGCTACAGGCCACTCTTGGGGACGAGGTGACTACTAGGGGAAGTACTTTCACCATCCGCAAATTCGCGAAGGAGCCTTTTACTCCCATCCACCTCATTAAATACAACACTTACTCTCCCGAGATGCTGGCATACCTCTGGTTGATGGTAGAAAATAAGAAGAACCTCATGTTTATCGGGGAGACGGCGTGTGGAAAGACCTCCAGCCTAAACGCTATCTCCCTCTTCATCGCCCCAGATGCCAAGATAGTATCCTTGGAGGAAACCCGAGAACTCACCTTTTATCAGGAGAACTGGATTCCAAATGTCACTAGGGAAGTCATAGGGGGAGAAGTCCCGATAACACTCTACGACCTCCTCCGCCAAGCCCTGAGACAGAGGCCGGAGGTTCTAGTGGTTGGAGAGGTCCGAGGCCAAGAGGGATTAACTCTGTTCCAGGCGATGTCGACGGGACACACGTGCTATTCCACCCTTCACGCCAGCGCCGTGGAAGAAGCGGTGAACCGATTGGAGGGGGCCCCCATAAATGTTCCCCACAACATGCTAGCGTCCTTGGATGTCGCTTGCTTCCAGTCAATCGCCTATTTAGGCAAGCGAAGGGTGAGGAGGACCAATACCATCGTGGAGTTCACGGGGCTGGATCCGGCTACAGGTGGCCTCAGAATAAACGAGGTCTTCAAGTGGGATCCAAGCAGAGATCGGTATGAGCAGGTTGGGGAGTTTATGATTGTTCGGGAGATAATGGAGGCGAGGGGATGGACCCACACGGAGCTCGAGCGTGAACTTAAAGATAGAGTCGAGCTTCTCAAGTACCTTGCGGATAACGATATCGTGAGGTACGATGAAGTGGCCCCCGTCATGCGTAACTTTTACGCCAACCCGGAGAAGCTACTAAAACAAATAAAAGGAAAGGGAAGAAAATCCAAGGGGGGTTAGTTCTCCGGATTCCTCATGTGGATTAACAT
The DNA here is from genome assembly GCA_030616305.1 of Hadesarchaea archaeon. Lineage (GTDB taxonomy): Archaea > Hadarchaeota > Hadarchaeia > Hadarchaeales > Hadarchaeaceae > B75-G9. The sequence continues at coordinate 24,468 of JAUWXQ010000002.1, forward strand.
GTTCATTTCCTCGAGGCGGTCTCCATGAACATCTTTTCAAAAGTGGGTTTGAAACTATTCGGTAAGTGGTTGAAGAAAAGGCGCTATGTTGCCCACCGGCGAACACTCACAAGGGCACGTATACCTACCCCTGTTTTGGAATATGTGGCGATGACCTGGGCTGTCTTCATCGTTGCAGGGGCCGTAGGGGCAGTTATGGGTTTTCTCCTCGGTTATCTACTTGGAGTTTCAGGTATCTCCTTGGTTTTGCTGATGGTTTTTCTCACCGCCATCCTCGGGCTCGGAACATATGAGGTGTTGATGGTTTATCCTTCTATGAGAGCAGGGGGACTCAGGGAAAAAATAGACTTGATGATGCCCGAAGTAGCATCCTACCTTTATGCAATGACCAGCGGAGGCGTCGGGCTGAGAGAGTCATTTAAATCTTTGAGCGAGCTGGGGGATGAATACGGTGAGGCAGCGAAAGAGTGCGGCATGGTGGTAAGGGAGGTGGAGTATTTTGGCCGCGATATTCCAACTGCTCTTGCCAATGCTGCCGAGGCAAGTCCATCTGATAAGTTCAGGGATTTTTTGTCGTCTCTCCTAACGGTGGTTCAAACGGGTGGGAACATTCCGAATTACTTCGCTGATAAGAGCAAGCAGTATCGGACCGAGTTCGCGCAGCAGCAAAAAACTACCTTGGAATCTCTTGGGATCCTAGCGGAAAGTTATGTGATTGCACTCGGGTTGGGTCCACTGTTAATACTTCTAATACTCATGACACTCGGCACCATGGGCATGTTTTATGGTCCAGCCATCTATATTGTGACGTATGTAGTCATCCCTATGGGATCTATCGGTTTTTTGGTGGTTTTGGGATCTTTTATCAAGGGGCGCGGTAAGCGGGTGAAGGTTATTCCCGAAGGGGCGCCCTCCCGTCGTCGAGCAAAAAGAAAACAGACATTTGGCGTCATGCTGAGAAATCTCAAGACGTTAATGTCTGCAGAGCCTGTCTATACAATGATGGTCTCCATTCCGGTAGCGATGGTTTTCCTAATGCTCACCTTCTTATTGGTGGGTATCAGTGAGGGCGTTGTAATATTCGCGATCGCGATAGTCCTTCTTCCCCTCATATTAGTTTACGAGACACAGACAAGAAGGACAAGGGAGGTTGAGAGGTGGATGCCAGATTTCCTCAGAGGACTTTCGAGCGCCATCAGGTCAGGCCTGCCCCTATCCCGTGCGATTTCCACTCTCTCGACAACTCGTCTGGGGGCCCTAACACCTTATCTGAAAAAGATGCAAGCCACTCTCCATTGGGGAGGAACCAGCGAAGACGCGTTGACGAGATTTGCTGAATCCACTAGGAGCGTATCTGTTTCGAGGGTTGTTACCCTGATGAAGGGCTCAACCATTGCCGGGGGAAAGAGTGATGTGGTGTTGGACATAGCTTCAGAGGATTTTTTAGCTGCGCAGACCTTGGAAAGGGAAAGAAGCGGGGCGATGGCAAGCTACATGCTCATCGTTTACGTCACTTTCGCGACTTTCGTGTTCACAGCATTTGCACTGTGTTCTTTCATGTTCACCCTCTCACCCCAGACGCCCACAGGTGTAGCTGGCGGTATTCCGCTGTTATCGGGGGGCATGAATCCGGCGCTTGTCAAGCAGATATTTTTCCACGCGGTCCTTATTCAGGGTTTTTGTTCAGGGTTGATAGCGGGGAAAATGAGCGGCGGAAATGTTTTGGCAGGGCTGAAGCACTCACTGATAATGCTTGTAGCCGGCTATGTGATATTTATCCTTTTCATCCTCTAGAGATAGGCTCGTCTGGAAACTAATAGGGCAAGGGGACGTTTTTCCATCACCTTTTTAAGTCCCGGTTTGTCAGTTTAATAAGAGAAAAATGAGATTCTGGCCCATATCTGCGCTGGGTATTTGCCTATTTTTTATTGTAGCGATAGTATGCGGGCTCTCCACCACTACCGAGGTTGAAGTAGATACCCCAAGTTACATGCGCGGGAGTTTCACTACCGCTCCCTCAAAGGTGGAGATTTTACCGAATGAAGGCCTTTTGTTGATGTTAGCAGGGAGTTTATCTTTAATCATCCTCCCGGTAGTTTACGAATTGAGCGGAGGCGTTCAATTTAAACTCAGAAGAGAGAGGTCAAACTTTGGGTTTTCCCTGGCCCGAGTTAAGACGGTTGAGCTTGGCGTGTCTGAGAGCGATCTAGCAGTAATTGGAGAGAGAACTAAAGAGGCTGTGCGGCAATTAAGACGGGTTAGCAGAGAAGAAGCGGCAGAATAGCGGAACTTCCACCGAGATGACGAGAAACTAGAGTTGGGAGATTGCCCCCGTAAATTTGTCAAAGGGGTAACCGAATGTCTCAAGCGTCGAGATGCAACTAACAATATCTTGAAGGAAATCGTTCCACCGATATTTTAGTCTCGAAATCAGGATCAACAGGCTTCCTTGTGACGTTACGCAGTTTGATGCCGAAACCTAGCGAGGGCACGTTTTTAATTGCCCCCACAAATAAGTAAAAATGAGATCATGAGAAGTCTTTATACAGACGAGAGAGGCGTTTCACCGGTTGTCGCAACGCTTTTACTCATAAGCCTTTTCATAGGAGTTTACGCTATTTACATGAACGTAACTATTCCCAGCGAGTTCGCCACGAAGGAAAAGGAGCACATGTCGGAAGTGCGAGATAGCTTCCTCAGACTCCAAAGTGCTGTGCAGGAGATGTCGGCCGGCGAGAGCAGAAGTATTTCGGTGCCGATGTCCGCAAACTTGGTCTCTGGGACTGTTCGGGGCCCGGGCATTGGAGGCAGGCTTGTAGTCATTGAGAACGAGAGTTTGTACTATGAAATTCAAAACGCTTACTACTCGCCGCAAACTTACATATACGAAAACGGGGCCGTAATCCTGTACCAACCCCGTGAAAACAAGAGCATTATGGTATCCCCGCCGACGATGGTTAGTGTTGTCCCTTACGGTGACAACGTTAAAGTTACCATTCGAAGTGTTCGACTCATGAGCTCTGGCGAGGTCACGGGTACTGGCACGGAAACACTTGCGGTGTCAATAATCACGAGCGAGACGAGTGGGGGGAACCCCAACGGTGTCTCAGGGATGCCGGGGGATTCAACCTATACTCACGTTGACCTCTCAAGTTCTGGACTTAACCTGCTTAATTTTGATGGCACCAGCACAGAAGGTGTCTGGACGGATACGGAGAATTTCAATGGTGGATGGGGTCATAGTTTTCCAACAGAAGAGATGCCATCTGCTGGCGAATTTATCTGCGAAGACGCAAGCTGTAGTGTAACATTCTTGGCCCCAGACCCCACCGGAACAGCTAAAAACTTTATTAAATGTAGTGCGGAAACCGTAGATTTTACGGACGGAGAATATGACAAAATCCACATCATAGCCGCCTCAAACTATGGCGATATCACCAAGGACTTCACGGTGAATTATACCGACGAGACATCTACAGACTTTTCTAGAACGGTTGAGGCATGGGAGGAGGCTGTGGCAGGCGGCGATTATCATCATACCGCTAAAACATTTACCCACAGACATCATTATACAACTGGAAATGATTCCGCAACGGTTCGTTTATTCCATATTTGGCTTGATACCGATGAAACCAAGACCGCAACTTCTATGGATTTGCCAACTGATGTCAATATCAAGGTAATGGCAGTTACTTTAGAGGAGGCTGCAGCCGCCCAGCCCCCCGACAAACCGACGCTTTCCTCCCCCTCGGATGGAACGACCACCAATGATAACACCCCGGCCTTCACGTGGACGGCCGGTTCTGGCGCGACCTCTCACCGCCTGGTAATCGATAATGACCCGGACTTCGCGGACGAGGAGAACATCTATGATAATGCTAACTTGGGCGGCTCCGCAACCTCGTGCACGATCGAGAACGAGCTCCCATACGACAACTACTATTGGAAGGTAATCGCGGTCAACGCGCAGGGCGAGAACGAGTCGGATGTCTGGACCTTTGAAGTTGTTGAAGAACTCGTTGAAGAGCTACTGGAAAAGGTCACAATAGTCATACAATCGAATTACCCTGACGCGTGGAGGGATTACTTGGTGGGCCTTGTTGAGCAGTTGCGTGATGACGGTATCTATGCGACGATAGACCTTCAAAACTTGCAGCTCACCGTTCACGGCGAGAGCACAGACCCCGGTGTAAAGGACATTTATGTCGTCAGGGAATCCAAAGACGTCTCTATCGCAATCTCCTGATTCTCAGATAAATGGCTAATACCTATTCACGTCTTTCTAAACCCATCTTACTTGATCCACATAGAAGGTATTATCTCCCCCAACAACTGTGGTTTTGAACGGACAGTAGACTTGGTTTAAGTTACTGAAATCACTTGCAGGGATAATTATCTCCTGCCAAGTGTTCGTACCATCCCAACCATAGGCGCTGATCCATTTGGTTTGCGTGTCCCCCTCTGGCGCTTCTATCTCTACCTTCAAATTCTCGGTAGTCTTGACCCAGAACTTCAACTGGTCGTAACCTGAAAGGTCTATGGTGTGATCAGCAGGATAAACCAACAACACACCCCAGCCCGCGTAGTTACCTACCTCAGACCCGCTCGTGGTCTTGAAGCACTTTATGCCTTCTGGAGGGATTTCACCAGTATAATCACCGTCAAATGTTCCGGCTGGCAATTCCCACTCGCTGCCGTCCCAAGTCTGAATCTCAGAGTCAGGGGGAATCCCAGAATCATCATAAACCAAATAGAAGGGCCCGCCTACTTGTGTAGTAACATTTGCAAGAACCACGCCCGATGGATCGTGAACTACGAATATCTCAACTTCTGTGCCATTTTCATAATAGGTCTCGCCTCGTGGTGTTGAAAAGTTATGCCAGTTCAAGAGCACACACGCGGTATCGTCGCCAAAATTGATTAGGTTGTCAGAAGTGATCTTCATCGAGGTCGAGCTCTCGTTGCCTAGATTGTTCACCCCATTAATGGTCACCCTGAGTTCACTTACCTTAAGGGATTCTCCTCCTTTATGAGTGAATGAAACCCTCGTCACCAAATTATCGGCATCCGCTTGAATCAACTCAGCCCTTATATCACCGAGCTCTACTTCTGGTGCCCTCCCTCCGGGCTGCATTTGACCCACGGCGACCGCCACCACGCTAACAGCCGCTATCGTCAGCCCTATGAGCAAGATTGTCGCGATTACGGGCGTTACCCCTCTTTCACTCATCCCCCATCCCCTACACAATATATCCACCACCAGTTAATTTATTAGATTAAACTTTAAATTTATCCCCGAGTACCCAACTCTAAGGGGGTTGAAATGGTGCTTGAGCCCGAGCTGAGAAGGGAGTTCGAGAGGTTTATAATCGAGAAACAGCTCACCCACCCTGAAGTGGCTGCCGCTCATTTTATCGGTGATGTGAAGTATGGGGTCGCGTTCTCTTACAGCCACGGGACATTTGCGGACTTGGTAGACGCGGCAAGAAATATTATAAGAAATGCCTTAGCCGAGCGGAAAATACAGCCATAGCGAATAGCTGAGAAACGCGAACCCACTTTGGGTCGGAGCTGCCCCGCTTCCAGAGAAAATAATCCTCTAGAAACTTTTAAACTATCTCATACAGTTAGATTAGACAAAGACTGGGGGAAAACACGAAATGATAATTGGCGGATACACCGCTGTAGCTGTGGGTTGGCTCATCGCGTTGGCGTTGCTCTATTACACAAGGCTCGCTCAGTGCTCAGTGATAGGGACTAAATTCTTGGCATCAGGAGCCCTCTTCGCCATATTTACTTCTGCGTTTCAAATTTTCTCGGACACCCTCACTTCTGTCGGGCAAGCAGATGCGGGTACTTACCTCTCAAAGGCCGGTCTGTGGGTAGGCGGCACCATAAGTTGGATCTTCTGCTTGGTTGGCACAATGTTTCTGGTAGTTGGTATCATAAGCTACAAGTGGAAATGAAGTTCTTAGATTAACATCAACTTAGTACTAACCCACCATCGACAAAACTAGGAAGATTGATGTTAGCGTTTTCTGGAACTTCGATGGCAATGAGAGCCTAATTGTTTGGTCTTCGCTTTCTTCAGAGGGTGGCAGGCCGAGGTGCCTTGCGGAGTATCGTGAAATCTTCCTTCACTTTTTTCAGGACGGGCAGGGCCATGCTTCGCTCCACTGAGCTGATTTCCAAAATGTCCACCAGAAACTCATTTAGGTGTTTTATATCCCTAAACCTGCAGAACAAGAGGGTATTGTAGTCGCCCGAGATATAGTACACACAACGGACCTCCTCTCGTGCTGCAAGTTCATCCATCGTCCTCCTGAGATCGGGCCCCGAAATTTTGAGCTGAATCAAGACAGTCAGTTCGATTCCAATCTTTTCAGGATTTGTAACGATGGAGAACCTTTCAATTATTCCGTCTTCCTTCATTCGCTCGATGCGGTGATGAACCATACCTTCGGAGGATTTTAGCAGCTTGGCAATCACCCTTAATGGGGCTCTTGAGTTCTCTTCCAAGAGTTCTAAGATTTTTTCCCCATCGTTGTCAATTTTTAAAGATTTCATCAATATTACTTAAAATTTTGAACTTTTAAGCTTTTACTTATTAAGTGCGTGAAAAAATATTTTAAAATTTTGGGAGAGGAAAAAGGGTTTAAATAGGCCCCAACATAAATAAACTTACATAAAAACAAAAGGAGGGAAAAAATGAAAGGACTTGACATGAAGGGTGTTTCTCCAGTGATTGCTACAATCTTGCTAATCGCATTGACCGTGGCGGCAGTCGGAATAGTCGCCGTGGTACTGGGTACGATCACCCCCACCGGTGCGGGGATAAACGCGATGCTGGCGACCAAAAACGTGGAAAATGATAACGTCGACAACAAAATGACGATAAATCTGACGAACTGGGGTCCGGACGCTATCATTTGTGGCTCGATAAGCATAGAGATCGAGGGGACATATAACGGTGTATTTGCCCGCGGCTCCGCGGAGCGCCTTCCTGATGCTGGCGCGACAACGGGGGATAATGCAACCATATCATGGGTGACGGTTAACCCGCCGACCAACCTGAAGGCAGCCCAGTGGCCGTGGAAAGCCAGCTCTGGCACGACGCTCGCGATAATCTTGGTGGGTACCGATGCGACATCTTTCAAGCCCACTGGCCTGACGATAACAGATGCAACCACAGGCACAGTGATCTTCCAGGACACGAGCCTGCCAGACCCAGCTTAGTAAACTAAAATGATCCTCCACGGACATGCACCGAGACCGTGGAGGTTTATTTTTTATTTTTTGTTGGTATATGTGCTAAGGTTATCGAAGCGAAGTATACATTCATAACAGTTCCTGTATGGTTCAGCGTTTCCGTAGATCTAAGCCTCAAAGACGATATTATCTAAATAAATGGTGCATCCACCCGGGTTGCTGGCTATATTGGTAACCCAGACGAACCCCCCGATAATATTGCTCATATCTCTCCCAGTCAGGTCTATAGTGTACTGTTGCCACGTGTTGGTGAGGACGAGAACACCGGTCGTCACGGCGGGGTAAATCGAGTCCTCGTACGGCTTGCCGGTTTCTCTTATCCCTCCAACTTTGAACTCTGCCTTCTCCCCCCCGGCCTCCCCTCTGGCCCAGAAAGTCAATTTTGTCGCCCCGCTCAGATCGTGTCCTGGATAATCTCCCCAATTTTGATCTTGGGACTGCCAGTAAATGCCAGCCCATCCGTTGGCCCCAGCTGGTGAGTAAACAATTTTGATGCAGGTCGGCCCCGAGTAGGGGTTGGTTGTGGAAGCAGGGTCGATCTCAATATCGTCTGTGTCGCCCATCCAACCCGAGGGGATGAAATACGCCTCGACAGCATAAGGCGGCGCGGGTGATTCAAGGACGGTCACCTCTACCGAAGCGTTATCGGTTAGTCCTGAGTTATCCTCCACAGCTAGAGATACGACATATCTTCCGGGCCCGGCGTAGGTGTGGGTCACCTCACTCCCAGATCCAGTAGTTCCATCCCCGAAGTCCCACGTGTAGCTGATTATGTTGCCGTCAGGGTCAGTAGAACCGGCACCACTGAATATCACCTCTACTCCTGCTTTGATGGTATCGGGAGGAGAGATTTCGGCCTGCGGAGGGACTTGGGTGGTGCTAACGATGATTCGCATGGTATAACTCCAAGGCTCGTTAACCCCATCGCTGATCGTAACCTCTATGTAATAAGTTCCTGGCGTTGGGGGTATCCACTCAAACACGTTCTCAGTGCGGGAATTGATAAAGGAATCCTCCTCGCAGGTCCATGTATAACTCAAAACATCGCCATCAGGGTCTTCGGCTACTATTCCTAAAGTGATGGGGGTGCCAACGTATGCTGCTCCTCCAGAAGGCATTATTATAGAATGGATATCGGGAGGTTCGTTCATGGACCTTCGGTAGCTCCAAATAGCCAACCCCGCACCGACGACTATCAGGGCAACTAAGACGATGCCCACGACTAGCGGCCAGAGGTTTCTTTCCTCGTACCGCAATTCCCATTCTTCCTCAGTCATAAGGACAGACACCTATCACAATAACAATCGTTCTTTTGCCTGAAATATTCTACTTTATGGGGCTCCGCCCTTAAATCCTGCACCATCTTGTACTGCGGGGATTTTTTCGTGCTTCCACCACTTTCCTTTTTTCGGTGAGCAGAGCGAGGTTTTCTTCTGAAATCGTGAGGTAAAAAAGATACAAAGTTAATGGCAAATTTCCTTTAAAACCACGTCTGGCTCCGAGTAGTACTCCTGCACCTTTTTGTATATTTCTTCGGTGCTCAGGGATTTTCCCACCATCCACTTCAGGATTTTCTCCCTTTGCTTCAATTCCTGGTTGACCCTATTGCGGCTCATCCCACTCAACTTAGAGATCTGCTTGATCGTGAGGCTTGGAGTATCAACCACTTGGAGTTCATCTTTGGCGGGATCCCAGCGATGGGTTCGGTTCAATTTCACCCTGTTCTCCTCCATTCCAGCTATCTCTGCTATTTCAGTGATCCTCCGGATGTGCTTCTGACCGGGGAGGTAGAGACGGTGCTCCATGATTATCGCGTCGAGGGCCGAAAGCAATAGTTCGGGGACTTTTACAGGCTGTTTGGTGAGGCGAGCGAGTGTTTCCTCTGCTGTAGTGTTCGTGTGGATTGTGCTCATGCATCCGACATGGCCTGAAAATGCGGCGAAGACATCAGGGATTTCGGCCCCCCTCGCTTCCCCTATCACGAGTCTGTCTGGCCTCATCCTCAGGGCGTTTTTCATGAGCTGGGTTAAAGTTACCTCTTCCAAACCCTCGGTTGGCAGGCGCGTTTCAAGCCTTATCCAATGCTGGTGGGGAAGATGAAGTTCAGCCGGATCCTCTATTGAAACCACGCGCTCTCGTTCCGGGACGAAAATCGATATAGCACCCAGGGTAGTTGTCTTGCCACAACCAGCCCCACCTGCTATTAGAAGGTTCGACGGCCTTACGCCCATCCCCTCCACTAGGAGCCAGAGGAAAGCCCCGGCGTTGACAGAGAGGGTCCCGAGTTTTATCAGATCCACGATGTCAAGGGTTTGTTTCCTGAATCTCCTTATGGATATCACAGGCCCCGTGAGTGAAATGGGAGGTATGATGAGGTTTAACCTACTTCCATCTGGCATGCGGGTATCGAGCAGCGGGGAGCGAATGTCTATGCGCCTTCGCCCCGCGTCAAGCGAAGCTTTCTCCATTAACCCCCGGAGGACTATTTCGTCGTGGAAAAACACGTTTGAGGAGCACATCCCGTATTTCTGGTGGAAAACATAAACCGGCATTCCCACCCCTATTATCATAATATCCTCAAGGTTCTCATCCGCCAACATGGGCTCAATCGGACCATACCCAACACATTCGTCGGTCAAGAGCGCTGCTAATAATTTCTTCCGATTGGGCGGTATTTTCTTCCACAGTTTCTCC
>JAUWXQ010000051.1 GCA_030616305.1 Hadesarchaea archaeon
TTGTTCAGCACCGCGGCGAACTTCATCTCGTTGAACATGTCGAGGGTGTTATTGGATGCCGCCCCATCCGTTCCAAGAGCGACGGGGATGCCAGCTGCCATCATCTCTGGAACTGGAGCGACTCCGGATCCGAGTTTCATATTGCTTACGGGATTATGAACAGGCTTGACTCCTCTATCGTGCAATATCTTGATTTCCTGCTTGGTAATCCAAACGCAGTGCGCAGCGAGCACTTCTGGGCCTAGAAAGCCTATCGAGTCGAGGTGCTCCACTGAGCGCTTCCCGTACTTCTTGGTTATTTGTTTTACCTCGTCTTGGCTCTCGGAAATGTGGATGTGGATTCCGACCTTGTGCTTCTTCGCCAGTTCCTTGACTTTAGTCAGGCACTCGGATGAGCAGGTATACGGTGCGTGAGGGCCGAACATCGTCAGGACTCTCCCGCCAGCTTTCCCGTGCCAATCCTTCACGAGCTTCTCACCAACACGGAGCTCGGATTCCCTTCGTTTAGGATCACCCATCTCGATTATTCCGTAGGAAAGCACGCCTCGGATGCCGGCCTCCTCAACTGCACGTGCTACATGCCCCATGTGAAAGTACTGATCGGCAAAACAAGTAGTGCCTGACTTTATCATCTCTAGGCACCCCAGCAGCGCCCCGGCGTAGCAGTCTTCTCCCTGGAGCTTTTTCTCGATTGGCCAAATCTTCGTCTGGAGCCACTCCATCAACGGCATATCGTCGGCGACACCTCGCAACAGGGTCATCGAGAGGTGGGTGTGTCCGTTAACCAACCCAGGTAGAACAGCCTTCCCTTGGGCGTCTATGACCACATCGGCCTTTTCCTTGACTTCCTTTCCCACCGCGGTAATTTTATTGCCCTCTATCGCGACCGAGCCACCCTCCAATATCCGTCGCTGAGGGTCCATCGTGACCACATGGCCGCCTTTGATCAAGATGTCTGCCAAATTTTCACCTAGCCAGTAATCGCCTTAGCTATCGCGCGCCCGAACTCACGGGCTGCTGCCGGACCGTTCGCAGTTATCACGTTTCCGTCGACTTCCACGGGTTTTCCGGTGTAGGTTGCACCCTTGCTCTCGATCTTTTTGACATAGTCACCGTTCCAGACCGTCGCACGCTTACCCTTGAGCGCTCCGGCGTTGGCGAGGGTGACCGACGCTATGCAGATGGCACTGGTTATTTTGCCTTTCTTGAACGCCTCGCTCGCTATTGAGAGTGCCCGCTTGTCGTCGAAGTACATCGCCGAGCCAGGACCACCCACGAAAACAACAGCATCATAGTCATCGACCTTCACCTGGTCTAGCTTGAGAGTCGCAGTAACTCGTGCACCTAGCTTGCCTTTTGCCTCGCCCGTTTTTGAGCTCGCTATAATCGTCTCCACCCCAGCGCGTTCCAGCTCTTCCTTCGTGTGCAACAGTTCCTCGTCTCTGAAGTTCTCAGGCGCGATTATCATCAAAACTCGCTTTCCAATCAAGGTCGCACCTCCATTGCTATGAATACTGTATCAGGGTTTAAGAAAGTTAGGAAGGGCCTAGCCCCCAATCTCCCTTGCAATTGTTCGGGCAAATTCATCAGAGGCGGCTGGGCCATTTGCCGTTATTATATTTCCGTCGACCGTCACCGACTGGCCAGTATATGTGGCACCACCATCCTCAAGCATCGAAGCGTAAATGGTGTCAGCCACTGTGGCTTGTTTTCCGTCTAGGATTCCAGCATTAGCCAAGGTAACCGGAGCTATGCAAATCGCGCATACCTTTTTGCCTGCGTTGTAAAAGTCCGTGGCTATGGAGTGTGCTTGGGCGTTATCGAAAAAGACTGTCGAACCACTACCACCCACGAAGACCACGGTCTCATAATACTGGACCTCCACAGCCGCGAGCATCATGTCGGGCATAGCTGTCATCCCACTCATTCCTGTAAAGGCGTCATGGGTATTGCTCGCAATGAACATGTTCGCCCCCGCTTCCTGCCCAAGAACCTGCAACAGGGTGCTCAGCTCGGTGTCGTTGAAGTCTTCGGCAGCAATCAGGAGGATATTTTTTCCGCTCAAATCGGGCAGCGGAGCCTGCTGAAGGACTAAGAAACAGGCTACAACGACAACAATAACAACGGTCACAACGGTTGTGCTAACGATACCTGCCACTAGGGCTTTTCCCATCTGACCCCAATTACGTTCTTAATTTTGGGGACATTTAAATTATCACCACTTAAAGAAATAGGACTCCAGTTTCTTCTCCCTATCTGCCTTTTTTCTTTTTTTATTATTTCCGACGCCTTCATTCCAAAAAAGAAAAACAAATGCTGGGATTTTAAAGCCTTCGCGACTCAGATATGTATGAATTAAATGAAACTGAAAATAGGAATAGCTTTGGTTTCGCTGATGTTGCTAGCGATGCCCTCGGTGGTCGGGGCGGTAGAAGAACAGAGAGTTGAAGAAACAGATCCATCATTCGTTTGGACGGACGTTAGCCCGATAACTTGGAGTACTATGACTAATGCTATGTATGAAGAGCAAACTGGCGCGCCCGGTAACTTTAGCGGGGGAACGATAAAAATAGCAGCCGGTTCTGACCCTAGCCCTGGTTCCAAGGTGGACATAACGTTTACCGGGACGGGGGTCGCGTTGATTTACACAACTACCTTCGCGGGGGGAATAGCAACCGTTGAAATCGACGGGGTTTCTTACGACAATATCGACATGTATTTACCAGATGTCACTTTTCAAGTCAAGAAAGTCATAGCAACAGATTTGGATAATGCGCAACATGTTCTAACGATTACCCGTTCAGGTACAAAGAATCCCGCATCTGGTCATTATCAAATCATTGTCGATGCAGTCGATGTATATGCTCAATCTCCGGCAGCATTTACAGTCAGCAACCTTGGGATAAGCCCCGCCACGGTTGGGGTTGGCCAATCTGTCACGATTACGGCTGATGTCACGAACACCGGTGACCTCGAGGGCACTCACACGGTGACATTGAAAATCGATGATGTGGTGGTGGAAAACAAAGATGTCACGGTGGCCGGTGGAGCGACGGGAAATGTATCGTTCACGGTGAGCAAAAACACGACGGGAACATATCAGGTAGCGGTTGATGGCCAAACAGGCCCCTTCACGGTTTTTAGCCTTACTTCCGAGCCCCCAATCTTGTGGATCGCGGTTGCGGTTGTTGTAGTTGTGGCGGCAATTGGTGCTTTACTGTTCATTAAAAAGAGGAAGTAGTCTTAACAATGACTAACAAATTGAGCCCGGATGGTCAGTGATTCGGTGAGAGCCAACAAAAGTGATTTAGAGGTGGATAGGGGAGAGAAACAGGGTTCTTAAAAGAAAGAGGGGATAAACATGGCGAAGTTCTACATCACCACCCCGATATATTACATCAACGCGGTCCCCCATATCGGGCACGCCTATACCACGATAGTCGCCGATGTGTTCGCACGCTGGCACCGCCTGCGGGGGGAAGATGTTTTCTTCCTGACCGGGTTGGATGAGAACTCTGTGAAAACGGTTCAGGCGGCGAAAGAGCAGGGCTTCACGGACATTCAAGCATACGCGGACTCGCTGGCTAAGCTTTGGATCGAGGCGTGGAAGCTCCTTGGTATAAGCTACGACGACTTCGTCCGCACCACCCAAGAGCGCCACCGCAGGAACGTGTACGAGTTATTCAAACGGATCAAGGAGCGCGGGGATATTTACAAGGGCGTGTACGAGGGGCTCTACTGTGAGGGGTGCGAGGCTTACATCACGGAGGACGAGCTTGTCGACGGAAAGTGCCCCCTGCACCAGAAGAAGCCCAAGCGGGTGAGGGAGGAGAACTACTTTTTCAAGCTCTCGAAATATCGGGACAAAATTTTGGGGCATATCGAATCCAATCCGGGCTTCATCCAACCTGAGGCGCGGCGGAACGAGGTTGTGAGCTTCATAAAAGGCGGCCTGAAGGATGTCAGTATTACTCGCCCGAAGATTGAGTGGGGAATAAAAACCCCGGACGACCCAACTCAGACTATCTGGGTCTGGTTCGACGCATTGTGTAACTATCTTTTGCCGCAGGACTACTGGCCAGCAGATATCCACTTCATCGCGAAGGATATTCTGCGTTTCCATTGCATCGTCTGGCCTGGCATGCTGCTCTCGGCAGGGTACGAGCTGCCCAAGAGAATTTTCGCCCATGGTTTTTTGACCGTCGAGAGGAAGAAGATCAGCAAATCACTTGGGAATGTCATCGATCCCGCCTACTTGGTGGAGAAGTATTCAGCCGATGTGTTGCGGTACTTCCTGATTCGTGAGGTTTCCTTCGGTCAAGATGGGGATTTTTCCGAGCGTAGCCTGCGCACGAGGCTTAATGACGAGCTTGCGGACGTGCTGGGGAACTTCGTCCACCGTGTCTTGACCTTTACCCGAGATCGCTTCGGCGGCGAGGTGCCGGAAGGGAAGCTGGATAAAAAGTTCGAGGCGGAGACTCACGAGAGGGTACAAAAAATCGAACAGCTACTCGAAAAACTGAAGGTTAGTCAGGCCCTCGAGGAGCTCATGACGATTGCCAAGAGAGGGAACGAGTACTTCCAGTCCTGCAAGCCTTGGGAGGCGATAAAGAGCGAACCGGAGAAGGCCGCGAGTTGCCTCCTCAACTGCGCGAACCTCGTGAAAGTCCTGTGCGTCGCCCTCGCCCCGTTCATGCCTTCGACATCTGCAAATTTGGCCAAACAGCTCGGCGTGAAGGTGACCAGCTGGGAGCAGGCAAGGCAGTTCGACCTTAAGCCGGGCCACCAGATAGGGAAGCCGTCCGTCATATTCACGAAGGTTGAGGCGAACAACCTTGGTTCCAAGGTGAGGTAGTTGCTGCGTTTGGACCTGCACGTGCATACTTCGCACTCTCCCGACGCTTTCTGCCCGGTAGAGGAGGCAGTCGCAGCCGCTAAAGCGAAAGGATTGGATGGAATAGCAATCACCGACCACAACACAATTGCAGGGCTTCTAGAGGCAAAGAAGTTCTCCAAGGATGGGTTTTTGATCATCCCAGGTATCGAGGTGTCGAGCGCAGATTGCCACATCGTGGGGCTCGGCGTCAGCAGGCCAATCCCGAAAGGCATGTCGGCGAAGGAGACGGTCAAAAGTATAAGAAGGCAGGGTGGAATCGCCATCGCCGCGCACCCCTTTGCGTTTGGGCGCAGACCGGGGCTTGTTTACAAGGCTAAATTCGATGCGATTGAGGTACTGAACTCGCGCGCGCTTTTCTTCAGCAACCCGCTTGCCCGCCGGTTTGCTGAGCGAAATAAGATACCCATGATTGCGGGATCTGATGCTCATCGTAGGGACGAAATAGGCTTAGCGTACACAAACATTGATTGCGCACCGAGAGTCGACCATGTTTTAGAACAAATTAGGACGGGGAGGGCATCGGTCTCCGGGCGGACCCTCCCCCTTCCTAGTCTCCTGTGGCGAGTCCTCCAGAAACTCGCCTCCAGGTGATGAACTTTAAGGCAGGAGAGCAAAGCCCTCCCGCCTGACACCCCTTTGGAGGCTGGACCGAGGAGGTGGGGTGACCGTGAGATGATTATTTCTTTTTCTTGTACTCCATCAGACCCTTGAAGCCTAACTCACGCGTGACCCAATCATGGATCATCTTGCGGACGACCTCGCTGCGGTTGGTGCCGTACTCCGCGTGAATCAGGTCATCTATGACTTTGAGATATAACCCATCGATGAAAACACGAACTTCGGCCTTTTTTTCGACCATAATCTAGCCTCCTCCTACCATCCAGCTACAATCCATCTATAATCCACTTAATATTTAAGGGTTTTGAATGGGGGGGCTTTGCCCACAAAGTAGGTCCTGCCCATAAAGTCGGCAACTTGCCCATAAAGTCGGGATACGAGGCGAACCTAGCTACCGCTAACCGGTACAAGCAGTCCAAAACTCAACGTCATCTAGACGAAATTATGGACCCCTTAGTATCTTTTGTGTTTCTGGAAGCAATCCCTGCAGTAAACAGGTCTGCCTTCGGTCGGCTTGAAGGGAACCTCGCACTCTGCCTTGCAGTCAGCGCAGGTTGCCTTGTGCATCTCGCGCGGTCCAAAACTTCTCGGACCGTTGGACCTTCTCGGCCCACCGAATCTTCCACCATATGCCATTTTTTCTATTCTCCTTTTTTTTTCTCAAGATACAACTCAAAAAAAACAGCTCGGCTGTTCTCTCTAGGACTTTTCCGAAAAGCCCAACGTATCCTTTCATAGCTTAACCAAGGCAAGCTTAAATAATGTGCGGTATTGGCGGCTTTGCCCACAAAGTATCTCTTGCCCATAAAGTCGGTGAAAATATCAGAAAATATTTAGTTTATGGATAAAGCTACTAGGGTTCGCCGACGGGCTTGCGCAGGATTGCGAGACGGGCCGACCTCGCCTGCCCGGAAATCGGCAGCGGGAGGTCTTCCAGCTGCCGCAGAACCTCGGCCGTTTGCAGGACGATTCGCTGGAAATCGCCTTCCTCGCCCCCCGATTCGACCACGAGGTTCGCCCAGTCGGTGTTTCCCTCGGCCCACCTGAACACCGCGCCAGCGACCGCGTTCGCCTTGCTTCCCCAATCGCCCTCGAACACCTCGCCGAAATCCGACTCCTCCACTCCGTGCTTCCTCTCCATCGCGTCCAGCTCGAACGCCAGCCTCCCGAGGGGCCTCAAATCCAATCTCGCGACCATAAAACGGGGGGCGCGTTCGGCCGTGAGCGCTGCCGCCCATCCCGCCAGCACCTTGGCGGGGAGCCCGTCCATCATCCCGCGCCTGACGGCCTCGGTAATCAGCAGCGAGCGCCCGTGCCTAATCAGTACCCCCCACTTGCCCGTTTCGGTCAACGCCCAATTCTCGTCCAAGTATCCCAGCTTCAACAGAATCGCCGCGCGGCGTCTGAACTCGTAGACCAACTTCTGTCTCACGGCCTTCTCCCGCCTGCGACTTCGGTGCGCCATCTGGTACAGAGCAAAGCTGCGGTCCACGATCGTCAGAGCTTCTTCGAAGCTGCGGGTGACCAGCAGGTTCAACACCTGGTAGTACTGCACGCGGAAGGCCGACATGAGCTCCTCCGGCTCGCTATCCGCCAGCTCCATCGCCTGCGTGAAGTCCCCCGGCCTGCGCGGCACGACGAGCACGAACCCGATTCTGTCCATCCCCCTCCGCCCGGCCCGTCCCGTCATCTGGTGAAACTCCAGAGCGGTGAGCGGACGTTCGCCGGT
>JAUWXQ010000018.1 GCA_030616305.1 Hadesarchaea archaeon
AAGCGCCCAGATAGTGATGGAGAACGCGAAGACCATCAGCCACCACACGGAGGAGAGCGTGCGCAAGGTGGTGAAGGCGCTCATCTCCAGCAGCGTGGCGATGGCGATAGCGGGGAGCAGCCGGCCAGCGAGCGGGGCGGAACATCTCTTTAGCCATGCTTTGAATATTATTGCCCCCAAACCAGCACTTCACGGCGAGCAGTGTGGGGTGGGGGCGATAATGATGGCATACCTGCACGGGGAGGACTGGCAGGCGATAAAGGGAGCACTCCAAACGATAGGGGCTCCAACGACCGCGAAGGAGTTTGGCATACAAACCAAATACATAATCAAGGCGCTCACGATCGCTCACCGGATAAGGCCAGAACGTTACACCATTTTGAAAAACGGTTTAAAGCGGCGCGCAGCCGAGCAACTGGCAAAGGTCACTGGAGTTATTTAAGCCGCTTTGAGGTAGAGAAGTTCACCGAAAGTGATTATAAAGGGTGAAAAGATGCGCCTACCAGCCACGCTTGAGCTCGCCAGACCACTCAACTGCCTGTTTGCGGGAGTGGCCGTCCTCATCGGGGCAGTGGTCACGATTAGCAGTCTGGATATATCCGGACTCGTTCTCCTCTTGTTGGCTTTCGGTGCAGCAGCGCTTGTTGCAGCTGGCGGAAACGCGATAAATGACTACTTCGACCGAGAGATAGACAAGATTAATCGTCCTAATCGTCCAGTTCCGTCTGGCAGAATAACTCCATCTGGAGCACTAGCGCTCGCGCTCGTGATTTTCGCGCTCGGGATTTCATTCTCTGTGTTCCTGAACCCCTACTGCTTGCTACTGGCGGGGTTGAACTCGTTGATCTTGGTGGTATACGCTGCAAGGCTGAAGCGCGTAGGCCTTCCAGGTAACCTCGCAATAGGATATCTGGTGGGCTCTACCTTCCTTTTCGGCGGACTTGCGGCGGCGGGGGCCCTTATCCCCCTCGAGCTCCTAGTCCTGGTACTGATGGCGGCGCTCTCCACCGTTGGGCGAGAGCTGATTAAAGCAATTGAAGATATGCGAGGAGATAAGAAGCTTGGGTTTAAGACGTTCCCACTTCGTCACGGTACAGGTAAGGCGGCCGTGCTAGCAATCGGATTTATTGGCGCCGCGATAGTCCTCTCGCCCCTCCCTTACATGCTCGGCTGGGGTTACCTAGCCTTCGTGAGTCTCTCAATTGTTGTTTTCATCGCTGCGGCCGCGATAATTGCACGAAGTCGGAGACCTGAGGCCGCGAGACGGGCGTCGCTTGCGTGTAAAATAGGGATGGGGCTGGGGCTGCTCGCGTTCTTGGCTGGTGTTTTCGCCTAGCTATTGTGAGACCAAGCGGTGAATGACGCGATAATCAACGTGTCCACTTGTATGGGTTGAACTCAGAAGGTGGAATAAACATTACCTCGGCATGCCCACTTCGCAAAAGCTCCGCATTCAAGTTCACCCAAGACCCATCGACCTCCACATAAACAACTGCGATGGTTCGGCCGTAATGGTCCATCGAATCTAGGTCGTCCACATCCAAGCCGATCTCTGTTCCATGTGGGCAGAAATTCTCGATGAACTCCTTCGCCTCTCTCCCTCCTGGCTCCTCCTGTGGGTGGACCTCAGGGGTGTTAATTCCGACCAACCTGACCTTTTCCCCGCCCTGGAGGTTAATGGTGTCGCCGTCGACCACATAGTCCACGGTCGCGATCCGCTCGATGTGGGGCTGACCTTGCAGCTGCTGGGCTTGGGACGAGGTCGAATACCCCATGAGGATAGCAGCACAGACCAAAACTACGACGCCGCACGCCAAGATTACAAAAACTTTCCTCATTTTGCTTCCGCCGAGGCTTTGAGTGAGGGTTACTTATAAAGGAAAAATTTGCCATGCCACTGGTTTTCCTTGACTTGCCCTTGTACCTATGCCTCTTAAGCAACAATTTTTTGTCATGGCGCGAATAATTAATAGGGGTTACATGAAAGCTCGGGCCCACGTCCACATCAGCGGATATGTGACAGGTGTTTTCTTCAGATACCACACCCAGGAGCTAGCGCAGCGGCTAGGCGTTAAGGGATGGGTCCGAAACCTGCGTGATGGAAGGGTTGAAGCCTTGTTCGAAGGGGAACGCGAGCAAGTTGAGGAAATGATAAAATCCTGCCATCGAGGACCGCCTGGCGCGACCGTAACCGACGTCGAAGTCAAATGGGAGGAGCACCGAGGTGAGTTCTCAGGATTTGAGGTAAGGTATTGGCGGTGACATGAGCGTTCGTTCTTTAGCTGAAATAATGGAAGAGATGCGCAGGCGCTACAAGCGTTACCCTAAACTCCGCCAGAAGTGGAGGGTGCTGGCGGGAAGCGATGAGTACGGCTTCAGCGATTTATTCTTCTATGCGCCGAAGCTTGGGGTCTGGCAGATTAAAGGCGATCTGAAGTCCCCCTATGAACTCGTAGGCGCAGGCGCTCGAGTTTCGGCGCGAAAGGTCGATGATGAAATTCGCAAGCTGATGGAGCAAGGGGTGCCTATGCCTTTCGGGCTTATTTCTCCTCACCCTGAACTGAAGGACCGTGCAATCATCGCGGCAGGCTTGGGGCGGTACCAAGAGACGACAAAACAATTGAAAGAGCATCTCACAAGCCGCGAACGCGGAGTAGATGCGGAACTCAGAAAAAGAATCGAGAAACTGCGGCGTGAACTGGGCCTCGACATAGCTTACCTTTGAACCCATCCAAAAATAAGCCTGCTCGAACATATTTGTTTGATAAAAATGTCAGAAAAAACCAATGTGTTCGATACGCTGGCTAGACCGATTCGTAAGTTGCTGGCTGAGCGAGGATTCACCGAGCCAACGCTACCTCAAGCCGAGTCGATTCCGAAAATCCTCGAGGGCAAAAACGTCCTGCTCATCGCCCCAGCGGGGACTGGAAAAACTGAGGCGGCCTTCCTCTCCGTGCTCCACCAACACCTGCTCTCCCAGACACGTGAACGTGGGATTAAAGTTCTCTACATTACCCCTCTCCGAGCCCTCAATCGTGACATGCTCGAGCGCCTGGAATGGTGGTGCCAATCCCTCGACTTGAAGGTTTCCGTCCGTCATGGTGACACAGCGACGCGTGAACGTCGGACCCAAGCTCTCGTGCCTCCCGACATAATGATCACCACCCCGGAAACGCTCCAGATATTTTTGTTAGGGCGGAGGTTGAGCGAGCATCTCCGAAGTGTACGGTGGGTGATTGTCGATGAGGTTCATGAGCTCGCGGACAACAAGCGGGGGGCGCAGCTTGCTTTAACGCTCGAGCGGCTCCGTGAACTCAAGGGAGGAGAGTTTCAGCTGATCGGGCTCTCAGCCACGATAGGATCCCCACAGGAGGTCGCGCGGTTTTTGGTTGGAGTTGGGCGACCGTGCGAAATCGTTGACGTCAGCGTCGCGCGTGAAGTCAAGCTCGATGTAATATATCCTGAAGCAACCAAGCGCGACGAGCGACTCGCAAGCGAACTCTACACATATCCCTCAGTCGCCGCTAGGCTAAGGGTGATGCGGAAACTCATCGAGAATCATGGGTCCACGTTAGTTTTTACCAATACACGCCCCACCGCAGAGGTGCTAGCGAGCCGCTTCCGTCTCTGGGACATCCGCTTTCCTCTGAGTGTCCACCATGGCTCGCTGTCCAGCTTCACCCGCCTGAAGGCTGAGCGGGCGCTGAAGCAGGGTGAGATTAAAAGCATAATCTGCACCTCGTCGATGGAACTCGGATTGGATATAGGGCGCGTCGACCTTGTTATCCAATATAATTCTCCCCGCCAAGTGACACGATTGTTACAGCGAGTTGGTCGTAGCGGCCATCGGATAGGCGAGGTGGCGAAGGGGACAATCGTGGTTCAGGACCCCGATGACGCCATCGAGTCCATCGTCATCGCGGCACGCTCGCACCAGCGGGAACTCGAGCCGGTCTCCGTCACTGAAAAGCCTCTAGATGTGCTCCTGCATGCACTCGTCTCGATGCTCACAGCGAGGCGCAGGGGCAGCGTCGATGAAGCCTACGAAGTATTCAGACGCGCCTACCCGTTCAGAGACCTCACTAAGGAGGACTTGCTTAGTGTACTCAGATTTGCGCAGAGCTTAGAGAAACGGCTTACGTGGGTGTCTGAAGATGGACGAGAGTTCGCGCGCCCGAGATCTACCCAACGGGTTTTTGACTACTACTTCGGCAACCTCTCGATGATTCCTGAAGTCCGGCAGTATCTCGTGGTAAACGACGAGCGAAATCAGCCGATTGGAATTTTGGATGAGTCCTTTGTAGCAGAGTACGGGGAACCTGGAGTGAAATTCGTAATCGGTGGTGAACTCTGGAGAATTCTGCAGGTCTTCAAGGACAAAGTATACGTGAAGCCCGACAAGGACCCTCTCGGAGCGATCCCGACCTGGATAGGAGAACAAATCCCTGTGCCCTACTCAGTGGCGCAGGAGGTGGGAAAACTCAGGGCACGATTTGAGGAGCTCTTGGGAGAAGACAAAAAATTCGGTGATGCCACCGCCGAGCTCGCAAAGCAGCACGGCGTCTCACGCGAAACGATGGGACTCGCGCTCGCCGATGCCCACAAACAAGGCAAGGCGGGTTTACCCTTACCCACGGATCGGCGGGTGACGGTGGAGCGGGTGAAGGAGATATGTGTGGTCAATGCCTGCTTTGGGACGCTCGCCAACCGAACACTCGCGCGGCTGCTTGCCTACAAGGCCTCTGCCGAACTCGGGGAAACGACCGCGACCTCCGTGGATCCTTACCGGATTTTGCTTCGCTCGGAGGCGCTGGAGCCCGAAAAGGTGATCGAAATACTCAAGGGAGAACTCAGCGCAGACCTTCAGCGGGACTTGCGAGCAATCATCGAACAGAGCCGCTTCTTCCGCTGGAGGCTGGCCCAGGTGGCCAGGCGAATGGGCGTCCTCGAACGTGGAGCCGAACTCACGAGCGCGGTCTTGGACAAACTCATGCATGCGTTAAAAGGAACTCCGGCGTTCGAGGAAACTTTTAAAGAGGTCGTACATAAAGACCTCGACCTTAAGCGCACGCTCGAAGTGCTGGAGCGTATTCGAGGAGGTGAAATCGAGGTTGTTTCCTTCGGCGAGCGGGCTGAACCGACACCGATTTCCAGCTTGGCCTGGCGTCGGCGCTATCTCGCCCTAGAGCCCGTGATGCCTGAGAGACTTAAGCTCTTAGCAATCGCTTCGGTAAAAGTGCGAATACTCAGCGAGGCCCGAACCTTCGCCTGTACCCAATGCAAGCGTTATATCAAGGAACTTCAAATTTACGAACTCGGTGAACACCCGAAGTGCCCCAACTGCAGGTCGCCTAAGTTGGGGATGGTCGAAAAATCAGGGGAGGAGGTCCAGCGGGCGATCGAGCTGGTGGACAGGGGCAGGAAAATTACGCTCTGGCAAGAGTTGCTAGAGAGTGCGAAACTCATCTCCCAACACGGGAAGCTCGCAGCGCTCGCGTTGGTCGGGCGAGGGGTCACACCAGCTGGGGCAAGGGATATCTTGGCCAAGGAGCCCAAGTTCTCGAACAAATTTTTGGAACTCCTGCTTCGAAAGGAGCGGGAGGCTCTTCTCAAGCGGTTCAGGTGGACATAAGGGAAGTATAGAGCGATAATTTTGGGGATTATTTCCTCGCCCTTTTCTTTTTCACTTTCTTCTCCCATTTCACTTTCCTTTCCCAAGCGCGGCCAGTCTTGATTCCCCAGTAGGCCCACATCGGACCAAGTATCCCACCCACGACGAGAACCGACACTAAAAATATAGCCAAACTCTTGGAAATGCCAAAGTCTGCTGCGTAAAACCACAGAAACACCACAAGGAAGATCAGCCAGCCAACACCTACCACGATTGAAACTGCAACTCTTGGAGCCAACCCAGGTGGCATCTCACCTTCATAACATTCATTTTTTTCACTGTTGTACCCTCCATTGGAGAAAAGCACCTGAAATAGTTTAAAGTTTTTCCTCCGTTTCTTCCTTCCTTTCGGTTTCAGTTTTCGGCTCAGCCTCGGCCTCGCTGGGTTTCTCTTCTTTTCCAAGCAATAAGCCGAGGAGGGTCCGCTGGTCTATCTCCGCCCGCGCACGCCATCCGATGTAGAGCAGCCCTTCGTCGTCCTCGCTCAAATAGCCCCGCCGGATGAAGCGGTCGATGGTGGACTCGATGCGCCACCGTGGAAACTTCTCCTCAAGAATTCGTTCCACCTCTTTCAGCGGTGCTTTTCCCTCTTTCGCGAGGATGTGGGCGAGCGCGACGGTGAGCATCCCCATGTCATCAATCCGCCACCCAAAGGTTCGAGCTTCCGTGAGTGTTGGGTGCCCCCGAAGAGTGACGAAGTAACGGTCTGATTCTGAGCTTTCCTCTCCTTCACTCACGCGCTTGACCGTCAGCCCCAACTTCTCCAGCTCGCCATCGAGTAATTTTGCAACCTGCTCGTAGTCCCTACCCAGCGCGCGCCTGAGCTCCCACGCCTTCGCCCCAGGCCGCATGTGGTGCCTAAACAGCAGGAGTTGGGCCGCTCGAGTAAGCTTCTCCCTGAGCTCCACGATGTCCTGTTCTTCAGCCATGTTTTACCCTCCTAAGCCACTCGTCGCGTGAGATCGCTATGGGCACCGAAAATGTCGCCACGCACTCGAGATTTTGGGGCTTTGACAGCGGCTTCAACGTGATCTCATCCTCAAGCGGTTTGAGCTCGAGCGTCGCGTACCCATAGCTAACGAGGAAGCTCACGAGCCAAGCTTTCACCACAGTTCCCTCAAAACTTCGCTCCGAGATAAAATCCCAGTAGGACACCTCACCCTGCTCCCCTGCGGTATCCTTTAGCTCACGCCAGTTCTTGTCCAGCAAGGCCGTGAAGTCCTCGTCCGACAGAATTCCCATGCGAGCGAGCTCCCGGCGGGCGACCTCTCCTGTGAGAACCTCGGTCGTGTCGAGCCCTCGCCAGCGCTCGTCCAAGCTGGGCAGGTTCTTCCAGTAGTCCATCCCCTCCTTGATGCCGTGGGGAGAAAGGCTTTCCAAATCTATTATTGGGTGCCACGCCCGTGCGAGCACCTCAGCCAAGTCCTTTGCCGGAAGGGCATGTAGCTTGAGCATGATGAGCAACGGGTCGAGATAAAGCATAGAGGACTTGTGCTTGATCCATTCGCTCTGTTGAAATACCACATCGGCCAGCCCGAGCACAGCCTGGATGTCGAGGTAGATCTCTTCATGCTTCCGCATCTTAGGCAGAAGCTCCCGCAGCCGATCGAAGAATTCCCGTACCTCTACATCGAAGGGATCTAGCCCTCGCTTCCGTACCGAGTCGCAGAGGTCGATTATTCGCAGCATCAGCTCTTGGCGCTCGCTCCGCATCTAAACAGCCACCTTCACCTGGGATGACCCTGCGATGTTCTGCACGGTTATCACGTTGGGCACCCCTTCCAAGTTTACGAGCTGGCCTGGGGTGATCACGATGTACTGCGTCGCTTCCCCTTTCATTAACTCTATAATCCCTCTAAGAATCGCCTCACGATTGCGCGGGTCTAAATGAGCCTCAAACTCGTCGATTGCTCGGATAGGAGATTGAATCCGCTGCTGAAGCGCCAGCAAGAAACACATGATGGCAGTGGTGCGCTCCCCGCCGCTCTGGGTATAAGCATCAAGCACCTGTGGGGCGGCCCCTTTAAAGCCAACAAGAAGCTCCAGCCCTGCCTCATCTATGTCTTGAATATTGAGAATCCGAACATCACCCAGTGCATTAACTCGACTGAGAACCTCAACGTATTTTTCTCGCACTTCCTGTATCAATTTGTTCACCTCACTGACCCATCGTTGCTTTCTGAGCTCCAGCGCCTCAAGAGCCCGTTTTCGGTTGGCCGCTGCAATTTCAGCTTTCGCCTCCAGTTCTTTCAACGTGCTCTTGTAACTCAAGTACATTCGCTCGACATCTGGAGAAACATCCGCAAGACTTGCAAGTTGAATGTTCGTAAGCTTTAACTCGTCCAGGACTTCCTGAGACTTCCGCTCGGTCTCAATTCGCTCCCCGACCTGTCTTGCCTCACGCTCAAGATGTTCGAGCTCTCGTCTGACCCTCCTAAGTTCGGATTGAACTCCGGAAACATCCTTTTCCAGAAGCTCTCGTCTCACCCCCAGTATCGCGCCCTTCACCCGAACGTTGATGTAGGCCCCGCGCGCTCGTTCATTTTCTCCTTTAATCTCCACGAGTTTGGACCTCGTTTCCTTACCCCGCGCGCTTGCCTCGTGAAGCCCACCTTGCGATCGCTTCAACTCGGCTTCTAAGTGTTCGAGTATCTCACTCAGCCCAGTCCCGGTAAGTGGACGCAGCGATTTGCACAACCCTTCAAGCAACTTAGCTCGTGTGTCCGTCTCAGCGTGGGCCCGTTCCCGTTCTATTAGTTGCTGGTAAGTGGAATCAAGTTCAAATTCAAGTTCCTTCAGTTTAGCTTCGAGCTCCCCCTCGCGTTTGGAATTTTCGTCGATCTCCTCCACCACCTCACGGAGCTCACCCTTCAATCCATCCAGCTTCGAGTGAAGGTTCTCGACGGCCTCCTCCTGCCTGATACATTTTGCCCAGGCATACTCGATTTCGAGATCTCGCTTTCTTTCTCCGAGTTCCTGTTTCTTCTGAAAGCGCTGGTACTCCCCTTCCCAGTAGCGTAGCGTTTCCTGGGCCTTCTCAAGTAGGTTCCGGATGGATTCCTCCTCGCTGAGGGTATGAGAGAGCTTCTCCCTAGCCTCAAAAATTAGCTCGCGATACTCCCGAAGCCCGACTGCCTCTTCAACGAGCTTCAGTCTCTCACGGGCATCTATCGCCCCGAATAAATCTACCATGTTCTGATGCATTATTATGAGCATGTTGTCCGGGTTGATGGAAAGCCGCCCGAGCAGCCGAAGGACTTCACCTTTTGTCACCGTGCGATTATTTACCTCATGCCAGTAGGTTCCATCACGACTCATGTAACGCGAAAGGACAATCGTATCAGAGTTTACACTGGCGATGGGGCGCTTCCCGTTGTTGAGAGAGTTGTCGAACACCACGCTGACGCGCCCAAGATCCTTCCCCCTCCGGATGAGGTCGCTGAGCCTTCGCGAGCGCTCCGTGTAAGTCTGCCCGAGTGCCACAGCTATACCGAGCAGGATGGAGGATTTGCCCGCGCCGTTTGGACCGCACACTAAGTTGAGCCCCGGCCTGAAGGGGATCCTGCTGTATTCGTGAGACATGAAATTTTCTAGTATTATCTCACGGATTAGAGCATTCGCAGACATAGACACCAAGTTAATTTATGTGTTCAACTTTAAAGCAATCCTGTATTTAAGTTGGGAGGGTGGCCAAAGTGGTGCTGGTAGCCAAGATATTCGAGTTCAAGGAACCGCTCGAGGTAAGTGCGATAGCGCGGAAGCTCAAGGACTTCAGTGAGGAAGAGCCCCACGAGCACGAGGGCAAGCGCACGAAGCTCACGGCAGAAATCTTAGACCTGAAGCTGGAGGGCGACTCGCTGACGGGAATTTTCAGCAAGGACTTCGTGCTCAGCCGTTACTACAAACGCGGACTAGTTGAAACCCTGGTGACGGAGGAAGTTCCATTTCGGATTAAGCAATTCAAAGAACGGGCTTTTTTGGTGGTGCTCGCGCCCTCAAAAGCCCGCGGAGTGAAGAAACTCCTGACCAACTATGTAGCGAACAAGCTCAGCGAAATCCTGTTTATTAAAACTGGTGCAATCGTCGAAGTGAAAATCACTCACGAAACCTTGAAGCAAATCCACGAATCCAATCCCCGAGCGACGAAGCTGATATGGTTTGACGATGTGGATATCCCGGACATAGAAAAGCTTGCCCTTGCTGGTTCAGGACTTGCAGATACCAAGCTCTATCAAGAGTATCTAAAACACGGGAAGATATGGTACGCCGTGTTCGAAGTACAAAAACGTGGACTTGTGGTCGGGATAACTAGAAACTGTGTGGTGACCCTATTCACGAGAGTCGAGCTGAAAGAGTTTACTGAATACGTGCTAAATGAAGTGCTGCCGCTTATTTCATGACGTTTTCTGCTTTTGAGATGAGATGGTGCGGCCGGCGGGATTCGAACCCGCGCAGCAAGCTTTTCCCGAGTTCTCATGGGAAGCTTGAGTCCTTTGGCAGCGTTCAGCTTTAACCAGACTGGACCACGGCCGCACAACCATAGTTCAACGCAGAATCTTAAAATGTTGATGTCAGAGCCGTTCGCGCGCGACCTCGGTGAGCTCAGTCTTCGTCAGCAGCCCAACTAATTCATCCTCAAGATTCACCACGGGCAAACTCGAAAACCGCCGCTCGAGCATCACCTTTGCCGCGCGCGAGAACCTCGCATCCGTACGAATCGTCGTGGCTGGCTGAGTTATGATGTCTTCCACAAGGAGGTTTCGAATGCGCTCACTCTTGTACCGGTCAGGAACGACTTCTTGAAACGCTGCGAGCTTCATCGCCACGTCGCGCATGGTGACGATGCCGACGAGCTCCTTACCTTCCATCACCGGGAGGGCGAGAAGGTCTTCCTCAAGCAGGAGCCTCCGCGCGTGGATGACGCGCTCGCTCGGTGAAACGGTCGTAGGGCTGGCTTGCATCACCTGCCCGACGTACACATCGTCATGACTCATGCAGACCTTTGCAAAATCGAGCTTCGTGACCATTCCCAATAGCTTATCCCTCTCAACCACAGGAAGCCCGCTGATGTCGTGGTCGAGCATCAACTCCGCTGCCCTTTTGGCCATTACATCCGAAGCAACCGTGATGGGATTGGCCGTCATGACACCGGAAACACGTATCCTACCTAGGGGCAATCGGTAGGCACGTGTAGACCCTAGCCCGCGCACGATGTCTTTTTCGGTCAAGACGCCAACGATGCGACTATTATGCAGCACGACCAAGCGTGAGATCTCGTTTCGCTTCAACATGTCGATAGCGTTGGCGAGCGGCAGGTTCTTGTCGAGGACGATTGCGGGCGAACTCATTATTTGGCTCACGCGCATTTCAAACACCTAAATTGACTATCCCCTTGACTAAATCCGTTTTCGTGATAATGCCGACAAGTTCCTCTCCCTCGAGCACGGGGAGCCCGCTTATACCGTGTTCAATCATCAGGGTAGCGGCACGTGCGGCGTCTTCATCTACATCGATTGTCAGAATCTTCGGGCGCATCACGTCCTCGGCCGTCGTCAACGCCACCCGCTTGATATACCGAGCTCGAGGCCTGCCTGCTCGCTCGAGTCTTCTGGTGTACCTCACCCCACGTTCTTTTATCTCTCTCTCGGGCCGATCCAGCTGAGCAAACGCGATGTCGCTTTCCGTGATTATGCCAACGGGTCTCTCACCCTCGGCCACGACTACCCGGCCTATCCCGCGCTTCTTCATCAGCCCGACCACGCGCGCCAGTGAATGCCTGCGGCCGACTGTCGCCAAGTCGCAACTCATCAGATCCTTAACTTTGACCCGCCCGGCCAAAGATTCAGCAAAACTCCGCGCTAGGTCTGTTTTCGTCACCACTCCGGCGATGTTTTCCCCCTCCTGCACCACCAGACTGCTTATGTCGTGCTTGAGCATGAGGGCCGCTGCCTTGTTCAAATTCGTTCCAAGCGAGACTGCCAACACACTCTTGCGCATCACACGTGCGATGGGAACGTTGTCTATAGGGCGCCTACGCCAAGTCGATGAACCCCTACCCACACGCCCGGCGATGTCGCGCATAGATAACACGCCGACCGGTTTTCCTCTGTCAATTACTACTAAACGTTTCACCTTGTGGCGCATCATCAGGTTTTTTGCATGAGCGACCGGGTCGGTAGGTTTTATGGCTACGATTGGAGAACTCATGATCTCATTTACTTTCAAATCAATAACCTCAGCAAATCATGTTCGGTGATTATGCCTACAAGTTCATCTCTCAACACGACAGGCAACCCGCCGCAATCCTTCTCGCGCATTAGCCCGGCTGCCTCACCCACATCCGTCTCTGGCGTCACTTTTAGGACCTCCTTTGTCATTATTTCTTGCACGCTAACTGCCATTGCCTCGTCCATCCTTTGGGAACGCATGTACCCGAAAACCTTACCCGTCCCGAAGTAGCGCA
Organism: Hadesarchaea archaeon; assembly: GCA_030616305.1. Taxonomy (GTDB): domain Archaea; phylum Hadarchaeota; class Hadarchaeia; order Hadarchaeales; family Hadarchaeaceae; genus B75-G9. Next base: position 12,135 of record JAUWXQ010000018.1, read on the forward strand.
GGATGTCCATACTCGTGACCATCCCCACGAGTTCCCGACCGCGTGCGATAGGTAATCTCCGAAAGCCTCGTGAAATCATCCTCCGCGCCGCCTCTTGGATCGGTAGCATCGGCCCAGCAGTGACGACGTGACGTATCATGTAATAGCTCACAGGAATCCCCGTCGTGGCTGGTACGTATGAAACGAAATCTCGCTCAGATACAATGCCTGCAATCCTGTCCGCCTCATCCAAAATTGGTACGCCGCCCACACCTTTATCGAGAAGGAGTTTAACTACGTCTATTACGGACATGTCAGCGGTGCCGTGGATAACGTCCTTGGACATTATAGTTCGGGCAGGTTCATTGACCGCCGCGAAGAAATTACCTTTGAATTTTATCTGTACGATTTTGTGTTTATCACCGCCGCCGAGGAAATTTATAATGTCGCGCGTCCGGAGGATTCCCATCAACCTTCGTGTCCCGGGGTCGGTCACCGGCAACCTCCGTACCTTGCGGTTTACCATGATTTCGGCTGCGTTTTTTATCCGTGTCGTGGGTGGAATCGTGATAACAGGTTTTCGTGCCAGGGGCATGATGTTGCCTTCCTCCCGGTGGGGCCTTGACCTAAATTCAAGCGGACCCCGATCACGCGATTTGTAGTGCGGAATTCTCCTCACTCAGTCACCACAGGCTGCTTTTATGGCATCAGAACGGCTCACGATCCCGACAAGTTCGCCCCTCGCCAAAACGGGAAGGCGGCCGACATTCCGTTTAAGCATGAGTTCTATCGCCTCCGACACGGGCATCTCTGGCGCGGCGGTTATCGCAGGTGTCCGCATAATCAATCTAACGCGCGGCGGAGAGCGAAATCGTCCCTTATCTGACTCCTCCTCGAGCCTAGTCATCCCGGAGCGGATGATGTTAGAGCGTGTTATCATCCCGATTACCTCAAGTCGGTGTTTCTGCCTGTCGTGGCGCGTCACAGGTAGGCCAGAGCAACGCGTTTGTTCCATGACGTCCCAAACACTAGAGATTTCATTATCTGCCTCACATGTGACAACCTCCCGAGTCATGATATCGCTGACGGTCAAACTCGGCTTCATTGCTCCTGCTATCTTCCTGAGGATGTCGTCCAACCTGACCAGCCCAACCACAGTTCTATCTGCGTGGCTCTGCACTACTGGCACATCCGAAAGCCCGAGATTCACCATCCCCCTTGAAAGTCTGGCCAAATCATCAGCTGGCGTAACTATCAACTGGAGCGGCAACATTAAGCCCGCGACCGATATGTTCGAGCGGGTGGAAGTTACGCGCATTACATCGCGGGAAGTCAGAATTCCCTCCAGCCTCCCACCATCGACAACAGACAAACTCCGGAGACCACGCGAGCGCATGAGGGCTCGAGCACGAGTTATAAGGTCACGTGAGCTCACAAAAGTAGAACAAGGTTGCATAATTTCTCTAATGCTGGTGCGCGCAAGCATGTCCCTGCATACCATTCCACCATCTACCCGCTCATCGTGTCGCGACAGTTTTCGCAGACCCACATCCCATTTACTTCATGAAGAGTTGTTGTAACCTCACCGCAAACCTCGCAGACGCTTTCCTCGATCTCCTCTCTCGCGGGCATCGCTGGACGACCCACGACCTCGATGAGCTCTGGAGAGCTGGCTGTGATGTCACTTGCGGTAACGATGCCTATGAGCTTTCCACGTTCAACGACGGGCAGGCGTCGGAGCTTGTTTTTGGCCATGATTCGCGCCGCTTGGGTTATGTCCTCGTTTGGTCCAATCGAGAGGATAGGTGCAGACATTATCTTGCCCACGCGGATCTTGCTGGGCCTTAAATCCGTGCTGACGACCTTCATGAGCAAGTCCCGTTCGGTCAAAATTCCCACGGGTTTCTTGCCCTTCGCTATGATTATGCTTCCCACTCCGCGCTCAGCCATCATCTTAGCAGCTTTCGCTACTGTGGTATTTGGACCTGCAGTAAGGACTTTCCTTGCCATCGCATCTCTAACTGAAATTACGCGTTTCATGATTCACCACTTTTCAATATTAGTGGTGATATTTAACTCTTTTAGATGCCAAACAAAGATTGAGGAGGGCCTACGTGGATACAGAAATGTGGAAACGCGCTGTTGCCGAGGCTGCGGCGAAACTTGTGCGGGATAAAATGGTGGTCGGGCTGGGCTCAGGGACCACCGTTGCAAAGGTAATCCAAGCTTTAGTTAAGCTGAAATCAGAAGCAATTTTTGTTCCAAGCTCCTCAGCCACCCAGCGGCTCGCGAACGATCTGGGCCTTAAATTGAGTTCACTTGATGTTCACGGCAAGCTCGACCTGATGATCGACGGCGCGGATGAGGTCGACCCAAATTTCAATATGATCAAGGGGCGCGGGGGGGCCCACACCCGTGAGAAAATTGTTGCTGGAGCCGCAAAACGTGTGATAATAGTTGTCACCAAAACAAAGCTTGTTAAAAGGCTCGGGGAGCGTGCCCCTGTACCGGTGGAGGTATTGCCCTTCGCGCGCGAGTATACAATACGTAGGCTCGCAGAGCTCGGTGGAGAGCCGAGGCTCAGGATGGGCATAAGTGGGGCACCCTTCATCACCGACAACGGCAATTACGTCGTGGATGTCAAATTTCATTCAATCCCCCAACCTTCGGAACTTGAACAAGAGATCAACTGTGTACCGGGTGTGATCGAGAATGGTTTGTTTATCCGCGTGGTGGACATTGTGCTCGTTGGGCATGAGGGTGGACACGCAAAGTTAAGGTCGAAGCGAGAGTTTCTGAAATTCATGCGGTGATAATCAAATAAGAACATACTAACGTTTGCCATTTGTGTGGCACTAGGTTAAAATCGAAGCAAGCAGATTTCTAATTAGCCGGGGTAGCTCAGGTGGTCTGAGCGCGGGACTCATAACCTAATCAGCGGTTGTGAGTGCTGATTCACGAGATGATGTGAGAAATCCTGAGGTCGGGGTTCAACTCCCCGCCCCGGCACCACTACTTTGTCGGCAACAACTTCAACAACGCTGTCCCAAGATTTGGCGAGTTATGCTAAATATTTTTATAAGGGCGTAATGCAAGGGTGAGAGGTGTGAGTATGTTGAAAACTCCAATCGTGATCGTGAATTTCAAAACATACCCAGTGGCAACCGGAGAAAGCGCAGTCAAATTGGCAGAGTTGATATCTGAAATAAGCAAGCAAAGCGGTGTGGACTCGGCCGTATCTCCACAAACGATAGACCTCGCCAGCATTGCAGGTAAAGTTAAGATCCCCGTTCTCGCACAACACGTTGACCCAATAACGCCTGGCAGAAACACCGGTTTTATTTCGCCCGAGTCCGCCAAGGCAGGTGGAGCTGTTGGAACTTTGATAAATCACTCTGAGCACAAGCTCCCGCTAGACCAAGTTGACGCGATAGTGAAAAGGGCAAAGGAAGTGGGACTCTCCACGGTTGTCTGCACGGCCGATATAGAAGAGAGCAAGAAAACAGCCGAGTTCGCGCCAGATATGATAGCGGTAGAGCCTCCTGAACTCATAGGCTCAGGCATCCCCGTGTCGAAGGCCAAGCCCGAGGTTGTGAAGGATTCGGTGAAGGTCGTCAAGGAAATAAATCCCAACATAAAAGTCCTCTGCGGGGCCGGGATAACCTCCGGAGAGGATGTCACGAAGGCTCTGGAACTTGGTGCCGAGGGAGTCTTGATAGCCTCGGGAGTGGTCAAGGCGAAGGACCAGCGGGCGGCCTTCCAAGATGTTGTGGATGGTGTACTTAAGTTTCAAAAGCGGTGAAAATTTAGGATTCACCCCTCCGCGCCAGTGCCTTTAGAGCCTCGATGAGTTTAACTTAGACCTTATTGAAAAACACTAAAGCACTAGTTTTAAACATATGAAAAAGCTTTAATATATGAGCTTGTTTTAATATTGTATGGGAAAGACGTGGAATACCTACGAGATGCAATGGACTTCGCTGAGGCGGCGAAATCAGTGGAAGCTCCGACAGTGGTTATCCAAAACGCATTTAAGGCGGCAGAGTTCGCGTTGAAACCAGTCGCATATAAATTTGGTGAAAGAATTCGTAGCCACACTGATGCAAAACGTGCTGCGCATAAAATCAATCCAGAGGTGGGGCGGGCGTTTACTGAACTCCTTGACATCTACCATGGTTCATACGATAGGAAAAATGGTGAGCGAGCAAAGCGGGCGATCGAGCTGATGGGGAGGATTCTGGATGAAGTTGAACGCTATCTTGCCGAATAAGTTGTTAAATCGACTGGCACGAATCAAATCGTTACAGGCGGTGGTCCTATTCGGCTCTTATGCAAGGGGCGATGCCGATAGCCGTTCAGATATCGATTTACTCCTAGTCTTCGACACAAAAAAGGATGTAAAAAAAGCTGATAAGGAAGTGTTAGACGTGCTTGACGAGTTTCATTCACTGCCATTGGTCTTTTCAAGAAGAAGCAGAGAGGAAATCGCGGATGATTTGAGCTTTTTTTACAATGTTTTTCGCGACGGATACGTGCTCTACAAACGGCCGGATGCTGAGCTTTTGCCAGCAGCGATCGCGAGAGATAAGCAATCGATCATCTATTGCTATGAATTGGTCCCCCTCAGCCATAAACAGAAATTGAAGTTTAACTCTGCTCTTTCTAGCCGTGTAATCAGGAAAAAATACCGCTACTCAGGACTCCTCGAGAGGATTAGAGGGGAGAAACTCGGCGGCGGAGTGATCTTGGTTCCTGCGAATGCGGAGCGAGAGGTCGATGGGCTATTTAAGGAATATAGCATTGCCCCCAGAAAACGATACATATGGGAGATAGAAAAACTGTACAGATGAGGCCCGACAGCGCTACTTCGAGTCGATTTAGGGGCTCTCCCTCCGCGCCAGCGCCTTCAGGGCCTCGATGGGTTTGGCTTCGAGTCTCTTCTCCAACTCCAAGATGAACCGATCGGCGGGACTGCCCCCAAGCTGCCAAAGGTCAACGTAGAGCTGGGCAAGCGTTGCCGCCCCATTCTTGCTCGTCCGCTCAAGGTGGGGGTCCTGTCGCAACACGAATAGGTTACGCCGCTCAGCTTTCGATTCCGGGAACTTCCGCCTCACCTCATCTGAATCGGCGTAAACGTAGATCTCCTCATAATAGGTCGGTGTCTCGTTGAACTTGAGCTTGTAGCCAGAAAACATCGTGAAAACGGATCCAGGAAGCATCTCACCCTCGATCTCCGACACCGAGTTGGGTGAGTAGGTTGAGTAGGCGATGTCACGGGTGAGGTTTCGAGTAGCGGCCCAATACGCGAGCACCTTCTCCGGCTCAGTCACTCTAAACCCAAGCGGCTTCTTCTCGATTGAGCGAAACTGGTTGAGCTTTGCGACCAGGCGGTTAACGGTGTCCATCGACAGCCCGCACGCCCGAGCCAGCGCCTTCTGACTCATGAAGAACTCGTTGCGCTCGTAAACCCGGTAGAGGATTTCCCGGAGAACCCGATCGACTTTTTTCATGCATCAATGGGTAGGTCCAGTTTTGCTATAAAGGTTTCGGGAAAATCCGAGATGGGTTAGTCTAAGCAGTGGGGATGTTTTATTTTTGAATGTTTCGGGATGATCCGATACGGCTGAATTAGCTTTCCTTCCTTATCCGCGCTGAAAACCGAGATTGGAGCGCTGAAAAATGGCGAAAAATTGGTGCGCACCAATGGAAACGCCTATTCGAGCACTGGGGAGGGAGCTCCTTTCAAACAGCTGGGTTAGTCAGACCTATCTTTGCCTAGCCACGGGGCTCCCTTCCTGGAAAATTTCGCGATTATTCAAGCGATTCGAGCTTTTGGGGCTCATCGAGATTGAGAAAGAGCTCCATTTTACCCGAGGACGGCCCCGAAAGCTCGGCAAGCTCACCGCGAGCGGAATC
>JAUWXQ010000004.1 GCA_030616305.1 Hadesarchaea archaeon
GCGCATTGCGGAGTTTTCGCGCCTGCTGCGCCCCGTAGGGCCTGGGGCCTTGTCTCAGTCCCCATCTCCAGGCTCCGACTCCCATCGCCCGTACCCGTCGTAGGTTTGGTGGTCCGTCACACCACCAACAGCCTGATAGGCCGCAGTCCCATCCTCGGGCGCCGGAGCTTTGGGCGAGGAGGCATTCCAGCGTCCCTCACCTATCGGGGATTATCGCCAGTTTCCCGGCGTTGTCCCCGTCCCGAGGGCAGGTTGACTACGTGTTACTGAGCCGTGTGCGGGGCCATCCCTTGCGGGACGCCCACCACTCGCATGGCTTAGCCGAACCCTAATAGCAGTGGCCTCCGGCAGAATCAACCGGAGTTAACTTCAACCACAAAGCATAGAAATTGGCTTGGGTACCGAACCTATCTCAGACCCGAGCTCTTCCAGTAGCCTGGTTTGTTCGGATCCACATTTTTGAATCCACACCAAGAGTACGATCTCTCATTGCGGGACTCGCGTGGTCCCATACTCCGATCGACGCCGTTCACACCGCGGTGTGGACCATTAGTTACTTTGGTATTTTTCCTACTTAAGACTTACTTAAAAAACAAAACGACACGAACATTAGAAAAGCCGCGAGTTTTTTCCTATCGAAAGAACTAAAAAGCCGACACACAAATTAATGGAGAGGTGACATGATGAAGAAATTATCAGAACTTAATGGTATGCGGATCTACAGCGACCGAGCGCGTTATGTGGGTTCTGTCATGGACACCATAATAGACGACAAAGAGGGAACGGTACTCGGGCTCGTCTTCGGACAGAGGGAAGGCAAGTCTTTGTCAGTTCCCTACAACAGCATTATGGCCATTAACGACATCGTGCTTGTCTACAGCAAGAAGACAGAGGCAGGCACTCCGGCATGATTGAGGCATTTCGAGGAAAGAAACCCCGCATCCACAAAACAGCTTTCGTGCACCCATCCGCTACTATAATTGGGGATGTGGTGATTGGGGAACACTCAAGCGTTTGGCCTGGAGCCGTCGTTCGTGGGGATTTTGGGAGCATTCGTATCGGCCGTTATACCTGCATTCAAGATAACGCAGTAGTGCATGCTGGCGACCTCTACCGCGGAAAAAAGCCCAACTATTATCCGGCCCGAATAGGCAACTATGTGATCGTCGGACATCACGCGCTCGTCCACGGCTGCACGGTCGAGGACGAATGTATCATTGGAGGGGGTTCAATCGTCTTTAACGGTGCAAGAGTCAGAAAGGGCTCGCTGGTTGGGTTAGGTGCAGTAGTGTTGCGGGATATGAAGGTACCGCCTCGTACAGTCATGGTGGGTATCCCGGCTAGGCCACTACGAACACTCACCGATAAAGAGTTCAAACGTATCCGAGTACAGGCAAAGAACTACGCTGAACTCGCGAAAGAATATCGCGTGTGAGCTATCGTGAGAGCGGTATCAGTGTTGTTTCAAGTCGGTCGTAAGTTGGATATTCTTCTACCAACGCAAATTTTAGTTCGGGTTCAAGCTTAGCTAATTTTTCCGCGACAAACCAGTGGAGCTCTATCCTGCGTTTTTGTCTGTCAATGACGATGAACTCAGCCGGAATCCCATGCTTGAGCATGAGGCGTCTGCGGACGAGGACGAGTTTCTCTGGTGGCAAGTCCTGAACCACCCCCTTGACCAAAAGCCCCTCCTCTGTGATAACCTCGTGGGGGCTCACGACGTTTTTGGCCCTGCGTTTCAGTCGGTTGCGGAGCTGAACGGCATCCTTGAGTGCACTGGGACAGTAGTGGATGTTAAGCGCGGTGTTCGCGGCGGCCCACTTAAGAGCCCTAACAGCGGTTTCCTCGCTTCCTTTGACTGCCATTGACTCGTCCGACTTGATCTCGAAACCGTGGGCCTTGAGCTGCGACAGGTTCGTGTCCGAAAATTCCAGCTCATTCAAGTTGATGAAACTGCAGTTGATCCGGTTTAGGTCTCGAAAAAGCGATATGATTCTCGTGTATCCGTTTGGAATTGCCGGAATTTCCACGCCCGCTTGAAGCCCGGCCCGCAAAGCCCGCTCGACTGGATTCACTGACCAAGTATGAAACCTGACCTCATCGAGTCCCGCCTGTTTCAATTTGCGCAGCTGTTCTCGCGAAAGCTCACCGCCGCAATACATATGGATGTGGTGTCGTCTACCAAACTTACGCTTGAGCAGCCGTATGTAACGCAAAGTGCGCCTGAAGCGTAGTGATGGGTCACCCCCGGTTATGCCCGTGCCCAGGGCGTCCATGAGCTTGGCTTCCTCGACGATATCCTGCGTAGACTTCACGGGACGTTCGTTCGCATATACCACATCGCGGCCCCTCCGTTTCTCAGAGAGAGGGCAATAGTAGCACGCCTGCGCACACAATCCCGTAAGAAACAGCACAAGCTTGGTCCCTCTAATGCAGAGCTTGCAGCCGCGGGGCATCTCGCCGAGCAACAAGGAGTTCGCCGGTGTTCTGACTATTTTACGGCGGTTGTTTTTCTTAATGGATCTCATGGACCCAGTACTCTCTATTCTCAGTTACTTCCTTCTTCCAGATCGGGATTTCTGTCTTAACCCTGTCCATGATTTCCGGGAGGGCCTTGAAAACATCCTCCCGTTTTTTACCCGCCACCAAGACGTAGACGACATCCTCCCCTGGCGCAAGTTGGTCAACGATGTGGTGTATCATCACTCGTTTTATATTGGGCTTCCGCTCGATTTCAGATGCAATTTCTTGGAGTTTTTTTGCCGCATCCTCAGCTGCCTCATACGATAAGAGCTTGACCTTCTCCCCTTCACTCGAAACGGCCCTCACGACGCCTATGAAACAACCAATGGCCCCGACTTCTTCACCAAGGCCTCCTCTTAGCCGTCTCAGCAGGTCTGGCAGGTCCACTTCACCCTTCAAATGAACGCCGACATCTGGCATTATATCACCTCAATGTACTAGAATGTCAAGAGAAGTTTTCCCTCCAACTTAAAAGAGTGAGGCCTCAACCTTTTTATGTGGATGTGTAAAGGTAGCTTGAGGCGGATTTGGTGGTCGGTGTAAAAACTCAGGTCCAGAATATCGTCTTATCTGTTACATACGAAGATGTCAAGTTCAATCTGGAGCGGCTGGCCAGATCTCTGGATGAGGCGCGCTACGACCCAGAGGTCTTCCCAGGGATTGCTTACAAATCAATGGATCCCAAGGCCTCCTTTCTTATCTTCTCCTCTGGCAAGATGAACTGCGTCGGCGCGAAGAGCATGAACGATGCAAAACTGGCGATCAAGAAGTTGACGAGAAAGCTCAAAAAGGTCGGGGTGAAGATAAAATCAGAACCCCAAGTCAAAGTCCAGAACATCGTCGCGTCGTTCGATTTTGGGCGCGAGTTCGACCTAGAGCGAATCGCACGAACTTTCGACAACACAGAGTACGAGCCTGAGGTGTTCCCTGGTCTCGTGTTCAGATTAGAGGAACCAAAAGTAGTCGTGCTGCTTTTCGTTTCGGGTAAGGGAGTCTGCGCGGGCGCGAAGAGCATGGCTGATATCAAGAGAGCGGGCGCCAAGATAATAAAACTATTGAAACGACACTGAACGCCAAATCCGCTTGTAATTTTTAACCTATGCTACGATAAAACTAGTCGATGCCATGGCGAAAACCGTTATTGTTCGCTACGGTGAGTTGGCCCTGAAAAGCGAGCCCGTGCGCAGGCGTTTCGAGTGGCGCCTTATCTCTGCCATAAATTTGGCGCTGAAGGGTTTGGAATACGCAATCGAGAGAGAGCGCGGCAGGATCTTTGTCTATACAGAATCCCCGACCTCGGTGACCAAACGCCTATCGCGGGTTCCCGGAATAGTATCGGTCAGCTCGGCCACCAAAGTCGAAGCGAACATGAATGAAATCCGCAAGTCCGCGTTAAGAGTAGCTAAAAAAGTCCTCGGCCCGGGTAGGAGTTTTGCTGTCCGTACCTCGAGAGTCGGAAAACACCCGTTCTCCAGCACGGACGTGAACGTTGAAGTTGGCTCAGCTATTCTATCTAAAGTCAAAGGCGTTCACGTGAATTTGTCCTCTCCTGATCGCAAGATTTTCATAGAAGTGCGCGGAAAAAACGCCTACGTGTTCACAGAAACTGCGGAGGGAGTTGGGGGGCTCCCTGTGGGTACCCAAGGTAGTGTTGTGGCTCTTTTCTCTGGAAGCCGAAACGATACCGCTGCTGCATATTTGATGATGAAACGAGGTAGCACCGTTTTTCTGGTGTCCCCGGACCTGCGCACCCATAATAACGGTAAGGCGCAGAGGATTGTGACAGCCCCAGCGAAGAAACTCTCCGATTTTGACTCCAAACTCGAATTGCGGGTATTCTCCTTCGGCAAAGTGCTAAACGGATTGAGGACGGTAGCTATGGGCAGGTATGCCTACTACATTTGTAAACGAAGCGCCCTGCGGGCGGCCGATGCCATAGCCGAGCAGGTGGGGGCGGGAGCCATCGTAGTGAGTGATGATGCCAAACAAATTGCCGCCCAGAAACTGGCTAATCTCAGCGTGATAGATGAAGCTTGTAAGCTGCCGGTCCTGAGGCCCCTTGCGGGGATTAGCAGCGCCGAGATAGAGCGACTTAAATTTAAAGTAAAGCTGCCTCCGCGAGCCAAAGAGGTATGTCCTTTTCCACCCCCCCGAGATGTCATGAGTTTAGAGAAAATACATGAGTTGGAGGAGGGCATGAAAATCGGCGCCCTCGTCGAAGAATCCCTTTCAAAGGTCAGAGCCATCAAACTGAGGTGAAGTCAGTGAATTTGGTCGTCCAGCCAGCTACCTCTCTTTCGGGAGAAATCGAGCTACCTCCATCGAAACTTCACACACAGATCGCTTGTGCACTAGCCATACTGGCCGAGGGCAAGAGCACGATCGAGTTCCCGCTCCGGGTGAAGGACACCAACGTGATGCTGAAGGCTGCGGAGATCATAGGGGCCACGGTGAAGCGGACACAGGAAAGATGGTCCATATGGGGGGTCGGGAGGGATTTGAAACCCGCCCAAAATGTCATCGATGCAAAGAACTCTGGCACGGCTCTAAGTCTGCTCACGTCAATCGCGACCCTCGCACCAACTTCAACCATACTAAACGGAGACATCCAACTGCGCTCGCGCCCCATGCCTACCTTGTTGCGGGCGCTCCGTCGTCTAGGTGCTGATGTCCACTCCACGAAACCCGATGACAGCCCGCCATTTGTCGTTTTTGGCGGGGGGCTTAACGGGGGAAAAGTACGACTCAACGATGCTGAGGCGCGATATCTACCTGCCGTGTTTCTGTCTGCCCCCTACGCAAAAAAGAAAGTCGAGTTCTCGATCCACCCGAGCGAAAAAAAGTTCCAACTTGAATCAACACTCGGACTGATGAAAATTGCGCGCGCGAAAATAACTGAGCACAGCGGCGGGGTTTCAATTCTAAACCACCCATATCGTGCATTTAATTACAGGGTACGGCGGGAAGTGGTGGGAGCGGCACCGTTTATCGTGGCGGCCGGCTTGACGAAATCAGAGCTCAAACTTCGTGGATCAAGGGAAATTTCTTTCCGGGATACCGCGTTCCTCCAAGCCCTCAAATCCTTTGGGCTGAGGGTGCACTTCTCGAGGAAGAGCATCGAGATTGGAGGGCGACATAGACTTCGAGCAGCGCGGTTGGACCTCTCTTGTGTGCCAGAACTCCTGCCGTTGATGGCGGTACTCGCGTGCGGGGTTCGGGGCAAGACACTCATCCGAAACGCAGAGGAGGCTAGGACGATGAAGTCTGACCGCATCTCTGCTATCGCACAGGAGCTACGCAGGATGCAGGCAAGGGTACTAGAGCAGAACGACGGGCTGATCGTTCAGGGGGCAGCCAAGCTCAGGGGATGCGAGGTAGATGGTCACGACGATTACGCGGTTGTGTCTGCCCTAGCCGTGGCTGGCCTAGTGGCGGAGGGAAAAACCGTGATAAAAAACGGCGCCGATGCGCTTGGGACATCTTATTCTCGCTTTGTCTCCACTTTCCAAAGCTTGGGGGCCGATGTGAGCTACTCTTCTTAGCAGCACAAGATTTTAACTTCTGCATTCAGTGCTTAGTATGGTGTGGTAGGTTGAGGGGCCAGCTGAGTATTGAGTTCCTGATCGTGTTAACCGGCATGCTCCTAATCCTAGCCGCAGTTACGATGCCCCTTTCTGACCAAGCTCGCGCGGACGCTGAGAAGATAACCAAGCTTGCTGACGCTCGTGAGGCTGCGAACACGATAGCGAATGCCCTCAACACAGTTTACGCTGGCGGCGTTGGGTCGAAGCAGACGGTTGAGTACTGGCTCCCTGCAGATATCCTTTCGATCTCTTTTGACAATGGAGCGGAGAATCGTTTGGATGTTAAAATAGAATTGAACCTCGAAAGCGATAACGTGGTACGGGTTAGCACAATTCTATCGAGTAGGGAGGATGAAAATCGCGTAATTGTTGGTAACGAAAACTTCGAAGTTAGCTCTGGTCTCCATCGAATGACTTTCACATACGAGTACACCTATAATAGGCGTATTGAAATCAAGGTGGCTTGAGATGCGGGGACAATCAGCCATCGAATATCTGCTGATCTTCTCGACCGTGCTTGTGTTGTTTGCAACGGTTACCCTCGGACAGATGATAAATCCCGGGCAGGAGGCCGCTAAGGACGCCCTCTACCTTTCCCAAGCTAGGTCAGCTGTGGATGCCATCGGTGGAGCGATAAACACCGTCTACAGCGATGGGCAGGGAGCGGTGAAGAGCGTCAGCTTCCAGATTGATCAGAGCTGGGGCCTGCAGCTCGATAATGCAGAAAATAAACTCAGGATACAAATCCAAACCTCTCAGAGAAGCGAGAACGTGGAAGACAACCTACGGTACGAAATCGATAATTACCACTCGCTTTTGAACATCTCCTCCGGCACCTACACGGTAATTGTGGAATGGCCAGAGGACGGCAGCATATCGGAAAGCATAGACAGCGGCGCCCTCACCGACAAGAAAATCTACATCTATATCAGGCCGCGCGGGAGGTAGGATGATGAGGAACGAAAAAAGAGGATTTTTCTCAATCGATGCGCTGTTTGCGGTCACCCTCCTCCTGATCATCTCGACATCATTCTTGAACATTTACGAAGGACGAAAGGTCGGGGCCGAGCTGATGGGCGCTAGGTTGGAGGCAAAGCTCGTCGGTGAAAAGCTCGCGGCAGCCATAAACACCGTCTACGCAAACGGGTCGAACTTCGAGCTCTACGTAGACCTACATGAGGGCATAGGGAGCTATTTCTACCAAATTACTTTCGATAACACCACACGACAAATCTCAGTTGAAAACTTGGCTTGGGGAGCTGTTAGTGTAGGGGTTGTCTGCAAAAATGTCCAGAATTTCGTGCTTGGATTGGATAACTTGGAGAACACGATTCGAGTGTACTGGGTGGGGAACCAGATAAGGGTCGTGAACGCATGAGGGGCCAGTCCAGCGCTGAGATGTTGATCTTGATCTCGGCAATCCTGATAGCAGTCGCATCGATGCTCTACTTGGGCATAGGAGGCAACGAGTCGGCGGTCGTCATGCGGGCCGCGCGAGATGGGGCCGAGAACGCGATCGCAGCATTGGACGCCGAATATGGGTGTTCAATCAACATCGAGGAAGTCGGGTTCGATGCGGGCATGATTACAATAACCGTTTCAGTCCGTGATATCCCAACGGTAGACAATTTTGACAACATGATAAAGGAAAACATTAGGGAGGGAGCTCTTAAGCACATCCAGAATGCTGTGGGTGGTTCCTTCCCCTTGACCGCAGGGCCTGTCAAGACCTCATACTACACCTACGATGTGACAGTCGAAGTGAGGAGGGTGACAAAATGAACGAGCGAGGGCAAGTCTTCACGCTAGACATGTTTTTCGCGCTGGCACTGACCGCGCTGATCGTGAGCTACTCTGGGCTAGCTCTAGAGCAGGCGCGCAGGCAGGCTGAAAGCTACGCACTGCGGTATTCCCTCGAGCGTACCGCAAACGATGCCGCAGATGTGCTCGTGAAGACGGCCGGCGACCCCCAAAACTGGTCGCAAAATTTTGAAACTCTCGAAACGCTGGGGCTGGCTGAAAACGATTCCGCAGGTAACCCCATCCCAAACAGCCTTTCGGTGGGGAAGTTCGAAAATCTCAGACAGCTGTGCGCGAGTGCAAACTGGGACGCTAACCCAGACGCGGCACAGGCGGTGAGGGCTCTTTTTGGCGACTCCGAAAACTTTGAGATACGATTGATTGACGAAAACACCGGCGAAAACTTGTGGCCCCCCATTTACCCACGGTGGGATGTCAAAGCTACCTCTGGAGTTGAAAACTCTCTCGAAGTGGTGATCGTAAAACGCTTAATCTCTACACAGGTGGAGGTCGAAAACAAAATAGAAAACATACGGCACATCAAACAACCCGAGCTACTCCAGATGTACTTCACGGTGGGGACAAATGAACTTAACACCCGCGACTGGTACATAGTTGTAAAACGGTACCTCGCACCCCTGAGCCAACCTGTAGTTTGGATTACGGTAAATCGCGATATGGATACTGGTAACCCCGACTGGAAATTCCCTCCTGACGATCCTCCATTTAAAATGTGGTGGCATGGTAACCCTCAAGACCCCCCCAGCAATGACTTGCAGGAGGGCCAGAACTACATATGGGTTCGGGTCGCTGGTAGGGGGAAAAGTAAGGGTAATCCGGTTGATGTATCTATCGTTTCGATGCCGTTTTGTTCATCGTCCAGATTTGTGGAGCTTCCCCCAGTTGCCACGCTCGAGGTGAGGGTATGGAGGTAAGGCAATGAGATTTCAAAGGGACCAAAGAGGATTCATCTTCAGCCTCGACGCGACGCTGGCGATGCTAGTTGTACTGATAGTGATGGCGGGGGTAGCGCGTGTGACAGGGGGCGAGCTGGTCTATGGGCAGCACGGCTACTTGCGTTTAGAGCGATACGCAAATGACACGCTGGAGGTATTACAGCTCACAGGCACGATGGATATCATCATAAGTTTAGTTGAGTACGGAGCGAACGAGAATGCCGAAAATATGGCAAGGGAGGAGCTCCGAAAGATGCTGCCGGCGGAGATACAGTTCAAGCTCATGATTAGAGATAATAGGCTGACGGTTTATCCGAGCGATGCTGCCGGCTGGGACACGGCGTTTGCAAATGCAGAGGAAATAGCTACAGCAACCCGTATATCGATCTTTGAGGGAGTCGGTGATACCACAGTCGCATTGTGGCACTTCGATGAGGGTATAGATAATAAAGTTTATGACGAAACTCAAAACAACAACGATGGCACGATTTACGGAAACGTGAGCTGGACCACCGGCAAGTACGGCTATGCGCTGGACTTCCCAGGTACCTCCGGCAACTACGTTTCCGTCCCACATTCCGAGAGTTTGGCACCATCGGGGGGTCTGCCTAATCTGAGTGTCGAGGGTTGGGCATATGTGGACGGATCTCAGATATCAACTTTCGCTCAAAAGGATTATGTTTGGGTAACACGCGGGTGGTTGATGAAAATTGAGCCTGCGAGTGATCCGAGCATGTTCAAGTACACAGTACTCTTGTACGCCGGCGGCCAGTATGGAGTTGCCATCAACGATGCTGCTCCACTTAACACGTGGGTGCATCTCGCTTTCACCTACGAGGGTTCGAGTGGTACTATTAAGGTTTATGTGAACGGGACTGACCGGACGGCCGATGATAGCTGGAACTGGAGGGGCGTCGGCGGTAACGTGGCAACTGGTACGGATAATTTGTTCATCGGTTGGGGTGATGCAGGATACTTCAAGGGAAAAATTGACGAGATTCGAATCGAGAACCAGGCTTTGACTGCGGAGGAAATAGCAACCGATGTAGTGAGTGCTATGCGGGAGTTCGGGCCGGTAACCCTCTACCTTTGGCGAGGGGCATCAGTGGGGTGATGACATTGAAATTACGTAACGATCAACGTGGGTTTGTTATGAGCGGGATCGCACTCCTGCTCGTGTTGCCGGCGATGTTGTTAGCATCTTCATGCCTTAGGATTATCGAAACAGGGGGGGAAACCACCTCACTTCAAGCCCTCTCGGATAAGGTGAGCTATACTGGGCACGACATCGAGCGCATGATCGAATACATGTCAAACAATAGGCTGCCAATCAATGACAATACCCTTAATGAACTCGCTGAAAATTACCGGGCCGTTACGGGATTACTTGTAAACCTTAGCTTAAAGCTACCTGAACTCAGCGTCGACGATAACACGATTGCGCTGTATCACTTCAACGAGGGGTCAGGAAACACGGCTCATGACAGTACGGGAAGAAACGATGGCACAATCATCGGCGCGACTTGGGTTACTGGAAAATTTGGTACCTGGCTTCACTTTAGCGATAGTCAATACGTTACGGTCCCTGACTCTCCAAGTTTGAGCCCTTCAGGGGGGCTGGAGGAGCTAACCGTGGAGTACTGGATCTATCCAATCCAGTTGCCGGTTGAAAGTTTGGGAAATTACCCCAAACCAACGAATAAAGCAGTGGCATCTCCAGAGTCGTGGTTTACCGCGATTTGTAGGAACAATGAGGATGACGACTTTGATTATTGCGCGTGGGTGGGATCTGAGGGGGGGGTTTCTTTGGGTTGGCTCAGGAACGCAGCACCGATAGGTCAGTGGACCCATCTTGCTATGACCTATGATGGGCACGCTCTCACTTGGTATGTCAACGGGGAAAACAGGAAGAGCGTTGTCAATGATTTTGGAAACATAGTGAATAACACAGGGAGTCTTTATATTGGGTGTTATTGGGCTAATGGCGAATTCAGGATGGACGAACTCCGAATCGAGAACCGCGCCCTGACCGCCAGCGAGATTCAAACGGATTATCATAACGACGTGAGTGTCGATGTCAAGGATCCTAGGGATGTGGCACGTTTCTCTGAAAACATCGTGCTGACCTAAGCGTTTATCCAAACTGGAGAACTACTTCATTGTGCGAGGCAAGATAATGGCGCGAAAAAGTTCCAAAACGACCGATTTCTTCCGCAGGGTCGGCGATGCGGTCCTAGGTGTGGGAAAGCTCCCGAACAAAATCAAACGAAGGGCACGAAAACCAAAAGTGAAACCACACCGAACGCCAAAACGGGAGATCCCCCGAAAACTGCAAGACTTCTTCGAGCGGCGCCACGCAGGATGGCCCGAATATGTCATGCTTAAGGTGCAACTGGCGATTCTCGCGCTGTTCGTAACAGCGGTAGTTTATATGGTGTTCCTTCCCGCGGAAACCCTCATCTTCATCCCCCTGTTGCTCGCCTTCAGCACCTATCTGGTCTACCTCGCGGCGACCCAGCTCAGACACGCCTTCGAGCGAGACTATCCTGCCTACCGGAGCTTCGTGGGCATGTGCATAGCGATCGCATGGGTCTTTGTGCTCGCGCTCCGACACTCGCCCATCGAGTTCTCGCTTGAGTCGATCTACCTCTCCCTCATCCCCCCGTTGGCAGCGATCGGGTTCGTGTTCATCGCCTTCTTGACATTCAGGCTCAAGTACGGACGGAACTTCACATATGGCAGGGTCGAGCAGGTCCAAGGACGCCGGGCAGCAGTCCGCGTGGGCTATGATATCTGCAGCAACGTGAAGGCGGGCCTTTACACGGTCGAAAGTTTCGTCAAGGTCAAGCAAGGAGACCAAGTGAGGCTGAGCGTGGAGCGCCCCCTGCTGGGTTTACGGGGAGCCAAGGTTAGCGCAGTTTTGGGCAAGGCTAAGTAGTCTATCCACCTTGTAGCGCCAACACGAACCGCCAATACAAGTCCCCATACAACACCGCTATGAAGACACCGGCGCCGAGGGCTGGAGCAAAAGGAATCCCCTTCTTGATCTTTATCTCGTTTTTGAGTTTCCGCTCGCGGACAAGACGTTTGAGCACTCCCACCTGATATCGTGTGAGGCCCGCGGCCCTGCGGGGGTTCGTGAAGGTGCGGTCCCATTGGGGTTTTCGTCCAAACCTCGCGCTCCACCGCCCGACCTCCCCACCCTTTTCGTAAATCGTCTCCGCCGGGATCATGCCCTCCTTTAACCCGGTGATTTTTACGTGCTCGTAAAGCGCACCACGACCCCTGATGCGACAGATTACTGCGTACACGAGAAGTATCGGTATGGCTACGAGGACGCTGTTGAGCAGAATTGTGAGTGGAAAAAGCGGATAAGTGCTTGAGTACGGTGCTGGAGAATAAGCAGGAACAAAAACCGGGAGCAATGCACCGAGCGCTGTAAAGAGTTTGACGTCGCCGCCAGCCCAGCCGCCCGTCAGCCACATCGCGTAGCCAATGGCGAAGGCTATCGCGGCCCCCAGCGCTCCAGATGCCACCATTAAGAGGTTCCCTCGGAAGAGCCCCAACAAGAAGTAGAAGAGGATGCCCCCCGCGATGAGCGGAAAATTCAACTTGTTCGGGATTATGCGCCACCGGAGGTCGGTATAAACAGCTATGCACACCGCTCCAAGGGCGATTGCGGCGGGTATGTGCTCGGGTTCGAACAAGCGATCACGCGTATTACTTTGATTCGAAGTTTAAGAGCTCTTGGCACGCAGCTCAGACCAGAAGCATTCCAACCAAGCCAGGGATGATGATGTTGTCCATCACGTTATCGATTTCGCCCCCAACGCTTGAGCCGAGACCTGTGGAAGCTACATAAATTGATAAAACTATGGCCCCCACGATCACCATCACTGCTGCCAACAGCATCAGATACTCAGTAGCTCCTTGGGAGCGTCTTTCCATGTGGGCACCGACCCCATCAACATATGTTGTGGGGAGGAATAAAAACTGCTATTCCACAGTCACCGCTTGTCGAAGTACTCGTGCCCACTTGCTTTGTGCCTCAAACTCACGTACCATGTGCCCGATGTTGTAGCTTTGTTTTCTAGATTAACATTTGGCATAGCTAACGCTACATCCCCAGTCACCCAAGTGCCGGTGCCTTGGGTCTGGGTTAAGCTGTACTCCCACTCATTTGCCGGAACCGAGCCAGAGTAGACCTCAATTATAATAATATCTCCAGTAGAATCGACTGCAGCTTTTGCAGACATGGGTGGAGATGCTGGGGCCCTGTGCAAGTAATAAACAGTTAAAGCAGCGACTATTAGCACCGCCGTCAGTGTCAACAAATACTCGGCTGAACCTTGTGAATGTTTGTTTATGTTCCCATCCATCACTGTTTAATGTTATAAAAAAGAAAAAATAAAAATTGTGGTCAGCCCCACTCGGCTGACCACCGCACTTATCCAGAGCGCTTAACTGCCTAATGTTACTACTTGGTCAGAGAAGTATATGTGGCCAGTAGATTTGTGTTTGAGGCTCACGTAGTATGTGCCAGAACTGACCGTATACGTTGCTCCGCTCTCAGTTGGGTCCAAGACCACATACGGTGCTTTCAATTCACTGTCGCTGTCTACCCAAGAGGAGGAACCTGTGGAAGTTTGTACCGAATACTGCCACTGCCCTGATGCAATCGATCCGGAGCTGACTTCGAGTCTGATGTGAGAATCGTTCTCAGCGGTAGTCACAGCTACTGCAGGATACCCTCCAGTACTCGTCACATAATACACAGCAATCGCAACGATGACTAATACTGCGGCCAACATCAACAGGTACTCGGTAGCGCCTTGACCCTTCTTAAACAAATTCATTTATTTTCTACCTCCATTAGACCCCTCTCAAATACGGAGGTTATAAAGGTGTCCCCGCATCCCTGCGCAAAAGTCGACATTTTTGTAGGCAGGCTTAAATTGTCCCTGTTTGATTGTCTTTGGGTGAAATTTGCAGGTTTTGAGTTGCGTCCGGCACGGGAGAAGTGTGCGGAAAGCCCTTGGACGAGTTGCTACCGAGCTTAATGAGATGCTTGCAAGCACGCAGGGGTGCATAACAAAGCTGGACGCAAACATCGACTCGGGTATATCGGGAGCAACCGCACGCATAGTTGCCGTCGTGGACGAAAGTGACCTCAGACCTAAATGTATTCTCTGGGCGAACGAGGCCGGCGGCAACGATAGAACAGCACTTCGCCGCGCTCAAGAGAAGATAAACGTCCAGCTAGCAAAGTTGCGGGGGGAGATTGCCGGGTTTTACCTAAAGTTTATCACACCTCCGCTGCCCAAGCGCACCTACGCTACACTTATCGTGGCGGTGAATGAGGAAATGCCTAAAAAAGTTGGTAAGCTTAGCTTGGAAGAACGTCGAGAGCGCCTAGCAGCGATGCTTCGATTGCTTGGTAATGATCCGAGGGCTATCAACCTCGCACAGGTGGCCAAAATCTTCGGTGTCTCGCGCGATACTATTTACAAGGATCTACAGGACCTCGGCACCAAGCGCTAAGCGGGTGCCATGCCCCCGATAATCACTTGAGCAATGGAAAAGACGATGAGTGATGCTATCATAAACGGGATCGAGTAACCTATCCCTTTTGACATTTGGCCGTAGCGGATTACACCCACCGCCAACCCACAGATGAAGGCTTGAATCGCGATGTAAGCCATGGCGATCGTGCCCATCTCTGGTGGCAGCCCACCGCCCGTTACCGGCCCGGCGCCGATGGTGACCCCACCGACCCCCACGGTGAGGCCGATTATAAATGGGGCCGCGAAGAGCGCCACAGCGAACAGAAACATCACCTGCTGTGTCGTTGACGACCGTCGCTCGCGCTGGATTGCATGGATCTCTTTGATATCTCCGGCGACCGCGTCGAGCACGCTGGCGAGGGCAGCACCGCGTTCGATCCCCTCAACGATCAGACGAAAGGCCCGCTCGTAGAGGGGCGAGCTCGACCTCCGCGCTAGAGCCAGCAGGGCGCTTTCAAGCGTTCTCCCTCGCTTCACCTCAGTCATGACCTGAGCAAACTCTTTCGAGAGCTCGCCGTATTTAGATTTCACGATGTCGTCGAGTGTCGCGTCTATCCCCACCCCTGCCCTTAGGGTGCTCGCCATTTGACGGAGAGCATCGGGCAGCACGCGCTCCAGCTCGGCCGCTCTGCGCTGGGCCAAGTACTTGGGTACCCACAGCGTCAACGCCGGAAATGCGATAACCGCCGCGAGGGGCGCTAACAGGAAGGGGGGGAGCGGAAGCCTGAAAAGCACGCCAATGAAACCCACCACGATACACAAAACTATCGTCGCAAGCAGGGTTATGCCGACATATTCCTCCGCGGCGAGCGCAATCTTGGTGGACTCAAGCCTCCGGTCAAGGTTATGCAGAAACTTTTCCGGGAACACGCGCTTAGCGAAAGCTGCCATACGAGAAACCATGCTCACAACCTCGGCTCGAACCTCTTTATCATCATCACGAAGTACATCAGCATGAACGGGATGAGGATGAGGTAAAGGACAGCTGCAGTCTGCGATGTAATTCCCCCGCCCCCTCTCCCAGCCGATATCATTATCACCACCATGAGCATCGCCGGGATGACAGCGGAGGCGAACATGTAAATCATCGTGAGAAGGTTGAGCGACTGGGTGTAGTCTCGGAGTTTCATGCGCATCTCGAAAGCCGTTTCGTCGGCCAGGCTGCTCAGCGTGCGGGAGAGGTCACCCCCTGTCCGCAGAGTGCGCTGGATTTGGCGAGTAGCGCGGCGGAGGGGCTCGGAGTCCACCCGTTCGTTCATTGACGTTAAGGCCTCCTCCGTGCTCATGCCCGCATGCATATCTCTGATCACTCTCCCGAACTCCTCCGACATGGTGCCATAATCCGCTTGGCTGACCGAGGTCATCGTTTCGGGGAGGCCTATCCCTGAGGAAAGCTGCGTGGCCATGTGCCGCAAGGCATATGGAATTAGCTGATTTACCTCACCAGCGCGCGCCTTGGCCCTGCGCTTTGGCTGTGTCCTAATAAACATGAGTGAAAACAAGAACGCGACAATACCCCCCACCGGGACAAAGAGAAGCGGCATTCGCAACAAAACCATCACTACTACAGCAAATACGGCCACGATGATGCTGACGCCTATCATCATTGCAGCGTAGCGTTCTGGGGTGGTTTTCAAATTGGCCTTGTACAGATCCTTATCCATGCCCTTGAAGAACCTTGCCAAACGTGCAGCTGGCCGCTTAAGCGGACCGTAGAATATTCCCGCGAGGCGCTCGGAAAGGGGCCTCCTAAGCTCGGCCCTTTCCTCAAACTTTTTTTCCTCAAGTAACTTTCTCTCTTCCTTTAACTCCTTCTCGCGAACCGCCTCGAGGCGCTTTATTTCCTGTAATCTCTGCGAAACCTCATCGCCTTTTTTGGGTGGCGGTCTCGAGATTTTGATAGACGCTCCCACCCGCTGTGCTGCTTCGCCAGTTTTAACCACGCCTCCGCCAACTCTGGAAAAAAATCGTTTCAGAGTGCCCCGTTTTCGAGCTCTCGTTTTAGGCATGAAATCACTAATGATGTTTCGTGCCCTTATCCGCGCGCACTCGTTTCATGGTTGCCTCTGGGTCACGGTAGTATTCTTGAATTACCCGCCCGACTTCGAAGATATTTCTGACTTCACGTTTCCTCATCCAATCGAGCACCGCCGCGCGCTTCTCAAGCTCTATCTCAATGTCGGTGCCGCGCAACCCGCTGAATTCAGCTATCTTGCGTTTAATCCTGCTCGGCACTCCCGTAGGCTCGACCACATCGGTGCGGGGGTTCCACTTGAAGATGCGGCTGAGCTGGGGCTTGCCACCCTCCAAACCCGTTACCTCTGCCACCTCCGTTACCCTCCGGATTTGTCCCTTTTGGCGGTGATAGATGCGCTGCTGCATCACGATCACATCGAGCGCCGGTATCATCATGTCCGGGACAGACATGGGGGCCTCTGTCAAACGGGTGATGGTCTCAGCCGCGCTGTTTGAGTGAACGGTGCCCGCGCATCCCTCATGACCTGTATTCATGGCCGTGAACATCGTGCGAGCTTCTGGACCTCGAACTTCACCAACGATCAAACGGTCGGGCCTCATCCTAAGGGCGTTCTTGACTAAGTCATCCATGGTGATCTCTCCGCGTCCCTCCACGTTTGGCGGTCTCGTCTCAAGTCTAATCCAGTGCTTGTGGGGGAGCTGGAGTTCGGCCGTGTCCTCGATCGAAATGATACGCTCCCGCGCGGGGACAAAGGTCGTAGCTGCGTTGAGGGAGGTCGTTTTTCCGCAGCCGGTCCCCCCTGCGAAAAGTATGTTGGCGGGCTTGATGCCGAGACCGTCCACGATCAACCACAGGAAGGCCGCGACATCCGTAGGTAGGGTGTCGTAGTTTAGGATATCGATTATCGTGAGCGGGTCCTTTCGGAATTTTCGTATGGAGATCGTCGGCCCTTCCAGGGAGACCGGAGGGATGGTAGCGTTCACCCTGCTCCCATCTGGCAACCGCGCGTCTAGCAGAGGCGTCTGCTGGTCGATTCGCCTGCCCACCACACGGGCCATTTTGTCTATGAGGTACTTGATCGAATCCTCGCTCTCAAATACCACGTTTGTGGAGCACATTCCGTGATTTCGATGGTAGACGTAAACGGGCTTGCCCACAGCCGTCACCATTATGTCCTCGAGATTGTCGTCAGCTATCATGGGATCGAGCGGGCCGAACCCCAACATGTCCCGCACCGCCGACTCACCGAGCTCCTTTATGCGCCCAGGGGGGAGGCGGGTGCCCTTGCTCTCCTTTTCGATTATCTTGAGAATCTCGTGCATGAAAACGCGTTTACGTTCGGCTAGGTCCGGGATTCGGTCCGGGTCGATTTTTATCTCCTCTGCGGCCTTTTCCTTCGTTGCGGTGAGGAGTTTTTGCTCCTCTTCGGTCAGCTTGGACATTTTCAGCTTGTAAAACGGGATGACCTCGCCCTCGACCGACAGGATCTCAACTTGGCCGTATTTGTCCAGCACCTTTCCAGTTGTGGGGATTATCTCCACCTTTGGACCGGGGGGCAACGCCATCTCGGGCGTCGGCTTGGGTGCCTCCTTGGTTGGTATTGGTATCTCAGGGAGAACCTTTGAGATGATTTCGGATAAATCTACTCCACCACCTCTAGACCTACGCCCGGCCGGTTTGGGGGCCCTAACAGCCCTTTTTCTCGATCGAACGGCTGATTTTTTCCGTTTCTTTGACACGGGGCTACCAAGATTATGTATCTTTTGAATGGTAAAAAGATTGGTGACCTACTCCACCACGAACGGCAGAACTTCCTTCCCTGTTTCTTATCAAACCCCCCGCCCGCCACAAGAGTTAAATATCGAATCGGTGCTATTTCCATAACTGATGAGGAGTCAGAATGAGCGCGTTAACTGGTAAACAAGTACTTGTGTTGCCCGAAGGCACCCGAAGGATGATCGGCCGGGATGCCCAGCGGATGAATATTCTAGCGGGCCGCGTCATCAGCGAGGCCGTCCGCACGACCCTCGGGCCGCGCGGCATGGATAAAATGCTAGTCGATAGTTTGGGTGATGTCGTCATAACAAACGATGGGGTAACAATCCTCAAGGAGATGGAAGTCGAGCACCCTGCGGCTAAGATGTTGGTCGAGGTAGCGAAAACGCAGGACGACGAAGTCGGGGATGGCACGACCACCGCGGTGGTGATCGCCGGAGCTTTGCTGCACGAGGCCGAACGCCTTCTAGATCAGACTATCCATCCGACCGTGATTGCCAGCGGTTACAGGATGGCTGCTGAAAAAACACAAGAGTTCCTGAACAAGATTGCGGAACCAATAAAGATAGACGATGAAGCGCTCCTGAAGAAGCTAGCGATAACTGCGATGACTGGAAAGAAAGCTGAAAGCTCGAGAGAAAAACTGGCCGACCTTGCCGTGGAGGCTGTTAAACTAATAGTGGACAAGACTGAGGGTGGGTACATTGTGGACATCGATTATATAGGAATAGAGAAAAAGCCCGGCGAGAGCACCGATGACTCTCAGCTGATTAGAGGAGTGATATTGGACAAAGAGCGTGTTCACCCCGGAATGCCGAAACACGTGAAAAATGCGAAGATCGTCCTCCTTGACTGCGCCCTTGAGATCAAGAAAACTGAAACCGATGCGGAAATCCGAGTCACGAGTCCCGACCAGCTACGCGCATTTCTGGATGAAGAAGAGAGCATGCTGAAAAAGATGGTCGATCAGGTGGTCGCAACTGGCGCGAACGTGGTCATCTGCCAGAAGGGCATAGACGACATGGCCCAGCACTACTTCGCCAAAGCTGGGATCTACGCTGTCCGACGCGCGAAGAAATCCGACATGGAGAAGCTCGCGCGCGCCACGGGTGGGAAAGTGGTCACGAACCTAGAGGACATCTCTCCTAAAGATCTCGGGAATGCAGGTCTAGTCGAGGAGCAGAAGATAGGCGAGGACAAGCTGACGTTTGTCAAAGAGTGCAAGAATCCGAAGGCTGTGAGTATACTGATACGAGGCGGCACCGAGCACGTGATAGATGAGGTCGAGCGAGCGGTTCATGATGCTCTGTCCGTTGTTGGTGCTGCGATCGAGGACGGGAAAATCATCGTTGGTGGCGGTGCACCTGATATTGAACTTGCGAAGCAAATACGTGAGTATGCGGGGACGGTGGGTGGGCGTGAGGCGCTTGCCGTGAACGCATTTGCAAACGCGATTGAATCGATCCCGCGAACCCTGGCTGAGAACGCGGGTTTGGATACCATAGACATCCTCGTGGACCTCCGAGCCAAGCATGAAAAACCTGGCGGGAAGGATTTCGGAGTCAATGTTTACAATGGAAAAACCTCCGACATGGCGAAGGAAGGCGTCATAGAACCGCTGCGCATCAAGGCCCAGGCCATCAAGTCCGCAAGCGCAGCAGCGATAATGATATTGCGGATCGATGACGTAATAGCTTCTTCCAAGGGGGGAATCACTCCACCAGGAGGGCCGGGTGGACCTGGTGGATACGGTGGAATGGAAGAGGAATAATCTAGCAGCCGAAAGCAAATCCACTCAATCAAAAAATTTTTAACGCAACATTAAGAAAAGAAAAAGGCGGCAAAATGAATCTCATCCCAAGATACATGTTCCTTACACGTGGAGTCGGACATCACCGGGAAAAGTTAAGGTCATTCGAATATGCTCTGGAAGACGCGGGAGTTGCAAAATTTAACTTAGTTTCGGTCTCAAGCATCATACCTCCTCAGTGCAAGCTCATACCTTGGGAAAAAGGATTGAAGCTTCTGCAGGATGGACAAATACTCTTTGGCGTGTTCGCGAAATGCGACAGCAACGAGAAGAGAAGGCTTATCACCGCAAGCATAGGTTGCGCTCTTCCCGCGGACAAGAAAACCTATGGATACATCAGCGAGCATCATACCTACGGGCAGACGGCAGAAGAAGCTGGCGACTATGCGGAAGATTTAGCGGCTTCCATGCTTGCAAGCGCCTTGGGTTTGCGATTCGATCCAGATAAGAGTTGGAACGAGAGAAAACAAGCATGGAAAATTTCTGGGAAGATCGTGCGAACCACAAACATGACTCAGACGGCCCTGGTAAAGGAAGGGTTATGGTCGACTGTCTTCGCAGCTGCCATTTTCGTTTTATAGCGCCAAAATTGAACTCTTTTTAGAACTATCCGATTCGCGGACGACCGGTCATCTTCTCGAGCAACATCCCCTCAATTTTCACTGGTGGATTTTGTTTTGCCATCCTCAGGGCCTCGCCTAGCTTTGTTTCATGCTCAGCATAAATTTCAAGAAGCGGTTCTCCTTTACCAATCTTACGTCCCTCCTTCAAAAGTATTCTTAGCCCCGCACCCTTGCCACGTGGAGCACCTGCCGCACGGACTATCGCGTTAATGCGTTTGTTGTAAATTTGGGTCACATAGCCAGAACGAGGCGCCGGTATTGTTTCCCTTTTGTCGCCGATAGGGATATCATCGGGCTTGATGTCTGGGTTGCCGCCTTGGGCTTCGATTATCTCGCGCATTTTCTGGTATGCCTTTCCAGATTTTAATAACTCCATTGCTGTTTGTCTGCCCAGACCAGTAGCCGATGCCCCCCCTAGCTCAAGCATTATCCCGGCCAAGCTAGTCGCCTTCTCAATCAGGCTGCCCGGCCCGTTGCCGCGCAAGGTCTCAAGCGCTTCCCTCGCCTCAAGCGCCGGACCAACGGCATATCCAACCGGTTGGCCTCCATAAGTCACAGCTGCTTCCGCCTGTATGTTCAGCTTATGCCCCAGGTCTATGAAATCGTGCGCCAAGCTACGCGCATCCTCCATGTGCTCGACCTTTGCTCCTGGTCCGGCCGGGATATCGATAAGGATGCGGTCAGCGCCGACTGCGAGTTTCTTTGCCATCACGCTGGCCAATAACTGGCAGCGCGGGTCTACGCCAAGCATTCGCTCGGTGCGGATGATGACATCGTCCGCCGGTGCGAGCCTGACCGCGCCACCCCATGCCAAGATCCCCCCGACCTTTCTGACTATTCGCTTGATCTCATCCAAACTGAACGTCACGTTTGCCAGAACCTCCATCACGTCCGCCGTTCCCGCTCCGCTGGTTATCGCCCGACTGCTGGTTTTGGGGATTGTCAGACCTGCCGCTGCCACGGTGGGGACAACGATCAAAGCGTACTTGTTACCTGGAACACCACCTATGCTGTGAACGTCCAAAACTGGCTTTACTTCGAGATCGAGCTTATCACCTGTTCTAACCATGTGCTGGGTTAAAGCGACGATCTCACTCGTGGTCATCCCTTTGATATGCTCGGCCACGACGAAGGCGGTCATCTCTGTGACGGTGAGGTTCTCTGCGGCTATGTCCTTGACGATGGCGCCAATCTCATCTGAGGAGAGCTGCTGCCCATCCATCTTCTTTTTGATGGCGGCGATGGACTTCGGGCGGGGGGCCAGCGAGACTTCCACCAAATCGCCCGGCTTTAGCCCAAAACTTTCGGTAACCTCGACAAATGTACCAAGTTCGCCTTGTTGAACCATTCGCCTCGTGGCATTTGCTATGGCTACTACCTTGGTTTTGGGAGTCGATAGTTTCACTCGGTCGCCCGCGAAGTGCCCGAGTTCCTCAGCATCGTCCTCGTGCAACACGACGATGTTCCGCCCGGTTTCCATGTCCAGAGGTTTTGTCTTTAGTTTTAGAAATTTCATTTTATCAAGTAATTTTAATTGAAACTGATTTGATTTAAACATTCTTGGGTTCTGGCTAAAGTCGAACCAAACTAGTTTCTTTCTCCGTTTTAAGCACAACCAAGGTGCGGCTGCTGTTAACCCCGGGAATCCGATCCATCTCGTGCAGTATCTCGTTAAGCTTGAGGGTATCGTCTGTGATGATCTTCACAAATAGGTCGTGTTCTCCCGCGACCTCATTGATTTCAAGCACCTCGGGTCGTTTGTTTAGTTGAGCTATTACCTCACCGCATGTGCCTGGCGCGGTAGAAATGCCTATGAACGCCTTTAGTTTTTTGCCCAAGAGCTGGGGATCGATAATCGCGACGAATTTTTTGATTACTCCCTCGTCGACCAATCGCTTGACGCGCTTGTGGACGCCAGAGGAGCTGATGCCAAGTCGCTTGGCGAGCTTGGCGTAGGGCACTTTCGCGTCCTCCTGTAGCAGGTTGAGAAGCTTCCGATCGATTGCATCCAGTTCCATTTTCTCCACTTTCCGAGGGCCTTGAACCCCTCCGAACCACCATTTGTGTGTATAATTTATAAGTTTTTCGGTTTATAGTAAATAATCTCCACTTTTTCAATAAATTGGTAAACTTTATATACAAAAATGACCAATTTAGGGTGGGATATGCTATGCGGAAGTCCCTAGAAGTGCTGGTGAAGGAATCGGGCTGTGCGTTAGTCCTGGGTATAGACGGAGAGGGTGAGGTAGTGGAAACTATACTGACCTCACGCTTCGAGCGGAATTACAAGTGGAAGCGATATACGGGCAGCGACCGACTTTCGGAGGGTAAAAAATGATTTCGAAACGCGTTAGGGAGATGCTTCGGTCAAGGGCTTCGTACCCGCTCGCCCGTAAGTACGATGTAAGGGGAGAGGTCATCAACCTGGCCTCTAACGAAAGTCCCTACGGCCCATCGCCACGCGTGCTTCAAGCACTCAGGCGTGAGATGGACAGAGTTGGCTTGTATCCTGACCCACGTGCCACCAAGCTCAAAACAGCGATAGCCGATTACGTGGGCGTGAGGACCGAGTGTATCACAATCGGGAACGGTTCCGACGAGCTCATGGACCTCTCCTGCAAGGCTTTTTTGGACCCAAGAGATCGGGCGCTCATCCCCTTACCGACGTTTGCGATGTACGAGCTGGCTTGCAGAAGTAACGGGGGGGTACCGAGATTTTTCAAGCTGCCGAATTTCGAGTGGCGCACGGGAGATCTCAAACGCGCCTTGGGTGGAGCGAAGTTGGCGTTTTTGGGGAGGCCTAACAACCCCACAGGTAACGGCGTAAGCCTAGAGGGGCTGCGGTATCTCCTCAAAAGCGGGAAGCTCATCATCGTGGACGAGGCATATGTGGAGTTCGCTGGATATTCTGTCGCGAAGCTGGCACCGAAGTTCAAGAATCTGATCGTGCTTAGAACTTTTTCAAAGGCTTTCGGGCTCGCGGGTCTAAGAGTTGGCTACGCTGTTGGAAACCCCAAGTTGATCGAAGTGCTTGAGAGCATCCGCGCACCGTTCAACGTCAACCGCATAGCCCAAGTTGCGGCGGTTGTAGCTCTGAGCGACAGAGGCTATCTGCGCAAAGTCGTGGGCGCAACGCGGAAGAACCGCACGTACTTGCGCCGAGAACTCTTGAAGCTGGGCCTGCGCGTGTTGCCATCGGACGCGAATTTCTTAATGGTAAACGTGACGCCTCTCAAGACAAATGCACCAAAACTATGTGATTATCTAGCGCGAAAGGGGATCTTAATCCGTGAGTTATCGAACTTCAGGGGCGCTGGGCCACGTTGGGTTAGAATCAGCGTCGGTAAACCCGAGCAAAACGAGAGGCTTGTAAACGCGATAAAACAATTCAAAGGAGGTGTTTAAAGTGATGGTCAAAATTGCCGTGCCGAAAGGACACCTAGAGGAAACGACCGTCAAGTTGCTCCAAGACGCGGGGATTGGAGTAATCGGCAGAGACGGACGCCAGCTCTTCGCCAGAACGAACGACCCGGAGATAGAACTGGTATTCGTGCGGGCGGAAGACATCCCAGATTTCGTCGCCAGAGGATCGACTGACTTGGGCATCACTGGCTACGACCTGATGCGCGAAAGTGGCGATGTAGATGTTGCAGAATTGCTGGACCTAAGTTATGGTTACACTCGTCTGGTGGTGGCAGCAAGCGAGAAATCCGGCATCAAATCAGTACGCGACATAAAACCGGGCGCGAGGGTGGCGACTGAATTTCCAACGAACACCAAACGGTATTTCGCAGAAAAGGGAATCAAGATCGAACTCGTCGACATCACGGGAGCCGCTGAGATATCGCCGCTGATAGGATTGGCGGACTTGATCGTTGATGTAACGAGCACAGGCACAACTCTGCGCGCACACGGACTGAAGATAATCGACACGATCTTGGAAAGCACATCGAGGTTGATAGCCAACCGCCGAAGTTTGAAGGAGAAGAAGGCCAAGATCGACGACATAGTTACGGCCATCAACAGCGTGGTCAAGGCGAGAGGAAAGAAGTTGGTATTGATGAACGTGCCCGAAGCAAAGCTTGAAAAAATCAAGCGGGTGATGCCGGGGATGGCAGGACCAACAGTCTCCCGTGTCGAAGGTGCAAAAGGGATGCTAGCGGTTCAAGCGGTGGTCGATGAAGCCGAGGTCTACAAAGTCGTGAAACGCGCCAAGCAGGCGGGGGCCAAGGACATCCTCGTCATACCAATCGAAAGAGTGCTACCGTGAAAATTCAGAGGGGTGTAGGCGTGTTGGTTGTTCCGAGCGTGGATATCATGCGGGGACGTTGCGTCCAGCTGGTGGGAGGAAAGCCAGATACCGAGCGGGTTTACGGTGACCCAGTTGAGCTAGCACAACGATGGGTGGCTGAAGGAGCAAAGTACCTACATGTGATTGACCTCGATGCCGCGATGGGCACGGGGGACAACTTCCAGAAGGTCGCTGATGTCATATCGAACGTGAGGGTCGGCGTAGAGGTAGGGGGTGGAATCCGAACGCTTGAACGGGCGAACGAACTCTTGGGGATAGGGGCTGACAGGGTAATCTTAGGTACGGCCGCGGTCAAGAACCCTAATCTCGTCGCGAAACTCGTCGAACTGGCAGGCGGTGCACGGGTCATGGTCGCGCTTGACTCTCGCGCAGGTAAGGTAACCATAGAGGGCTGGCGCTCTCAGACCGAAAAAACAGCACTCCAGTTGGCGAAAGAGTTTGAAAGGATGGGTGTGGGCTCATTGTTGTATACGAGCGTCAACGTTGAGGGGAGCATGCGTGGCGTGGCTGCACGTGAAATCCGAGAGCTCGTGAGCGCCGTCAAGATACCGGTGTTCGCTTCCGGAGGAGTGGGAACACTAGAAGACGTGCGCATAGCGCGGGAGGCGGGGGCAGCGGGGCTGGTTCTCGGGATGGCGTTATACGAGCGCAAGTTCACGTTAAGAGAGGCAATGGAGGTGGCGAGAGATGCGGGTCGGAAAGGTTGAGCGAAAAACGAAGGAAACAAAAGTTGGGGTTAGGATCAACCTGGACGGGAGCGGCAAGGCAAGAGTTGACACCACGATCAAGTTCTTCGACCACCTACTCTCGAGCTTCGCCAAGCACGGCTGTTTCGACCTCGACCTCAAAGCTCGTGGCGACTTCGAACACCACATCGCCGAGGACACGATGATCGCATTAGGAGAGGCAATCGAGCGGGCATTGGGTAAGAAAGTCGGAATCGAGCGCATGGGTGACGCGATAGTGCCGATGGACGATGCACTGGTTATGGCCGCTGTGGACCTGGGTGGGAGAGCCTTCCCCGACATAGAGGCCAAGTTTGCGAAGCGGAAGTTGGACGACCTCAGCAGTGACTTGGTAGCCCACCTGTTGCAGGCGCTGGCGACGAACGGAAGGTTCAACCTGCACGTGAAGGTCATGCGCGGCAAGAACGACCACCACAAGGCGGAAGCTATCTTCAAGGCACTAGGGGTAGCGTTAGCCAGGGCAGTGAGCAAGACATCTCGGAGACGAGGTGTGCCGAGTACCAAGGGAGTGATCTAACGTACAAGCGAATTATTCCTTGCCTCGACACAAAATATGGGCAACTTGTCAAAGGAGTGCGCTTCAGGAACGTGAAAGAAGTCGGTGACCCAGCTGAGTTTGCCAAGCGTTACGAGAAGGACGGGGCGGACGAGTTGGTGCTTCTCGACATCACGGCGACTCCAGAGAACAAGCCAACGTTGCTCGAAGTGGTCCGAAGAGTGTCGAGTGTGATATCGATCCCGCTAGCAGTTGGTGGAGGCATACGTAGTGTTGACGACGCCAGAGCAGTTTTGGATGCCGGGGCCAGTAAGGTCTCGGTGAATACAGCCGCTGTCAGGAGACCAGAGCTTATGAGCGAACTCTCCCGCGAATTCGGAAAGGAGAAGACGGTGTGCGCCATCGACGGGAAGAAAATCGGAGAAAACAAGTGGGAAGTCTGCATCAACGGCGGAATGAAACCCACCGGCATCGACATGATCGAGTGGGCCAAACGCGTTGAATCTCTTGGCGCGGGCGAGATTCTCTACACGGGAGTACACACCGACGGAACGCAGGATGGATACGATATCGAAGGCACTCGCGCAATAGCTAAAGCAGTGAGTATTCCAGTAATAGCCTCGGGTGGCGCTGGCAAACTCGAGCACATTTATGATACATTGACCGCTGGCCGAGCCGATGCTGCTCTTGCTGCAAGCGTCTTCCACTTTGGTACCTACACGGTGAAACAGGTCAAAGACTATCTTCGTGAGCGAGGAGTGGAGGTGCGATAGTTGGGGCCATTCAAAATAGTGAAGTTGGGCGATTATCTCCAGAGAGAGTGGGAGTTCCTGCTAAAACGCTCAGAGCTGGACGTGGATTCCGTCCTACTGCGCGTGGTGAAGATAGTTTCAGACGTTAGAAGGGATGGCGACCGGGCTCTGCTGGACTACACCGCGAGCCTCGATGAGGTAAAACTCAGCGTTGACGAGCTCCGGGTGAGTGAGGCAGAGTTCCGCTCGGCTTACAAGCAACTCGACGCGACGACGGTGAAGGCGATCAAGGGTGCGGCCGCGGCGATAAAGAAGTTTCACCTCAAGCAGCTACCGCGGGGATGGATGACGCAACTCGGTCCGGGTGTAAAGGCTGGGCAGCTCGTGCGGCCGCTTGAGAGCGTGGGCGTCTACGTTCCTGGAGGGCTCGCGAGATATCCATCGAGCCTGCTGATGGCGGTGGTTCCGGCGAGGGTGGCAGGCGTGGAGCGAGTCATCGTCTGCACGCCACCGGGTAAGGACGGGAAAATCGATGCCGCAGTGCTCGTGGCCGCCAAAGTAGCGGGTGTAGATGCGGTGTTCAAGGTGGGCGGGGCTCAAGCGATAGCGGCAATGGCGTACGGAACAGAGACTGTGCCCAAAGTGGACAAAATTGTTGGCCCCGGAAACGTTTACGTAGCCTCAGCGAAGCAGTTGGTAGCCCCAAACGTCAACATAGACTTCATTGCTGGTCCAAGTGAGGTTCTCATCATCGCAGACAACTCGGCAGAACCGAGGTTCGTCACGGCGGACCTCGTCTCACAAGTTGAGCACGACACTAATGCCGCGGCTGTGCTAGTGACAACTTCGGATGAGCTAGCGTCAAAGGTTCAGGGACTCGCGGAGAAGATGATGGAGGAGAACCCGCGCAGACAAGTGGTGCGCAAGGCGCTGCAGAAGTACGGTCGGATAGTTGTGGTGCGGAACTTGGACGAAGCAATCAAATTCGCCAATGCCTATGCCCCCGAGCACCTTGAGCTTATGGTGAAACAACCAAAAGGGGTGCTGAAGCGGATAAAGAACGCGGGAAGCATCTTCGTCGGTGCTTACTCCCCTGTGGCTGCAGGAGATTTCGCAGTAGGGCCAAACCACATCCTGCCCACCGGTGGCGCGGCCAAGAGGCGTTCCGGCCTTTCAGTGCTCGATTTTGTCAAGCTCCCAACCGTACAGGAACTCTCCAAACAGGGACTGAAGCGGGTGGCCAAGGTAGCGGAGCGACTGGCGGAGATAGAAGGCCTGCCGGGGCACGCCCGGAGCATCAAGGAAAGGATGAAGGAGGCGTGAAAATGGGAACGGAGATACTTGACGAAGTGTTTGCCGTCATCGAGGACCGACGCGATAGACCAAAAGAAGGCTCCTACGTTTCCGGCCTACTCGCGAGCGGCAAGGTGCCGGAGAAGATCGAGGAAGAGGCTGGAGAGCTCATCGAGGCCGGGAAAGGCGGGAACAGGCAAGCGATAGCGCACGAGGCGGCCGACTTGATCTTCCACGCGATGGTTCTGCTCGCGGCGAAAGGAGTAAAGCTGGAGGAAGTTATGGAGGAGCTCAGACGGAGACGAGGGTGATTGGTTGAAACTGGCCCAAGCTAAAGCTCAAGCGATCGTGAAGGCGCTGAAGTTCAAAGATGGTTTTGTCACAGCTGTGGCTCGTGACTTCAAGACGAAGGAAGTGCTGATGGTAGCGTTGCAAAACGAGCAGGCAGTGCTTAAAACTCTGACCACCGGCCTGATGCACTACTGGAGCCGATCTCGCCAAAAGCTATGGTTGAAAGGTGAGCAGTCGAGGCACTATCAACGCGTGAAAAGAGTCTGGGTAGATTGCGACGGGGATGCCTTACTGTTCGATGTCGAGCAGGTGGGCGCCGCTTGTCACGAGGGATACCGCTCATGTTTCTACCGCAAGGTCAAGAGGGGGAAGCTGGTCCGTATTCTAAAGCAGAAGTTCAGACCAAAAGACGTCTATGGATAGTGTAGGCGTGGTGAATCTCAGAACGACGGTTTCAGGTGCCTTCAGGCGGAGTTCATCAGCGATCGGCATAGTGATCGTGGTGGCCTTCACGGTAATGATACTAAGCACAGCATACCATATGCTGGCGTTCTCTCCAACCGAGTTCGTTGAAAAGCCCGATGTCCAGGAGTACGAAAACGCGCTAGAAAATATCTCAGTAATGGACGACTGGACGAGAACCCAGTACTATTGGTCACACAACCTAAGAGTCGCTGGAATCTGTGCGGTTGGGACACCTGCGTACTTCGGGTTCAACTCAGTGGTGGCAACTAACTACATGATCGGCATGTCCCTCACTTACTACTACCACCTCTATGGGTCAACGAGCATGTTGGCGGTCTCGGCCATGTTTTTCATGCACGGCCTGCTTGAGCTTACGGGAATTTACATCATCGCGGCAGTTTCGCTGCGCGTGGCTTGGAACTTATGGAAAGGCTTGGGGGGCCTGGTGGCAATCACGGGCAAGGAGGGAAAACACTGGTCATGGAAGTTGACAAAATGGGAAAAGCGAGAAATTTGCAAGCACAAGGGCACGATAAAACTGTTGTTGAGCGATTTCATCACGCTTTTCGCAATCGGGGCGTTTTTCATATTCCTCGCGGCACCGATAGAGGCATACATCTCCCCAGAGATGGGGGCCATTTTCTTTGCAACACCGGTACTTGCTGTGGCCTTCCTAGCGGTTGTTGGGCTCATATATGCATACATTGCAGCGCGGGGTTTCAACGCGATGCGTAGGGATCTGAAGTTTGTCTGGAAGGAGATGAGATTAGCATTCAAGGGGAAATGGCGGCCAGCTCAGCTCTCGTTTTTGATATTCATGATATTCTTTGTGATGATGTTGCTCCGCATCATGCTTTGACTGGGCGCTCAGGGTGGAGTCCTAGCCCTTTCACTCGTATCCGCCCAGGCTGTCCCTGCTGACCCTGAACCTCGAACTTGACACCTAGAATCTGCTCGACCAGCGCGATATTAGTCAGTGTGTGCGAGGTGAGTTCCGCGCTCGTTATTTCGGAGACGCCTTCGGCCAGCGCGAGGTAGGGTACGAGCTGGTCGGTGAGGTGGCGGTCGACCGCGCAGCCTGTTTTTAATTGCGCAATCAGACTCTCTGCCGCTTCGCGCCCGACCTGTTCGGCTGGCTTTCCCAGTTTACCAAGCGAACTCGAACCTAAAATTGCACCGCCCTCTGTTTCGGCCCAGAGTGTTATCCCTGCCCCGGGGCCGAGGTGCGGATCTTGGGTCGGTGGGTAGGATTCGGTCTTGATGTGAACCTTGGAATACCCTGCCTTGACCAACGCCATGCTTGCAACGTGCGCCATCCGGGTTGCAATATGGTCTGGAAGGCGGACGCAGTGGGCCAAGCCAGAGATGCGGACCACCTTTCCGGGTTCGGTGAGCGTGAGCGCATGTAGTTTTTCTATGGGCTCGATGTGGGCGCGCACAACTCCCCCGCCCTTAGGATAGTGGCCTCTCTGAACACATTCGACCTCCCCTCGGTAGCCCATCTTGCGGAGCGTGGGTAGCGTGACGTTTTTGAGGAAGTCGATGGGGGGGGCCATTGGATTGTCGGTGCCTCCACGGATTTCGACCTCAACAGGCTTGCGCGCGAAGGCCGCTGCAGGCATCAGAATTTGTAGGACGAGAGTGGTGCTACCCGCAGTGCCTATGTCGATGTGGTACCTACCCCCCTCTATTATCGTGGGCTCGAATGTCAGCTCGGTTGAGTTGAGCTTTGCTCCCTCAACTCTGGCGTTCGTGAGTTTTGCAAGCCCCTCGACCCCTCGGAGATGTTGGGGTTGTAAGCCGGGTCTTGCCCTCTTTGCTCGGATGTTATAGATATGGATAGGACGCTGGCTGACCGCACCTAGTGCTAGCGCTGTTCGTAATACAGCACCGCCACCTTCACCAACCGCGCCATCTATTTCTATCATCACTGAAGGTTTGACTCCAAGATTAATAAGAATTGGAATGATTATCGTTCGGTACTATGACCGAGTTTCAGTCCCGCGTCCTGAAGCTTGTCTCGACAATTCCAGTGGGCAATGTTACAACTTACAAAGAGCTTGCCCGAGCTTTGGGCAGACCGCGTGCTCATAGGGCGGTTGCGAACGCTCTGGCCAAAAATCCTCACCTTGTAAAAATACCCTGCCATCGCGTTGTACGGTCGGACGGTAGGATCGGAGGTTACAAGCTAGGTATCCTGCAGAAGGCAAGACTGCTGGCTGCGGAGAGCGTCGAGGTCAGAAATAAAAAAGTTGATCTAGCAAGATACATGTTTCACTTCTAAAAGAGTAAATCATTTGTTTTTTGATAAATTCTTCAACCGCTCAACTGCCTTGATTTCTCGCATGACCTCAAGCACCACCTTCGGCACTAGATCCTCCCATCTCTCACCTTTGAGCATCCGATTTCGAATTTCCTCCCCCTGGTACTCTTTGCGTTTGTACGGCGGGGGGGTTCGGACCTCGTACCCTGCTTCCTTGAACAGCCGTTGAACCCAAGGGTTACGCGAATAGACCACTGAAAATTGTGGCGTTAACGAGACCGCATGAGAAACCCAGGTCGCGTCGTTGTGAACGTCCGGAATCTTCACTATGTGCGTGTGTGAACGGTCTATTCCTACTTCCTCTAATGCCTTCTCGATCATGAGCACGCGCTCGGCTGCGGTGAAAAGGTTCTCAAGCGTGTGGCCCTCTTGGGAGCTTCCTATCCCTATGATCAGCTCATCGACTTCTTGGAGGACTTGCTTGATAACCTCGATGTGACCTTTATGAATGGGCTGAAAACGACCAATCATTATCGCCCGCGCCACCAAATCACTTCCAAATTGAGATGCCTGTTTCAACTTTAAAATAACTCTAGGGTCTATCTTATCCCATCGCCGTCTAAGTTTTCGTCCTGCGCAGGAGGCTACTTTTTCTGTCCCTTGCTCTGTTCGTATTTCTCCCAGCTCTGTCTCCACTCGGGCCTTACCCTACCGAGACGGTCCAAAACCAGCACTCGGATTTCACTCGTAGGCATTTGGTCGCGCGCGGATTTTTCGATATCGTCAGCGATGCTTGCGGCGACATCGGCGGGCGCTCCAGCTTTTGTGCAGGAGTCAACTATCTTTTGGCGCTGGAAAGGTTCAGCCTTCCCACTTTTTTTAACGACTTGAATTGCCACTCAACTCCCCAATATCTTAAACTTTCGAACTTAAAAATGAAAACTTTTTCAGCGGAGGCAGTATAGTAGGGTGGGTGCGTAGCATGCAGATGTCAGATGCCAGACGGGGGAAGGCAACGCCGGAAATGAAAGCTGTTGCGAAAGCTGAGAAAAAGCCAATTAAATTCATTTTAAACAGCGTCTTGGCGGGCAGGCTGATCATCCCGCGGAATGTCAAACGAAAAAACGTTGAGGTCAGGGGGATAGGCGAGGGTCTATCCACAAAGGTCAATGCTAACGTTGGAACATCCCCTGATTACGTGAACTTGAAGGAGGAACTCAAGAAGGCAAAAATTGCCGTGGAGTATGGTGCGGATGCGGTGATGGACCTCAGCGTTGGGGGTGATATCAACGAGATAAGGCGCCGGATTCTCCGTGCTGTAAGGGTTCCGGTTGGTACAGTGCCGATTTATCAAGCTGGAATCAAAGCCACGAAACGCGGCAGTGTGGTGGACATGACAACCGACG